>PUPH01000064.1 GCA_003553085.1 Thermoplasmata archaeon
GGGGCGCTCTTGGAGATCAACATTACGATGGTCCATGGGGTACAGAAACCAGAACCGGTCATCATAACACAGTAGCTATAGAGATCGTGGATGCAGAAGAAGGGATAATCACCTTCTGGGGTGATTATACCTTCCCTGCAAGATCAGAGATCTGTGGTTACTATGCGACGATGCCGCTACATCCATGGCATCTTTATGAGGCAGCAACCCATCTAAGGGGTGAGACGGATTACGCAGATTCTGGTGCTACCGAACATGATAGGTACGAGTGGCGTAGTCTAGCTGAATCAAACCAAGTACACTGGATCAGTTCATCTCAGACCATCGACTTCAAGAACACACTCGAAGCGTTAAAGGACAACGAGGTAGTCCCAGCATACATCAGCGGACCCATTGCAGCTGATTGGAGTGAGTTGGAAGCGGAGATCGATTCCATAATCGATTGGCAGGAAGAATACGAGCTGTCCTGGATATCACAAGGACCGTTCATGATAACTCGGTACGATACCGCTAACAAGATCATAGAGATGGATAGGTTCTATCCCGAGGATGGATACCCATTAGCACTAGATCACTGGGAAGATAAATTATACTTAGGGCATATTCGACATGGTAGGCTGAGCGCACCTGAAGCTATAGTTCAGGGTGATCCTTTAGAAGCTAACATCCGTGTAAGAGTGTTCGAAGAGTATCCTCTTAGACTATCGAGGGATCTACATATGGATGATGACCATGTTTCCACATTCACAGTGTATCATGATGGTGATGTCGTATGGCGATCGAAAGATGTCGAATACATCTACACTGATAGTTCCTATCTGTCGGTCAACATACCGGGACACGTCACTCGTGGTTGGGAAGACGGTGTATATGATATCGAGTTCGAATCGATACTCTCCGGACAGTTGAGATCCATCACTACCAATCGAACATTGTTCGTAGATCCGACCGATGAAGAACTCGAAGACCATTCATTATACGTGGATCCGACAAGCGGTCCAGCACCTCTCGAGATCTCCATAGAGGTGAGTGCGAGTAACCCAACCGGAGATTCCATCAGTGAGGACATCATCGTAGGCGATGAGGTCGTAGGAACTCTCACAGTACCAGCCGGTGATTCAGCTAGTGACACATTCACTCACACCCTTGACGTCGGTGATCACACTGTTTATTTCGGCCCCGAATCACAGGTAGTGAATGTAGCTGAAGAACCGCTACCGGAGGGTCTGGAGAACTGGGAATTGGACGTTGATCCAGAAAGCGGAGATGCACCATTGGATGTAGAGGTAACCATAGGCGTTCAGAACATCGGTGAAACCAACGAAACAGCCAGACTTTTCATAGATGAAGTTCCACAAGAAGAGTTCACTATACCTGCCGGTGAGACCTGGGAAGACACCATATCACACACATTCGACGATGCTGGTCATTACCTCATCCGTTGGGGTGAAGAGACATTTACCGTCGAGGTAGCCGAAGACATAGAGGAAGCCGAACTCACCGACTTCACACTAGATGTGGATCCAACAAGTGGTGAGGAGCCTCTCGAGGTCACCATCAGTGTAAGCGCGAGGAACGTTGGTGGTATGGATGGATCCGTGGATGTCGTGATAGATGGATCCGTGGTTTATTCACTAAATGTACCTGCTGGAGAGACCGTAGAAAATGAATTCATAGTCGAGTTCAAGGAGTACGGAGACCACGTCATCGTATTCGGTGATCATGAGGTAACAGTGGAAGTAGAAAAAGAGGATGATACACCGGGTTTTTTGATCATCGTACTAATGGTATCTATCCTGGCTGCAGTAGTGATATACGATGTAAAACGGGCTGCTCGAGAGTGAACGGATCAGACATCAACCATGTCTCATCGAGGTTTTTACTCATCATAGGATATCTCTTCAGGCGCACCTGCCAGAGCTATCAAAGAGTCGATCTCCATGAAGTGAAGTTCTCCGAAGACCACCATGCAGTGCAGTCCAGGGCCGAAGTCGTGATCTAATAGATCCTTTGGGTGACCTGCCTTGAGTTCCGGTTCCTTCGAACCCACCCGGGCCAACCCTGCCATGATGGTTTTATCAGTGATCACACCCTCTCCTAACCTTTCCTCCAGTTCCATGAGTACTTCAGTCCCCTGGTTCACCGTCATGTATTTCTGTTCCTCACCATTTATATCGAGGAGTACCAGAGTGTGCAGACCCATCTCCATGTTCTGTTTTATCCCATGGTAAGGACTTGCAGGGTACTCCCTTTCACCGGCGAACGGTAGAGTTATGGTCTTCCCGAACTTGTAGTGCTGTACCCCTAGTACGGAAGCGGCGGCTGAAAAGATGGATGATGAATGTATCAACCAAGTATCGATACCTCGATCCCGAGCCCTTAAACGAAGATCGACGTGGGTGGTAGCTGCCATGGGATCTCCGGCTGTCAAGAATACTACCTTCTTTTCCTGAGCCTCTATAAGCGGTATCTCTTCCCTCTCCACCTGGTCCCTGGTCAGCACTTCAATATCGACACCGTACTCCTTCTCGATGCACTTCACATCCGAACCGGCCAGGCTGCATGTATATAGTTCGCAGTAAACTTTGTCCGCATTCTTCAGCTCTTCCTTTCCCTTTACACTTATATCCTTCTCGTCGTAGATCCCCATACCGATGAATATTAATTCTCCCAAGTCAATCACTCCTGCGTATGAAATGTCTCAAGGTTCCGATGAGCGAAGGAGAAGAGGTGCGGTTAAAACTTTTGCGCCGTTCCGTACTATCAAAGGAACACAAGATCAGATCGGAGGACGGTCACTTATTACTGCCCATCTTAGAGGAAGTAGATATGGGGTACCCGGTGGTGGAGAGAGATATGGAAAGGGTGGTGCCACCCCCCAGATCCTTATCGGATGTATTGGATCTTCCTGAAGGCCTTGAGGACCAGATACCGTCTAGCTATGAGATCGTAGGAGATATCGCGGTGATCAAGGTACCCGATAAATTGGTACCATACAGAGTAGAGCTCGGAGAGGCACTCTTGAGCCTCCACAGCAACGTCAACGTCGTGCTGGAAGACAGCGGTGTGGAAGGTGAGTTGAGGGTACGGGACGTTGTTTACCTAGCAGGAGAAAAGAGGACCCGTACGGTGCACAAGGAGCATGGTTCGGAGTTCGTAGTGGACCTATCCAAGGCTTACTTCTCACCCCGCCTGGCCACCGAGCGCTGGCGAGTGGTACAGCAGGTGTCCCCCGGGGAGAGAGTTCTGGATATGTTCGCAGGTGTGGGTCCCTACAGCATACTGATCGCCAAGCACACGGATGTAAAAAAGGTGCACGCCGTGGATCTGAACCCTGAAGCGGTATCCCTCCTGAAGGAGAACGTCCAGAGGAACAAAGTGGAAGAGATAGTATATACCATGGAAGCCGATGCCAGGAACGTTGATATCAAGGCGGACAGGATCATAATGAACCTTCCACACTCCGCCCGTGATTTTTTCCAAAACGCACTTTCATGTTTAAAGTCCCATGGAGGGTACATACATCATTACGATATGGTGGAAGAGGAGGATGTAGAATATATGATAGAACACTTGAAGGATCTAGCGAAAGCTTGCGGGTATCAGACTGAGATACTCGATCTGAGAGAAGTTAGGACTTACTCAGCAACGAAGATCCATGTAGCGGTTGATTTAAAGCTGACTCCTGTTCCCAGTTCCCTCTAAGATCTTCTCTCGGTGAGTAGAACGGTCCTCCCTCTTACTTCAACAACCCTTGCCTTACAGTGATCGTGGATCTCGTCAACGGCCTCTTCCATCTCAAGATATGGGCTGTTGCGCAGGACCTTGATCTTGACCAGACCCTTGTCTTCGACCTGTTTGTTTATCTCATCTACCATCCCTTCCGAGATACCGTCTTTTCCCACCTGTAAATTCGCTTTTATACTTTGACCGAGTTTTTTAGCTTTTTCATCATCCATCATATTCACCTTTGATCGTACACAAATCGATTGATGGTTTTACACGTTTTACACAGGGTTATCACCATACCGTCTTTCAACCTGACCCGACAGCTCACTCCGGGATGGAGGTATGAATAGCACCTTTTACAGACCCTCCTTTTCTGATACGAACGTAGAGGAACATTGTATCTCATACCCATACGCCTTGCGATCTCAACGTATCGATCCGCTCTGTCCATCTCACCGGATACTGCAGCCATCTTGGCCAGTTCGAACAGATGGTCCATCCGTCTCCGCGCTATCTTCCTGTGATGCCGCTTTACCATCGTAACCGACATAGATATTTAACCTATAAATCTTCCCACCACAAGGGATAAATAAAGGGAGTCAGTTATCAAAGGGGTATGAAACTGTATATTGAACTATATTTCCAGAGTGATGGTGTTGACCCCCTGGTCGTGATAAAAAAGCTGAAAGATATCGGATTTGAGCCCGTGGTCGGCGAGTACGATTTTGCTAAGGAATACAACACTCCTGCTGAGTACGGAGAATTAGTGAACAGTATAGCTCGTTCACTTAAGGGTACGGATGTTCGATACAGGTTGATCACCCGTAGAAAGTAAGTGATCTTCGATGATCTCGTCGTGATCGAACGCCATCGCTGGAAGAGAATCTAGTTGGAGGAACTCGACCTCTTCAGCGTCGGAATCCGCTTTCAATCTACCCCCGGTCTTCTCCAGTTCGAACACTATGGAGACGGTATGGCCTCTCGGATCTCTATCGGGGTCGGAATATACTCCTAACAACCTTCTGATTACACAATCCAGTCCAGTTTCCTCCTTGAACTCCCTCACCACTGCATCTTCCACAACTTCACCGTACTCGACGAATCCACCCGGAAGAGCATATCTGCCCTTGAACGGTTCGTTCTTTCTTTTGATCAATAGTACCTTATCATCTTCTACCAAAACTCCATCTACGGTCAGAGCTGGGTTCCTGTAAACCTTTCCTTCATGCTTATCTTTCAACTCGTGGTAGCACTCCAGAAGATCCTTCCCATCCTCCGTCAAAGCCGCACCCCCTTTGTTTTTACCCCCTCTGTGTGTCTCGACCAGTTTTTCACCGACAGTCTCCTCTATCTTCTTGATTATACCCCAAGCGTGTCTGTAGGACATGTCCAATTCCCTAGCGGATTCGCTTATGGAACCGGTATCCTCCACCAACTCCAGTAATCTTGCTCTCCCATCGCTGATTATGAAATCTTCTCCCTTTTTCAGAAGGTACTTACATTCCAGATGATACATCATCTCCGGTATCGTAAGACCATCATATTAGATTAATGGTGATAAGATACCTCAGATGTGGTGGAGTCGAGTAAGGTCAAACTAGCGGGTTTCAGTTCCGGCGGTTTCCACAGATCCTTGATCGGACGTTCTGAATGATGTAGTAGGATGGCCTTCAGTATGCAGGAATGAGAGACCACGAGGACATTTTCATCAGGATACTTACGATGGATATCCTCCAAAACACGCAGTCCTCTCTCTTGCACCTCTTCTACTGTCTCTCCCCCCGGCGGTATGTATTTTTCTGGATCCTCCCAAAACATCTGGAAGTTTTTGGGATAGGCTTCTTTTAGGTGGTCGAACTTTTTTCCTTCCCAATCACCGAGATCGATCTCCTTTAGATCCGATTCTTTTGTTATGGAAAGTTCCCTATCTTCAAGCAATATCTCTGCTGTTCGAAGAGCCCTGCCGGCGGTACTGGAGTAAGCGGCTTTTAGGTCGAACTCGTTCAACGTTTCCCTCAAATCCCTGACCTGTTCTACTCCTGTTTCTGTTAGAGGGGAGTCTTTCCGTCCCTGCATCCTTCCTTGGCGGTTCCATCTCGTTTCTCCATGCCTTACGAGAAAAAATACGGTCATGGTTTTGTAACGGATATATGATATTTAACCATGATGTACTGGATTGACAAAGTTTTTATTCCACCAACCTTATTCCAAGACATAATACGGAGGCCTTAATATGGATTTGATGGATATAGAGGATTTGGTCCCCGAAGAGATCGGAGGGGTATGTGGCATGGCGGCCCCGATAATAGCGTACATATTTATCGGTGTAGCGATATTGTTCAACCGAGAATGGTTCAGGTGGTACGATGAACCTTTGAGCAACCTAGGTGAAGCAGGTGCATCCTACAGCAACATCTTCAATGTAGGTCTTGTGCTGGCAGGTATCTTAGGATTCCTTTTCGCCATGGCGATATTCAGGTTGATAGAGACCAGGGTAGGTGTATTGGGCGTTTCTCTCTTTACCGCAGGGATGATCTTTTTGATTTTGATAGGGATATTCCCTGAAGGAACCACCCCTCATATCTACGTTGCCATAGCGTTCTATGCATTGGCGATAGCAGGTATAACCTTGGTTGGTATAGATCAGATGCTGGATTTCACCGAACCGATGTGGGGTATCTTCTTCCTGTCCAGCGTCGGTTTAAGCCTGGCAGCAGTATATCTGGTTTACACGATCCCTTATGATATTGGCTTAGCTATCCCCGAGTTCATCGGTGCCATACCTATCATGCAGATGGCCCTTGTTTGGGGCGCTAGATTGTATTTTGAGTGAACTAGATATCCGGCCCTTTGGGGCCCTTGATAAAATAGAATGTGAATACTGAAGCACTGGCTGCCCCGATGGCCAGCATGACCAGCAGGATCTTTATCATGGTCGAAGATAAATGACCGTCTTCTTCCACTTCTACCACTTCTGTTGCCGTGGCGCCGATGATATCTGAGTATGCCACTATATGGTCGTCTTCCAACGCAGCCACTCGATAGTAGTACCTTCTTCCATATTCAGCGTCGTTATCGGTATAACCGCTGTCGTTGACGACTTCATGGGGCACGAGTACCTCGTCGCAGTGCCCACGATACACGATGAAAGAGCCTTCGGACTCCCATGAGATCCGTATTGAACCATCTCTTGCTTCATAAGTGATCGATAGATCGCTATACGGTCTTCCATGAGATTCCGTCGTTTTTTCCATGGATGGATGGCCTTCACCGGCTGCGTTCACCGCACTGACGTAGTAAGTATTCGATCCAGCGGGGTGGTGGTCTCTGTAGTGATTGTCATCAACTGTTGCTATCAGATCTCCATTTTTATACACTCTATAATTGTAAACCGAAGACCCCCCATCGTATTCAGGATCCCCCCAGATCAACTCTACATGCTCTGAACCTGGGTAGGCGAGTAGATCTGTGGGCCTATCGGGATGTTCTACGTCTGCGGAGGGATAAACTTCGTTGGACTCGCTCTCCGCCCCCCATCCCACAACGTTCCTTGCTGATACACGATATCTGTATCTTATACCGTTCTGTACTGAATTATCTCTGTATTGATAAACGGTACCAAGGCTATGTAGCTCTACGAAATCTTCACCCTCTTCAGCTCTGTACAATTTATAATTTCTGATATCCCTGTTACCGTCGTCCTCAGGTAGATCCCACCTGATCGTAACGCTGGAATCGTTGGGATATGCTTTGACATCGGTAGGTTCAGTAGGTACATTCCTTCCCTGTTTGGTAGCATAAGCGGTCTCAGAACATCGGGATTCTGCATCCCCTTGGATAGCTGTGATCCAGTATCTGTATGTTCGTCCTACCTCCACTTCTTCGTCTCTGTACGAGCGACCTTCGTGATCATCTAGTTCCGTGTAGAGGTATCGGGAATCTTCGGTCAACCCTCGATAGATACGATACCCAGTAACACCATCTCCAGTATGATCCCACTCCAATAGGATCGATCCCTCTTCTTCAGTGGCCCTCAAATCCGGTCTATCGCTCTCTCCTCCAGCGATGAACGTCATAAATGATATAGCCACGAAGAACGTGAACAATTTTTTGATTATAACGGAGGTACCCATGATCAGGCCACCATTCACACCATCGTTCAAGGCCTATATAATCTTTCACTCTATCGGTTCGAACTCCGCCATGAAGTGCCCTAGGAGTTCGGGAGCATAGGTTCTCCTGAGCCCCTGTATATCGTCCCTGTTATCGTATAGCTTGGCAACACACTCGGCAACGTAGTCGAGCTGATTCAAGGTGTAGACCCTTCTGGGTATAGCCAACCTCATGTATTCTAACGGAGCAGGTATAACATTGCCTTCTTCATCCGTCTCCCCGAAGGCGCTGGTACCCAGTTCCACACCCCTTATACCTCCCTCTATGTACAGTTCTGCGGTAAGAGACTGGGCAGGGAATTGGACCTGGGGTATGTGTGGTAGGAACTCCTTCACATCTATGAAAACGGCGTGTCCTCCCACAGGCCTAGTTATGGGCACCCCGGCTTCTATGAGCTTGTCTCCAAGATATTCTACCTGCTGGTTCCTGTATCGTAGATAGTCCAGTTCGGTGGCTTCGTACATCCCCTGGGCGATGGCCGCTAGGTCTCTGCATGCCATACCGCCGTAGGTGGGGAATCCTTCTATTATTATACCCAATTCTACGCACCTTTTATGCAGCTCTTCGTCCCTTGTTCCGAGTATTCCGCCGATGTTTGCCAACCCGTCTTTCTTTGCGCTGAACGTGAATCCATCGGCATAGGAGAACATATCTCTGACGATATCCCTTATATCTTTTTCTTCGTAACCTTTCTCCCGGGTCCTGATAAAATAGGCGTTCTCAGCGAACCTGCAGGCATCTAGGAAGAATGGGATCTCGTGTTCTGCCGCTACCTCACTGACCGCTTTGATATTTTCCATAGATACAGGCTGACCACCGGCAGTGTTGTTAGTGATCGTCAGCATTATCACCGGTATTTTTTCGCTCCCTTTTTCTTCTATGAAATCCTTGAGTTTATCGATGTCCATATTGCCCTTGAAATCGCCGGGTTTTCCAGGATAGTATGCATCGTCCACCACCAGATTTGCCGGTGTTCCACCCTTGTGCTTGACGTTGGCGTAGGTGGTATCAAAGTGCATGTTATTTGGTACATAGTCACCTTCTTTGACCAGTGTTGAAAATAGTAGATTTTCAGCAGCTCTTCCTTGATGAACGGTGACGAACGTATCGAAGCCGAAGATGTTGGATACCGCTTCGGCTAGCGCTGCGTAAGAATCACTACCCGCGTAGGCTTGATCCGTGGTGAGCATCTTCCCCCACTGTGCATCGCTCATGGCGGACATGCCCGAATCGGTGAGCATATCGATAAAAACTTCGTCGGAGTTCAATTTGAATACATTGTATCCCCTGGATGAGATATTCTCTTTTCTTTCCTCCCTTGATAAACGTTTGAGGGGTTCTATCATCTTGATCCTGAAAGGTTCGGGTCGTGTCATCTTCTTCACGCCTGCTTGATA
Source organism: Thermoplasmata archaeon (assembly GCA_003553085.1). GTDB lineage: Archaea > Thermoplasmatota > Thermoplasmata > Halarchaeoplasmatales > Halarchaeoplasmataceae > Halarchaeoplasma. The sequence goes on from PUPH01000064.1 coordinate 9,300, forward strand.
CGGCAGGGTCTATTTAACAATTTTTTTCACATGTAGTACTGTTTTATAACCGATAAAGAGGAGAACGAAGGTTGCAGGGCTTTCTCGGTTGAGGAGGTAAAAAAAGTGAGTCCCTGCAACCCTCTCTACTGGGGCCGAAGTGGTGGTTATATTTATATCTTTTCCCAACCATGGCTCCCTAATTCGGTGGAGGTGAGAACAAATTATAAAATATACGCTGTTTATATCGGTCTTGACGATGAAATGGACGGGTAAAATACAGCGAATGAAGGAGATAGCCAAAATATTGGTTCAACATGGCTTAGTCGACTTTCTCCGAGAACTTGGTCTGATGAGTTTTGTATCAAGAACCAATCTAGAGAGAAAACTGGACGAACAGATGGAAACGATGGACTCAGAGCAGATGCGTAAGCTGCTGGAAGATCTGGGACCAACGTTCATCAAATTGGGTCAGTTCCTTGCCTTGAGACCGGATCTCGTACCCGTCGAGTTCGCCAACGAATTAAGAAAGCTGTACGAGCACGTCAGTGCCTACCCTGCGGAGGATGCAAGGAAAATCATAGAAGAAGAACTAGGTGCTCCTCTCGGCAAGATATTTGAAGAATTCTACAATACCCCACTGGGCTCGGCCTCGATCGGACAAGTACACGAAGCCAAACTGAAGGATGGATCGGAGGTGGTCGTGAAGGTGCAGAGGCCGAACATAAGAGATCGTGTTCGTGCTGACATGGCTCTCATAAAAAAGATAGCGGAACTCATAGAGAAGTGGGTGCCTGAAAGCGAGGTTTACCATCCTCAAGATACGGTGGAAGAATTCAAGAAGATGCTGGAAAAGGAGTTGAACTACACCATAGAGGCACGGAACGCCCAGCGATTTTATGAAGCTTTCAAGGACGATCCCGACGTGGTGATCCCCGAAGTTCATTGGAAGTATGTGACCCGCAAGGTGTTGGTCCTGGATCACATCCAAGGGAAGAGCATGAGACACGCGATAGACAGTGATCTATCCCCCGAAGTCAAAAGATCACTGGCAACAAAATTTGCCCAGGCCATGCTCAGACAGTTCTTCATCCATGGAATATTCCACGCGGACCCATCCCCTGGTAACATTTATTACTGTCCCGACGGCAAGATAGTGTTCTTCGATTTCGGTGCGGTGGGTAGACTGTCGGTCGAGAAGCGCAAGAAACTGATAGACCTTTTCATGGCCATGGCTAAGGGGGATACCAGGCGGGTCAAGGATGCCCTGTTGGAGTTGAGCGTGCAGCACGGCGAGTTCGACCATGAAGAACTGGAGTGGGACATAGAGGACATACTGGAACTGTACAAGCGAAAGGAGGACATAATGTTCCGGGAAGGTGCCAACGAAGAGATCATGATGATCGTAAACAAGCACAACATATCCTTGCCACCCAGTTTTCTGTTGATGGAGAGGGCTTTGATCGAAACCGAGGGGATATGTGGTGCTTTGGACCCTGAATTCGACTTCTTCGAAGCGGCGGAACCCGTCATAGTCGAGATAATTCAGCAGAGGTATGGACCCAAGGCTCAGCTAAAATCTCTGTTCACCAGTGCTAGAGATTACCACCGACTACTCTCTGACCTACCAGGGAAAGTGAACGATGTATTGGAAAGGTTTGAGGAGAGGGACTTCGCGGTCACAATCGAGCATAAGGGTCTGAGGGAGCTCGAGGGCAGACTGGAGACCATATCCAACCTATTGAGCTACACCATAATCACCGCAGCTATAATAATCGGCTCCGCGCTGGTGGTGATGTCCGGCGAGCATGTTCTATTCGGCCCCTACATTTTTTTAGTATCCGTTCTAATGGGGATATGGTTGCTGACCATCATAATACGAAGAGGAAGTTATTAGAAAGGATTTAACGAGATAACCGCAGGTAAAAAATCAAGCTTCCTTTATCTCTGCGATTATCTCGTCTATCTGTTTGAGTATCTTCTTCTTCCTCTCACACATAGTTATCAACTCACGGATAGTGCTTTAGTATATATATCTTTCGATTTTTAGACCTCTAGAGATGACAAAGGGTGTATCAGGATCTAGTTTGGGCTGTTAAATGCGCGCAATCTATATATCTTTGAAGAATCATATCATGTATGCTGAAACAATTTAAGTCGCTTAGAGTAGGTGAAGATGTCAAGAGATGAAGAGGTCTGCCCCTTCGTTGGGCGTAGGGAATTACTGAACGGATTGGTCGGGATCTTAGATGAAGTGAAAGGTGGGAGATCGAACACTATCTTCATCTCTGGGGAACCTGGCATAGGAAAAACGAGGTTGCTCCATGAGATCGAAAAGATCGCATCGTCCAAAGATTTCTTGATATTTCACAGCGCATGTAAACCCGGGGACTCCACACCATATTCTCCCTTCCGCCGGGCTTTCAAAGATCGTGATGATACACCTCTGAAGCATTCAGTCTCCGATGGTAATGGAGAGATGGAAGATAGGGGGATGCTGGCTGCTTATAGGACCGCATACTTTTATAAAACAGCCGAATGGATCAAAGGATTATCGGCGAACCGACCTGTGATGGTGGTATTAGACGATATCCATTGGGCGGATAAAGGTACTCTCAACATGTTCCATTATCTAGCGGATCGGATCGAAGATCTTCCTGTGCTGTTCGTAGGAGGTTATCGCCCGGGTGATGCACTACCTGGAGATGGATTTTTAGATACAAAACAACAGATGTCGAGGAAGAAAATCTACTCTGAATTTGAATTATGTCCACTGGATATGAAGGATACCGGTGAGATGGTCAGACAAATATTTGGAGTAGGGGAGGTACCGGATGACTTTATCAAGGAGGTACACGGAGTTACCCAGGGTAACCCGCTGTTCATAAAAGAGATCGTTCTTCATCTACATGAAGAAGGATTCGTGACCGACGGTTTTCCAGATGATTGGGAGGGATTTAAACTACCACCACTCATACAAGATGTTGTAGAAAGAAGGACATTTCGTCTAAGCGATGAAGCGAGGTATATATTACAGATAGGTAGTGTTATCGGGGATAGATTCAGCTACGAGTTGCTAAAAGAAATATTCGAAGGAGATGAGATGGAGCTGCTGGATGCCATGGACGAACTGCTGCAGAACAGGTTATGGATCGAAGAAGAGGATCACCTCCGTTTTTCTCACAGAGTGATCAAAGACATAGTTTACAACGGTATAGGCAGATGGTTGGAAAGGAAAACCATGCATGGTAAAGTGGCTGAAGCTCTCCGTGGAGATAAGGAGGTCGATCACCATACCATGGCAGATCATCATCTGAAGGCTGAGATGTACGAACCCGCCTTGCATGATCTGATCCAAGCGGCGGAGCAGGCTGAAAAGATGTATTCTCACGAAGATGCCATAGACGCATATAAAGGGGCGTTATCTTTAGCGGATAAGGTAGAAGACATCGACCTGGTCTGCATATATGAAAGGATCGCCAAAGCATGTTCGTTGTTAGGTAGGTATCCAGAGGCAAGAGAGTATCTATACAAGGCTTTGGCGGCTTCAAAGGACTTGCTAAGAAAACAGAAGATCTACAGCGAGATAAGTATGAATTTTGAAGAGCAAGGAGAATATAAAAAGGCCCTGGAGATGGTAGAGAGAGGCCTGGAGTTGGATATCAGAGAATCTAAATCTAAAACCCGTCTTCTGGATAAAAAAGGGTGGATATTCTTAAGGCTCTCTCGATACCAGAAAGCAAAAGAGATCTTCACACAGCAGATCGATACCGCTGAAAAGATCGAAGATCTTCCAGCTATCGCCCAGGCGTACCATAATTTTGGTACATTATGTTTCTATGTCCAGGATTACGAAGATGCCGAGAAGTATCTGAAGAAGGCTGAAGAGATACGAAGGGAAGAAGGAAGGTTAAGACCGCTGACCAAGACTTTGAACAACATGGGGATATTGTTCGAAAGTATCGATATAGACCGAAGCCTTCGATACTACGATGAGGCACTAAAGATCAACGATAAGGTGGGAGATATATCCCTTAAGACCGCTTTATTGAACAACATCGGAAGGGCTTGCTATCATAAAGCCGAGCTGGATAAGGCGATAAAATATCATATGAACAGTTACCATAGAAAAAAAAGAACTGGAGACAAATACGGGATATCACTTTCTATGGTTAACTTAGGCTTGATCTATTCAGAGAAAGGTGCTTTCGACGATGCTATCGATCATCACAAACGGAGCCTTGAGATCGTTGAAGAGATGGGGGAGAATTTTTGCAGAGCGATAAACCTTAGAAGTTTGGGTAATATCTGTAAACTTAAGGGTGATCTAGGTACAGCACTGGAACATTATCAGAAAAGCTTAGAAGCGTCCGAAGAATGTGGCGATAAAGCTCAGATTGCAGAGACATACGCTGCCATGGGTGAGTTATATGTGGAGGAGGGATCAGTCGGGCGAAGTGAGGAATTTTGTGTTAAGGCTTTAGAGATAACTGAGGAGATAAGATCGGTAAGGGAGGAAGCCATAGCCCGTCGCACACTAGGAAGAGCTTATCTACTGAAAGGAGATAAAGAGAAAGGCTTGGAAGAGTTGAAATCTGCAGAATACACATTAGAGAAAAGTGGTTTTGAACTTGAGCTAGCCAAGACCCGATTGTATTTGGGAAAATTTTTGAAAGATGAGGAACGTATTTCGAGTGCAAAAGAGACCTTTCAAAGCTCTGGAATGGATCCTTGGTTGAATATGTTGAACAACTGAGTGTGATAATCAGATCACGTAGGTTTCATCGACTTCCTTCTCTAGAAGATCCATCTGATGTTCCTCTAAGGTGCTCGGTGTAACTGTGATTATCAAGATAGAGCCCGTTACGGCAACCTGATCTTTGATGGACTGTATAAGGTGGAAAACAGTTCTGAAGTCGTTGTTAGAGATGAGATATTCCACCCCATCCAAGAGCACCAATCCGCTCCCTCTGCTGAGGATCTTTTCTATCTCAAGGCTGAGTTTTTCAAGATTTTTCGGTTTGAAAGCGTCCTTCTGATCTATATTGGATAACCATAATATCCGAATATCCTCGAGGTTGTACTTCGACTTCACCTTTACAGGATACTGCCTGGTAACACACACTCCACTCATACCCTTATTCAACTCCTTCTTGAACATCCTGAAAGCAGTGTTCGGGTTCTTTTCCGCGATCAGATATGTGGAAGCTTTGTTAAGTCTATGGGGTAGAGTGGTTTTCTTATTGACTCGTACCTGTTTAGTGGGTTCCTTCTCTTCACGGATAACTTTCTTCTGTCTAACGTACTCTGCCTTTTTAGGCTTCTTTTCCTCTTTGGTTATTGACCGGTTGAATACATTTATGTATTCTAAGGCTTTGATGTAGTCCTTCTTCTTCACATTAAGGTTCGCCTGCTTCAGGTAGGTGACGGGTTTGGATATGTTCTGTCCTTCTGATTTTGCCTCTTCTAGTTTTATCAGTCCTTCCTTCATTGCCCTCTGCAGCATAGGCGGCAACCGCTTAGTTAGAGCTTTTTTACCGCTTTCCAAGTAAACTTTCTTTCTTTCTCTATTCTCTTCTCTGACCGCACGTTCGTAGTATCCTTTAACACCGGTACAATCCACACCTATTGATTCCGCCGCATCGATCAGATCTTTGAATTTAGCCATCTCTCCATCGCTCTCTCCAGACCTATCTTGTACGCCCCTCCTCGCTCGAGTTATATAATCCGCCGCTAGTGAGTAATCTGCATCTATCTTTGCATCCCGGGCCTTCATCAGCATATCTTCCAAATTATGATCATCTATTTCGCGGACACGTTCTTCAAGGTGACTTATATCGTCGGATATCCTTGTTTCGATCTTATCTAGTGCCTGTTCCCTGGCATCTAACAACCAGTTCAAAGCCTTCTGAACGTCACCGGTCTTCGAGGCTACCAGTGCATTGGAGATGAGCTCTCTCTCTTCGGCAAGAGGCATCTTCAATCTCTTCGCCGAGTTCAGTATCGAATTCAACCCGGTGACCACTTCGTTTATCTCCTCTTTCTTCTTATGAAGATCTCGGTAACTATCTTTCTTCTTCTGGACCTTTTCCAGCATCTCGTCCAGTACCTCCATACCTCGTTTGGTAAATCCGGACTCTACCGACTTTTTTGCTGATTCCAGTTCCTTAAAGTATGGTTCGTAGTTCCAGCCTTTTTCTCTGAAAAGCTCGAGTTCACTCTTGAGTTTTCCAGCCCGGTTCAAGAAACGCTCCATGTTCTCACACAGGCTGATGGCTTCCAGCCCGAGCCTATATGCGGACTCTATATCGTCGCCATACATCTTCTCTTTCATCTCTGCTTTGAGTTTGTTCACCACGCCGATATCCATGTCCTTGCTTTTCAGATCGGTGCAGAACCTTTCGATCTCATCGATGATATCCATGACTTCCTGCTGCTCCTCAGAGAGCTTGGGTTCCTCTTCTTCCTTCAAAGCTTCTTCTAGTATGCTCAGCTCTTCCAGTACATCATCTTCCTCGAAGACCGCCTCACAAGAGGGGCAGGTGGTGTGTTCTTCTTCCACCTCTTGACCACATACAGGGCATTCGAAAGTCACTTCTTCCTCTATTTCCAGTCCGAGTTCCGTATCCGGATCTGGTTCTTCCTCTATTTCCAGTCCAAGTTCCTCATCTAGTTCTTCTTCTAAATCCAACGACAGTTCTTTTTCCAACTCCTCAAGTTCTAGTTCGTAATCATCATCTTCCTGTACCAGCTCATCCAGCTCACTCAGTTCAGATAAAAGATCATCCTCTTCTGAAGTCGGCTCTTCTAGATCGCCCAGCGAAAGCTCGTCTTCCATGACTTCAGTTTCTGAGAAAGGTTCTTCCTCACCCAGTTCTTCTTCTAGATCGGAGAAAATATCCTCTTCCGGCTCACCGTCTAGTAGTTTTTCCAACTCCTCGACGTATTCATCGGTCTCGTGGTCGTCCTCTAGTTCGATGATTATCTTGTCCATACCGCAGCCTGGACACTCCTCTACGTCGTTAGGGATATTTGTGTTGCACACGGGGCATACAAGAGATTTCTTCTTCAGCGAATACACCTCTTCATGGGGTGAACGTGATTGTTGGGTAATTATCTTTTCGTTATCCTACCAAAATTTACAGGTCGCTCATGTGTGATGTCGGCCTTTTACTTTCACTCATACTGTGGATACTCTTAGAGGTAAGGTAAGAGAAGAGGAGAACAAGTGGTGAAAGCATGACCAGTATGATCATCATGATGGCTAGACCGATGAGGAGTACTGAGATCTGACCCATAGGATCTACAGCTCTGAGCAGCGGTACCATGTACACCGCTCCCACTGTGATACCGGATGCGATCAAAGCAGTTGTGTAGTGTTCGGCTCTCCACCTGCATCCTAACAGGTAGGCCAAAGCCGCTGAGAGCGGTACCGTCAGCAGTAACAACCATAGATCGGGCCAAAGCAGTGCTATTGGGAAAGCTATCAGGGACACCGAGGCTGCTTTCAGACACGGTAGTAGATCGAAGTCCACGATATCGACTCCCCTCAACCAGTCCGTGTATCTTATGTAGATATCTTTCAACCGTGATCTTTTATTCTTTATCCTCTCTCTTTTCGCTTTATAGTATTCCTTCCAGAGTACTATCTCGTCGTATGCAAGGGAGGCTACGATCATGACTCCCATGGACAGGGAGGAGAATATGAGTACGGTGAGTATGTCCATGGTCAACGCACCTCTTTCTGGGTCATCTTCCAGGATGTTGGTAACGAACCCGTCAGGGTATAACGCCCAGAATGGTGAGTAGTGATTCTTTATTTGGAAGGAGTAGGTTCCCCTCTCAGTGTCTTCCGGTACGGTGATGCTGAACGGTACCCGCATGGAGTCGGCGCTGTCGATACTGGTGTAATCTTCCCCCAGCTCCATCCATCCTTGTTCACTCTCTGAGTAGATGTAAACCCTAGTGCTCATCACTCCGTAGTTGGTCATGGAGTGGTTCCCGTAGATGGTCTGCCCGGGTCTCACCCTGGAGAACTGTTCTTGTGCGGGATCCGCCTCCTGCTGCACCCCCACGGAGATCGAGTGTTCCTCCATACTGTTCATGGACGGGACGATGATCACCAATGAGAACGCTAGCACCAGTATGATGAATACCTTCAGCGGGTGAATCTTATCGTCGTCGTCACCCAATATAAGGTGTTTGAGCTTACCTTCTTCATCATCGTCTTTTTCCGGCAGCATCAGTATGGTCCCGAGTATCATCATTCCGGCGGTCAGTAGAGGTACCAGCATGAGCAAGCCCCCTCCTCCCATGTTGGCCAAGGCGGCGCCGATATACTGGTTGGTACCGAGCCAAAGGTGTCCGATCAGAGGTATCCTCATGGGCAGGTCGCCTATGCTGACCACCCTTCCGAGTAGGTTGTTCGAAGTGATGGGACGTTCCGGGTAGTGCGGTCCCTCCTGGTCGGGGTACTCGTTTGCGTCACCTTGGGTGATGAGTTCGGTTCTCCCGTCCCGTTCCCGAACCTCTATGACCCTGTGAGAGATCACTTCTCCGTCCCTGGCCGAACTGCGGAATACCACTATGTCCCCTTCGTTTATCGACTCTATGGGCGTGGGGGTCCACATGATCACGTCTCCCCTGTGCATCACCGGCTCCATACTGCCGCTGGACACCACGGATACCGGTGTTATGGCTTCATCACCCGCTGCGTAGGATACCGCCCTGGATGCGAGTATCAATACCATGGCGACCAGCAGTAAGTTTCCCAGCACCTTGGGTATGTCCAAAGATGTCCTGTAATTCGAGATCTTCTTCACTAGGTCATCCATCTCCATCTCCTCTCCTGGATTTGAGCTCGTACACTGCGTAGTTCATGGACAGACCTATGATCATCAGTACTAGACCTACGTGTATCCACATACGGTCGTCCTCTTCTTCGACGGTCACCCTCTCCAATACGGTGATCTCTATGGTGTCGTATTCGGACCATTCACCCCTATCGTCCCGCACCCTGAAACTGATCTGGTGCTCACCTTCGCCGAGGGATGTTGTGAATCGGCTGCTGCTGGATAGGAAACCGTCTATGTTGGAGTTCCATTCGTAGGTGATGTTACCCTCCGTGGCGTTCGTTTCTCCCACGAATTCGATGTTATCTCCGGTGTAGAAACTCTCTCCTGTCTGAGGCGATTCTATCCACCCGAAGGGCCCGTGGTCGTCCAGCGGTACTATGAGGCTGAAGGATGGAGAACCGGTGATCAGTTCCGGATCATCTGCGTCGTGGGCATAGAACGTGATATCTCTGAGTGAATCTCCCGGGGCTTCCGGGGTCCAGGACGCGTTCCCTGTGCTGGAATCCAGGTCTATCTCGTCCTTGTTCGTACTGAACGTCATGTTGTACGGATCTTCCCTGTCCGTGAAGTGGTCGAACAGGTTCACCTCCCAGGTCTCTCCGGGCATCACCACTCGGCTGTGCAGCCCTCCGACGTACTCCGGTGGTTCGTTCTCCCACTCTATTTCCATGGTGATCGGCGGCGACTCGGCCCTGAGTCCTTCGAAGTCCCTATCCTGCACCGAGAACACCACATCCTCTAACGTATCTTCATCGCCGTAGAC
>PUPH01000048.1 GCA_003553085.1 Thermoplasmata archaeon
AGTACATATTTAGTTTTTTTGTATATCATACCGGCCCATAAATAATAGATCGTTAATGTCCCCTATACCTTCTAGAGTAAAGTACGGTCGCTTATCCCAGGTTACAAAAAAGCGGAAGGAATGGCTGCGGGTCAACGGTCCGCTGTTGGTGTTTTGAATGGGTTAATCGACCCTCTTGCCATCAGATCCTGATGACTTCAGAAAACATCGCAAGTATATAACGCCTGGGAAGATGATCCCTCACAGAGGTGGTAACTTTGAATATATATCGGTGTTTTATAGTTCACGAGCAGGCCGTCGGGGGATGGCGGCGGCCAGCGGAGTGGATGTGGGCGGGGGAGAAGGCAGCTCCACCTTCACAGAACGGTAGTCAACCTCACTTTCCGAAATAGTCTTCAGTATATGGTTCTTCGTAGTTTTCAAGATAGATCTCATACAATTTTTTTTGCTTGGGATAGATGCTAACAGATGCCAAAACGGCAAAAAGTGAGAGATTACAAAGCATATATGCCGGCTTCATATCTGAGATCAAGTACATCGTTAGATTGAAAGATAAAAAAAATACGATGAAATATTGCAAAGAGAAGACTTTTGCCGCATACTCCGGACCTCTTTGTAAGATCAGTTTATAGATCATCTTACCCGTAAAAAGATCCCATATCTTTATCTTCTCGTTTTTTTCGACCTTTTTCAATTTCTTCACGAACCGTTGTATGCTTTTTTCATCCTTCTCCGGATCGTAAGTAAGCAGCAGCACGACAAAGAAGATCAGCCACAGGAAGAAAAACAGAGCAGATATCTGTAAGAAATATATCAGCAATATCACCCCCGAAAAGGATGATGAGATCAGACCCAGCATAAAGAGATTATCATTGAACAATTTGTTTTTTTGTTCATCCCAAAAGAGAGGTATCCTGTAGATCAATAAACCTATCCCAAATACGAACAAGATTATCAAGCCCAACACTTCAATACCCTCGGGGAACATCAAAGGACGATTGGTCGAAAGCTATTTAAAGGTTTTTAAAAATATATTAGTTATACCCTGAGCAATATTTGCGATACCATCCATAATATTATTTTAGATCTTTAATGGGATAACTGCAGTCGGGACAAGGTTCCTCTTCCCAGAACGATCTTGAATTTTAGTAGGGCGAGGAACAAACCATCCCTTCACAGAAGACCGCCGGCGAGCTTGTGTGTGTCACATGAATATCTAATGGGAGAATACGAGTGACATACATGTTTAATTTGAAACTCGCTAGACCTGCCGGGATAGACCTGGAATATGATCTTTCATCCCTTACCCGTTTTTATCCACAGTCGGTCCTTGTCCGTTCCTTTCACGGTAAAAGAACAGTCCACAATCGGGACATCTTGAGGCATCACTGTTGACCAACGAACCACAGTTGTTACACTTTACCGTATCCTGACGGAATTCTACACCGCATCTTAGACAGGATGTAGCGGTACCAGGGATCGTAGTACCGCAGTTACCACACTCCACGACGTTCCTATGGGACCATTGATTATGCGGGTATCGGTACTTCTCTTTACGCTTGTCCACCAGCACCGCTAGCAGTACTATCGCTATGGCGAAGATCAGGGCTAAAAAGATCCATCTATACGTGCTTATGATGTCGATAAATATCGTAAATATCGTTCGATCTTCGACTTCAAAATCGGTACTCATGGTGGCGGTATTACCCGCATTATCCACCGCTCTAACGGAGACCGTGTATGTACCTTCTTCCAGATCTTCGAAGGTGTAATTCCTCTGATCCCCGATATTTTCCCAAGTTCCGTTGTTCAGCCTTATCTCGAAGTGTGATATCCCTGACCTGAAGTCGGTACCGACCCATGAAACTTTGACATCGGACGAGTGTAAAACAGCCCCTTGGACCGGTCCGTATATATCGATATAGGGAGGATCTGTATCCAGCAAAAACTCTATAGAATCTGTATTCATGTTCCCGGCTCTATCCCATGCCCTTACGGAGATACTTTGATTCCCGTCTATCAATTCATCAAAAGTGTGATGCTCGGCATCTTCTACCCTAGTCCATGATCCAAAGCCAGCACGTACCTCATAATAGTCTATGCCGGAATAATCATCGTTGCCTGACCACGAAACCGTGATCTCATCGTCGTTGAATATTCCACCATGCTCGGGACCGAGTATGTCTATCTCTGGAGGAAAATTATCTTCGAGTATATCGAAAGTGGTCTCACTCACGGAATCCCTGCTGTAACCGGCACCGTCAGTCGCACGGATACTGATCCTGTAATCCTCACCTGGCTCATTCGGCAGTCTGAAGCTGTGACTACCGGTGTCTTGTATGTCCTCCGCGAGCACCATCTCCAGTGATCCCCCCTCGTGTGTTTGAAGTAAATGAATATCTATTCCGGATATTCCGTTATCACCAGATACGGTATCCCACCGTATCTCCTGTTCCGAACCTTCATACCACTGCACACCGTCGAGATCCGATAGCATCTCGACCTGTGGTGTAGGTTGTTGATAGCTGGCGATGACGTGTTTTGTCTCTCTGATGGTGCGGGCGTTATCTGCGTTCACATAACAGCCCAATGGTTCATCATTATCCCAATGCTCTATATCTGGATTAGAAAAATAGGGTACCGGTTCATAGTCGAAAAAAACATAATCATATGTGTTATAAGCCATAACCGTACGGTATCTTCTTCTACCCGGCCAAGTACCCGTGATCCATCTCCAACCAGCTGAATAATCGTATAATTGAGGACCTGGCTGATGCTCTTGTTCTTCTGCGTGGCCGGCTCCAAAATTATGACCGAGCTCATGTATGTATACGTCATTAGATGATGCATGCTGTACGCTGACTACGGAAAATCCCCAACTCGGTCTCAGATGATATTCTTCCCTAGGGGCATATGCCACACCGATGGTGTTCCCCGTGGTCCTGACAAACATACTCACCAGATCGGCCCCGTGATAGTCTCTAAGATCATGGATCTCTTCCATGTAACCATCGTTTTCGTTCCCGAGACGAGAAATATCCGTGCTCAGATCATCCCCGGTCTCTTGATAATCCACTTGGTGGGTATGGACGATGTTAAGAGTGACGCCCACTTCACTGTTGTCCATGACCAGATTAGCTCTCTGATTAGCTTCGTTGATGGAGTTGTATATACTTCCGTCGTTACTGGAAGCCCAGCTGGCAGCATCAGAAGTGTATACTACCATAACATCAACCTGGGCATGTTGGTCCGTGTCATAGATATCGTGTTGTGCCCCGGTATCATGTTCCTCCACTTCATAGTCGAAGGTAGATGGAGAGTATGATCCATCAACACCCTCGACACCCTCAACACCGGTAGGTCTTTCGTACAAGTAGTGATCATCAGCCTCAGTGTTGTACCTGACCAGATACTGCGACCCAGTACCAGGGATTTCGACGGTAGCTGAAACCCTTCCTTCAGTCATAGAAAATGTCATGAACCCGAATTCGGTTCCGACTATATCCCCTCTCCCGGAAACTCCACCTCTTTCTTCATCGAGTGATGTGATCTCAACTACGAATGAAATATCAAAAACTACTATCTCGTACTCACGGAAAGGATCACTTAAGATTTGTCTGAACCCATCAACATCAACTTCGGCCACCCGTAAACTGTCCCGCTCTATCGACGACTCATCGCATTCTATTCTAACAAGCTCTTTATCATCTATCTCTCGAAGAGAAGAGAACAGGACCTTCGCCGTATCCTCTAAACATTCATCATCTTCCGCTGTCGATACAGGATAGAAAGCTGCGCTCAACAGAGAGATTGTAGCTAGTATCACACATATTCGGTAGATTATACTCTTACCCATCGTCTCCCTTGAAGATTATAGAATCTCTATAAATAATTTAAGGTTATTTTCTTAAGGTCGGTCACATTTCATGTTCACACACGATAAATATTACTTCCTTTTCTGAGTATTCAGTCCGTACTATGTGGTAAGGATATCCCATTGCCGTAATATAGCCTGAATACTCACTAGGATAAGAATCTGTTATCAAAACATCTATATGATCATCATCTTCAACTATCGTTGTTATTCTGATATCTGAACATGGTGTCGGTCGGGAACCTCCGAATACGACCACGATCATCTCTTCCCCTTCGACCATACTCGGTATAGAGGCATTCATACCTTTAAAGGACCGCCAGAAATCGCTCAATTCCGCATATTCTCGAATAACTAAGAATTCCATCTCCTCAGGGCCATCATAGCCACTTGAAACGGTCTCAAAAGGCAATATCGTACCAGATATATCATCTTCAGAGGGTGTACAGAAACATGAATCCTCTTCAAGGATCACCGTTCTAGCTACGACGAATCCGGCGATAACCAAGCTCAAAACTATCGCAAAATTGACAAGTTTTGAAGCCATGTACCCCATATAAGATACTAGCGATATCGTCATATATAATGTTTTATGCAACGATTATTCTTAAATAGGCGCAAGTCTCGAGACTTCACGAGCGCAAGATATGCCAGTTCACCGTCTGCAGTATCCAATCTATCCAGCAGCATACTAGCAAGCCAGTACTGGTAGTCGTAACCCAACGGCATGCCGGAGTTCTTTCGCACCGATATCTTTGCCCTCATCGAATCCACAATGAAAGAGAGGTATTAAACGATTTCGAGATG
>PUPH01000072.1 GCA_003553085.1 Thermoplasmata archaeon
ATACGTTTTACACGTTCACGTTTCAGTAAAGAAGGATTCTCCATCTCCTCTTCAGTCATACTATCCATCATGATCCTGAATGACCGTAGTTTCTTTTGAGTATCCAGCATGTCTTCGTCGGAGATCCGATTGCCACCCATGGGAAGCATATCCATTATCTTCTGAAGCGGTCCGACACCGGCGAGCATCTCCATCTGCTCGTACATGTCCTTGAGGTTGAACTCTCCAGAAAGCATGCGCTTCGTCGTCCGTTCCGCTTTTTCTTCGTCTAATACCTCTTCGGCTTTCTCCAGCAGTCCCTGGATATCCCCCATTCCTAGAAGTCTGGATATGAACCGTTTTGGATCGAACTTCTCCATATCCCTTATCCTTTCTCCGGTACCCATGAACACTACCGGTGCGTCCGTGGCCGCCACGGCACTGAGCGCACCTCCACCTTTAGCACTACCGTCGATCTTGGTGATGATAGTCTTCGTAACGCCCACTGCATCGTGGAAGGCTTCAGCCTGAGGACCGGCCTGCTGACCCACCGAAGCATCTATGGTAAGGATTATCTCGTCGGGGTCTGCAACTCTTTTAATGCGCTTGATCTCTTCGATCAACTCATCCTGCAGAGAGTGCCTACCCGATGTATCGATTATGACCACATCGAAGTCTTTGAATTTCTCTAACCCCTCACGCACAACTTTGGGTGCTCGTTTTGCATCGGGTGAACCGTAAACCGGAACTCCGGCATCCTCCGCCACTTGTTCTAACTGCTGATAAGCTGCCGGCCGGTGTGTATCTCCGGCTACTAACGCGGTGTTCAACCCTCTCTTCTGAAAGTATGCACCGAGTTTACCACAGGTCGTGGTCTTCCCATTACCGTACAGACCGACCATCATGATCGTCTGTGGTTTCAACTTGAGTTCGACACCATCTCCCAATATGTTAACGAATTCCTCGTATATGATCCTGATAACGTGTTCTTTGGATGTCATGCCGGCCGGAGGTTTTTCTGTCAATGCCCTTTCTTTCAGTTTTTGGGAAAGGTCAAGGGCTAGGTTGACGTTCATGTCGGACTCTATCATAGCACGCTGAACATCTTTGACCACCTCCGACACCAGTTTTTTATCTACATGACTAGCGTTAGCTACCCTTTTCATGGCGTTTTGCAGTCCATCCTTGAGCTTGTCTAATGCCATCGCCTTATGATTACGACCACTATGTTATTAATCTTTTTATCAACTGGAGAGATCTGATACGGTGTGGGTCTCACTGAACGCCGTTTTACTCGTTCACATAGTCCCATGGATATACGGGGTGCAAATGATCAAAATAACCTCCGATAAACCCACATTTGTGTCAAAAGTTTATTTAGACCTATGGATATACGTCAGGTCGAGATAACATGAACTTAGCGCTGGACTCTTTACTATTGGGTATGATGGTCGTAATAGCCGCAACCGGCCTCTTGTTCACGCTCCTGGCATACCTCAGTTCAAGATCTAAACGTGTGCTTATACTTTTGAGCGTGTTCTCGATGTTCCTGGTGAAAGGGATACTATTGGTGATATCGGATCTGAGCGACCTGCTCGATCTGTCCAGGTTACCACCTGCGGTTTTGGTGATCGATATAGTGGTCATGGGGATGTTGATACTCTCAGGATTCTTGGAGTGATACTCTTTGTCCTCGGATAAGATCGAGCTGGAACCTAGAAAGAAAATATACGAAGCGATAAAAGATAATCCTGGTTCACATCTTCGTCAGTTAGATCGTATCTTGGACATTCCACTGGGGACCATACGATATCATATCCGGGTACTGACCAAACGTTCTCTGGTGATATCCCGTAAAGAGGGTAAATACAAACGATTCTACGTTAAGGGTGAGATAGATCGGAGCGATAAAGACAGATTAGCCGTGCTGCGTAAAGAGCTGCCCAGGACCATAATATTGTTCCTTATGGAGTACCCAGGATCAACGCATAAAGAGATATCCGAGGTGATGGATGTGGCTCCATCAACCCTCTCATACCATCTAAAGAGGCTCCGGGACAAGGACATAATAATCCGCGAAGACAACCGTTATAAAGTTAAAGACGAGGAAGCCATAGCTAACCTGTTGATACAGTACCGCCGCACCTTCCTGGACAGTTTGGTGGACAGATTCGCGCGTATGTGGACACGTAGAGAGGAAAAATAAATATCTGTGTTAAACCATTGTACAACCGTGACAGAGATGGTCGAAGAAAAAAGTACCGATGGAAGGACGACCTTCAATGAGATAAAAGGTATCAAAGTTTATGATGCGGAGGGGGAACTTTTTGGCCATGTGGACGACATCGAGATCAACAAAACCACCATGATACCCACCCACTTGATAATGCACAAAGGCTTTTTTGGTGAACATTTCAGGATAAACATAAAGTACATCGAGAAGATCGAAGGGGATAGGATACTCCTTTGGATATCTCCGATCAAAAACCTGGTAGGCACTAAAGTCACAGATTCACGAGGTACGGATATCGGCTGTGTGAAACACGCGACCAAGGGAAAAGATGGTAAACTCGAGTACATACGGGTGGCCGTTCGGACCGTTAAAACCAAGAAGGAGGGGCGTGAGATAAATAGGTATATCGTACCCATAATGCCATTCGAAGACATGAGCCTGTCTCTCCCGACCGCACCAGAAGGTAGTTATGCGACCGATGTGGATCTTATGACCGAAAGGTTGACCATCAGTGCAAACGACATCAAGGATATACACAAGAACAGGATAGTGCTCAAGCGGAGAAAGGACGAGTATATCTCCGAACTCGATGATAAATAAATCTTATATCCCTCTTTTCCATACTGTCAGTCGATAATATGAAAGTACTCACAGTCGGCGGCGGTGCCAGAGAGCACGCCATTGTTAAAGCGCTGGTCAGGGATGGAGCTGAGGTTTACGCCTCCATGTCCAACAGAAATCCGGGTATAGCTGAACTATCAGAAGATTTTATCATCCAGTCCGATACTGATGTTGGATCTATAACCGAATGGGCGGTCAAGATGGATGTGGATATGGCGGTGATAGGTCCTGAGGCCCCCCTGGGCGAAGGTATCGTGGATGAACTAGAAGATAAAGGTATATCGTGTGCAAGCCCCAACCGGGATGCTGCTCAGATAGAGATATCCAAGGAATTCATGCGAGATCTGATGAAGAAATACGAACTACCGGGTCGAGTGGATTATGAAGTCTTCGATGATATCGTGGCCATAGAGGACTTCTTAGCACATTACGAAGGTGACCTCGTTGTAAAACCGGTTGGACTGACCGGTGGTAAAGGTGTGAAGGTCATGGGAGAACATCTAGATGATAAACGGGATGTGATCGATTACTGCCGTAAAGTTCTGGAGCAGGAGATCGGCGGAGAATCTAAGGTGATCCTCGAAGAGAAACTCGAAGGCGAGGAATTCACTCTGCAGGTTTTCACGGATGGAGTTAGCCTGATACCGACACCTCTGGTACAAGATCATAAAAGACTTTACGAAGGTGACGAGGGTCCCAACACCGGTGGGATGGGTTCTTATTCACAAGCAGACGGACTACTACCTTTCGTTGATGAAGAAGTATATGAAAGCAGTACAGAGATAATCAAATCCACACTTCTGGCATTGGAGAAAGAGGGCTGTAGATACAAAGGTGTATTGTACGGACAGTTCATGCTCACCGCCAAGGGACCGAAGATAATAGAGTTCAACTGCAGATGGGGCGATCCCGAGGCGATGAATGTACTGCCTCTCTTAAGATCGGATTACGTCGAGTTATGCAGAGGTATGGCCGAAGGGGGTATCCAAGACATGGATGCCGAATTCGAGAAGAAATGTAGTGTATGTAAATACATAGTACCCGAAGGTTATGGCATAGAATCCGTGCCGGGCAACAAACTCGAGGTGGACGTGGATGGTATAGAGGAAGCCGGTGCTCAACTTTTCTACGCATCGGTCGATGAAAAAGATGGTGATATCTATACTACTACATCCCGATCGCTCGCGGTAGTGGGCTTTGCCGAAGATATGTCCGATGCCGAGAGGGCCAGCGAGGAAGCTCTCTCTTGTGTAAAAGGGAAAGGGATACACATGCGCCATGATATCGGAAAGCCTGAAAGCATAAGGCGCAAGGTGGAACACATGGAAGAGGTATGGGGTGATAGATGATGTCAGATATAGATACTCTAGCCTCCATAGTAGGGGACATCGGAGACACTTTGGACGATAAAGACACGGTCAGAGAACTGGCACTCAAATCTTCACGCACCATTGAACGCTTATCACGCCAGATGATACAAAAGATACACAACGGTGAGGCTTCTAGGGAGCTGTTCAACGAAGCCATCCAAGAGGTGACCAAAGTGAAGAGCATCGTAGAGGATTATCCCGAATTACATCACTCCGGTTTTTTGAGAAACGGCTTTCAGGAGCTGGCTGAAGCTCATATCCTGTGGGCGATAGATAAAGGAGAAGAGCCCTTAAGTCCTAAAGAACTGGACATCACTCCGGATTCCTACCTGGTCGGGTTAGGCGACGTGGTCGGAGAATTAAGACGTATGATACTCGACTCCCTGATAAACGGTGACATAGATGGTGCCAAAGACCTCATGAAGAAGATGGAACGGATAAAGGACATGTTGATGGATTTTGACTATCCCAACGCCATCGTTCCGATAAAGCACAAACAGGATATCGCCAGGGACCTCGTGGAGAAGACACGCGGTGATATCGCCACTTACATAACCAACGATAAGTTGAGACAAAAGATGGATGACATGTTACAGCGATTATGAACGTTCTCGGGAAAATATCACTTCTTTCCTGCTTACGATCTTGAAGACCCGATGATAGGGTATCTGCCCCCTCTCGAGATATATGAACGACCTGCCTAGATCCTCTATCTCATCACCCTTGATCACCTTGAAGTCACCCGGTGCACCTCTATGTACATAATAAACCTCACATCCAGCGAGGCTCTTATCTTCTCTCCACTTCAATTCGTTGAGTACATCTCTCGCCGTTCGCATGTTCTTCCATGGTAGAATGCATAAAAAAACCTGATGGTTGGAGCAAAATTTTTATATAACCGAAGCCCACATGTCTAATCGATGTCACCGAAACAAAAGGGCGGTGGATTTCATTCCTCCGCAGGGTTGATGCGATACTTCGACGAGGAGGAATCGAAAGGTCCCAAACTCGACCATAGACTGGTCATGATCATGGGTATAGCGTGCCTTGTGATAATCGAACTAGCAAAATGGCGTTGGCCAGTTTGAGCTAACACAGATATTCTTTACAGATTTTTTTCTTCTCGATCACTTTCTCCAGATCGGGTACGATCTCTAAGGACAGCTCATAAGCTTCCAGAGCTTCCTCGTATAGCTCCTTCTCAGTCAATATATCTCCCTTCAAGATCCATGCTTTCTCCATGTGTGGTTCGATGGACAGCACCTCGTTGAGACATTGGAGTGCTCCTCCCCATCTGTCCATCTCGTGAAGTACCTTAGCTTTCGTGAACCAGGCTTCGATGGATTCGGCATCTTTTTCCAACGCACGATCGAGGATATCGTTCGCCTCCTGCAGCATCTGATTTTCCAGCAGTACTCTACCCTTCATCACGTAGGGCTCGATAAAACCGTCATCTCTGTTGACAGCTTGGTCATAAAACTGAATGGATCCCCCCCATCTTCCGCTGATACGGAGCTCCTCAGCCTTCAAGAACCATACCAGCGCTTCATCGGGTTTTGAATCTAACAATTCGTTCAAAAATTTCTCGGCCTCATCCGTCCTTTCTCTCGATAAAAGCAGTTCCACATAGGCTATCTTGACATCGTCGTTTTCTTCTATCTCCAAGGCTTTGTCAAGACATTCCATGGCTTCATCGTGTCTTCCCAACTCCATCAGTAGTCTGCCTTTGAAAAGATAAGGCCGCAGATCGTCATCCGACTTTTCGATGGCCAGGTCGTAGTATCTCTCAGCTTCCGATAACATATCCTGACAGACCTTCTCTCTAAAACGGGGACTGAACACCGGACTATTTGCCCTATCGGAAACGTAGGACAGTAGGTTTCCCACCTTCATATAGAGGCCGGGGAGCTGGGGCATCTTACCCTGTTTGTGATGTATCTCTTCCACAAGATAGAATATTTCACTCAATACTTTTAGGTCGGTAGGTGAAAAGTAAATCTCCATGATCTTATCCCTGTCTTCTGATATACCCATCTCAGCCATCATGTTATCGAGTAGCTCTAGGATGTCGTGATGGTCCTCAACATCATCTTCTATCTCCTCGTAAAAATCGATTATCTGGTCCATCACCATCTTGCCATCTTTGTAGATCACTTCACCCTCTGGATTCTCACCTATGGTCAGTACTGCCTTCGAGTTCTTTCGAAGCCGGTTGATCACAGGTTCACCGACCACAGGTGATGCAGCGATCCAGAATATATTCTCTGAAAAATGCTTTGTCGCACAGTCGTTACATATCATCTGTACTTCACTGGTCTCATTCTCACAACGGATACAAGATCTGTTCATTCAGTACAGGGAAACGATTCGATGCTTTTAAAATTATCCATAGTGTCTCTTGAACTCACTTTTTAACTCTCGTAAGGAGCCGTTGGCGATGGCGGTTTTAGCGTCCTCCATGAGTTCATTCATGAACCAAAGATTGTGTATGGTGGCAAACCTAAGGGCGGACAATTCTCTAGAACGGGATAGGTGGCTGACGAACGATCGACTATAATTTTCACATACTGGGCATCCGCAACTATCATCTAGGGGTCCGTGATCCTTGCGGTACCTACCCTTATCTATGGATATCTTCCCCTCCCAGGTCATGATGGTACCGTGTCGGGCGTTCCTCGTTGGGTAGGCACTGTCGAAGATATCTACTCCCCGCTCTATGGATTCCAGTATATCTAGAGGAGAACCCAATCCCATGAGATATCGAGGCCTGTCCGCCGGATACACCTTATCACAGATATCCACCATCCGGTACATATCTTCTTTCGGTTCTCCTATACTCAAACCACCGATGGCGTATCCCTGAAAACCGATATCCACCAATTCCTTACAGCTCCTGGTCCTCAATTCATCGACGATACCGCCCTGGGATATACAGAACGTGTCGTGTCCCATCCTCTTGCAGCGTTCCGCCCATCTTGTCGTTAGCTCTACAGACTTTACAAGAAGATCTCGTTCGGCAGGGTAAGGAGGGCAGTGATCAAGACACATTGATACATCGGCACCTAGATCGATCTGCAGCTCAATGTTCTCTTCGGGTGTCATCTTGATCGTACTTCCATCCACTTCAGATCTGAACCTTACACCTTCCTCCATTATATCTTGATCGAACCCAGCTCTGATCATCTGAAAACCGCCACTGTCCGTGAAGATGATCCCCGGCCAATTTATGTACCTATGGATACCACCGGCATCCTTGATAACGTCTGAACCCGGTTTGAGCAGTAGATGATAAGCATTGGCTATCAAAACATCGAACCCTATCTCATGGGCCTCTTCGTTAGACAGAGTTCTGACACTACCTCTGGTGGCCACCGGCATAAAGAACGGTGTTTCCGTTTCCTTTTCGTTCACCCTCATCATACCCTTTCTTGCTCTACCTTCCTTTTCAGTTATCTCGAAATCGATCATCCTTTACCCTCCAGAAGCATAGCGTCACCGAAACTGTAGAACCTATATCTTCTCTTCACCGCCTGTTCATACGCCTCTCTCAGCCGCTTCTCACCACCGAATGCATGTACCAACATAAGAGGTGTTGAACGGGGTAGATGAAAGTTAGTCAGGAACAAGTCTATACCAGATCGAAATTCATATCCCGGATAGATGTACAGGTCGGTCCATCCCTCACCGGGCTTCACCACCCCGTCTTGAGATACCGACTCAATGGCTCTGACAGTGGTCGTTCCTACCAAGATCACTCTTCTACCCTCTTCGTTAGCTCTTGTGACTGCCCGTGCCGTTCCCTTCGGGACCACGTAGTACTCCTCATCCATATGATGTTCTTCCACCTCATCGGTCCTGATGGGTATGAACGTGCCGGGACCTACGTGGAGGATGACATCGTGTATCTCCACGCCTTTATTCTCCAGTTCTTCCAGGATATCCTCTGTGAAGTGAAATCCGGCCGTGGGGGCAGCGATGGATCCCGATTCTTCAGCATAGACCGTTTGATATTGGTCGGGATCCGACAGTGATCTATCGATGTAAGGTGGTGTGGGCATCTCACCATGTTCCCGCATCACCCGACCACCGTTGGAGCACCTTACAAGAAAACGACCGCCGTGGAGGTGCTCGATCACCTCTAAATCGTGGTTTCCCACCGATATCTTGACCCCTTCCCTGATGTTACTGCCTTTGATCAAGCAATCCCAAATGTCGGTTTTACATTCGTTATACAGTAGTAATTCTACCTTCCCTCCGGTGTCTTTTTTACCGAGTAACCTCGCAGGTATCACCTTCGACCTATTCTTTACTAGCACATCCCCTTCTTTTAGTATGTCTGTGATGTTGTAAAACTTGAGGTGTTCGATCTTTTCTTTCCCCACGAACATCAATCTGGAATGGTCCCTAGGTTCTGCAGGCTCTTGGGCGATCAGATCATCGTCGAATTCGTAGTCGTATTCAGATACATCCATCATATGTGCATCCCTAACTACTACAAAAATATTTCACCCGTTTCGTCGGTTGCTTCTTTTATGTATAAACAAGAATAAGACTGCAAATATGGGAGGGAACAGGAGTGCTGTGTAAAACTGGGCGAACGGTCCGTCATTACCACCGGTAGCCGTGAACAAGATGAACCAAACCATCAGAGCTGATATGGTAGCTATCAAGGCGATGATCAACACTTCTGTCATCTTCATTGCACACCTATAAGTGTAAACAACTATATAAAATTGATTTATTTGTCATTTGGCGAAAAGATAAATCTATATATGACCACGTTTTCTCCCTGAAATATCAATCGCATACCCTATAGCCCCGTGGTGTAGCGGTCAATCATTTGAGGTTCTGGTCCTCGCGACGGCGGTTCGAATCCGCCCGGGGCTACTCATACTTTTCTATAAAACCTGTTCGAAGCCTGACCGTGTCCTACCAAAACCATATATATTTTATCGACCTTTGGAGGCAGCGTCGAAACCGTCACATCGGGCCCATAGGGGAGTCTGGATATCCTTTCGGCCTTCGGAGCCGAGGACTGGGGTTCGAATCCCCATGGGTCCGCTTTATTTTGGGATCATAGAACATCTTCGATACCCGCCATGGTCTTCTCGACTTTGTCTCTTCTTGCATTGTGACCCATGTGACCCACCCTCAGTACATCGTTCTTTAGCTGGCCTAAACTCGTTGCCACCCATATATCGTGTTTTCGAGCTAGGTCTCTTTGTACCTCCACGGCACGCCCATCTAACTTGAAAGCGGTCACAGTTGGGGATGATATCTTCTTATCTTCAGGATATAGTTCCAACCCCATCTCTTCGCCGAGTTCGATACATAGTTCAGAGCACACCCTATGTCTATGGAAAACATCTTCCAGCCCCTCTTCCAGTATGAGGTCTAACGATGCGTCGAGCCCGTACAGGTTGGAAACCATGTGTGTATAGGGGAATTCACCGTTCTCGTACCACATCTCTCTCCATATCTTAAAACTCGTGTAGAGGGTGGATGCATCCCTCTCCATTATCCGATCCCACGCGTCCGGACTCAAAGATACCGTCGTCAGCCCCGGTGGAGAGCTGAAACACTTTTGAGAGCCACCGATACACACATCCATCATGTCAACCGGTACGGAACAACCTCCAAGGGACGACACCGCATCCACCACGGTGATCACCCCTTGCTCTTTGGATCGCTGCAGTATCGGTTCCAGGTCGTTGATGACTCCGGTGGGAGTTTCACAGTGTACCATGGTGACGATCTTGTGGTCGTTATCTTCAAGAGCGGTTTCGACCATGTCCACATCGATCTCTTCGTTATAAGGTACTTTGCAGAGTGTAGGTTCTCCACCATACATCTTGACAAGATCGGCAAAACCGTCTCCAAATATACCGTTTGATATACAGATAACCTTATCTCCTTTATCCATCAGAGAAGCTATGCTCGCCTCCAAACCCAATATCCCTTCCCCAGCCAGGACAAGTACATCATCTTGGGTCCTATATATCTTCTTCAACTTTTCCTCGAGTTCCGAGTAGAATGATGCAAATTCCGGGTCTATATCTGGGTTCTGGATCCCTTTGGCCATGGCGTTCCTAACTCTGTGTGGGACCTCGGTCGGTCCCGGCGTCATCAACATCATGATAAGATATCACACACCTTACCAAAAGTATTTTTTGTTATCCTCTGATTCCAAAACCATGGATCGCCAAGAGATGAGGGAAATAGTCCTTCAGATCCTCGAGGCCGGGATAGAGGGAGCCGACCCGAGGTCGCTACTCTCACGTTTCGTCGACGGGAGTAAAATACGGTTACCTGGTGACTTGACATACGATCCCTCGGACTACGAGAAGGTAGTCCTTATAGGCGTAGGCAAGGCCTGTGAGAAGATGGCTGAAGCCTTCCAGGATTGGGAGTTCGATCAGGATCTGTTGATCACCGATAACAGGGCGCCCGAAAAAAGTTCGAAGTTCACCTTACGGAGATGCTCACATCCTCTTCCATCTCAAGAGAACCTGGATGCCTCAGAAGAAGCTCTATCCATATTAGATGGATGTGAAAATGCGCTCATCATAGTTCTGATCTCGGGAGGAGGCTCTTCGCTCTTCTGTCTTCCACCGCAGGGGATCACTCTGGATGATGTCATCCATCTGAACCGTATCCTACTATCCACCGGTGTGGACATACACGAGATGAACACCGTGAGAAAACATATATCTCGGGTCAAAGGAGGGAGGTTCGCAGAGTATGGTGAAAAGAAGGGGACGATGGTTTCCTTCATCCTTTCCGATGTTGTGGGTGATGAGCTCAGCGATATCGCTTCAGGGCCGACGGTAGGCGATGATACAACGTTTCAAGATGCCATCTCCGTATTAAAAAGGCATGATCTATGGGAAAAGACACCGGTTTCCATACGTGACCATCTTAAAAAAGGCAGAAACGGAGAGATAGAAGATACTCCTTCTGAGGTTAACGTACAGAACGTACTCATCGGCGGGAACAGGAACGCACTTGAAGCCGCTTCAGAGAAGGCAGCCTATTTAGGGATCAGACCCATGATCCTCACTTCTACAAACCAAGGTGAAGCGAAAGAAGTGGCTAAACTAGCTGCAGCCGTGGTCAAAGAGTGTCAAGACTATGAAGATCCAGTAAGGCCGCCGGTCGTATTTTTGATAGGCGGCGAGATGACCACCGGTCTTCCGGATGATTTTGAAGGATACAACGGAGGGCCAAATCGTGAGTTCGTTCTCTCCTTCGCCATCTCGATAAAAGATCGCTCGAACATCGCCGCTGCCGCTGTCGATACCGACGGAGTTGATGGTAAAGGAAAGGCGGGCGCCTTCGCGGACTGCGGCACCGTGGTGGAGAGCGAACATGACGCCCATTCGATGCTTTCCCAGCATAGGACGCAGGAGTTCTTCGATGGATCGGGAGGCTCTTTGGAGTTTCCAGTGAAGACCAATGTGAACGACTTGATAGTGATCTTTGTTCAAAAGTGATGGATCACACTTTCACCGACCCCTGCCCTTCAGCCTTATTACGGCTCACCTGATATCGATGTATATGAAGGAAGAATGTCCGAATTGTGGTGGTTCCGTCCATAATGCCGAGGGGTGCTGGATATGCTCATCATGCGGAAATTCAGGGTGTTAGATAACTCATTTACCATACTGTGCGATGGTTATCCCTACTACGATCACCATGCCTGCGATCAAAGTCTGTATGGCGATCACTTCGTCCAACAGTAGGTATGAAAAGATGGTTCCGAATAATGGTATGAGATATGAGAAAAGTACCTGTTTCGACAGCTGGCTGTTCATCAGAACCACATACCACATAAGAAGTGCTATCCCGTTGCAGATCAACCCTAAGAAAAGGACGATGAGCCACATGTCGAAGGTGATACCGCTCAATTGAGAGATCGGTTCCGTGGCCAAAGCGGTGGGTAAAAATAGTATGGAAGAGATGATCAATGCCAGGGTGATGATCAGCATGGGATCGTGATCAGTGAGTGCTTTTTTTGTCAGTACGCCTGATACAGCGTAGAATACCGCACTTGATAGTAAAAGTAAATTTCCGACTAATGTCGCTCCTTCCAATACCAGACCGCCTTGTGTCACCAGCAGTACTGTTCCGGAGAGTGCTAAACCCGCACCCAATCCTTTCATCCTACCGATGTATTCACCGAGGTACATGCTGGATAGGAAGATGGCGAATATCGGTGAAGTGGCCTGGATGATGGAGCTCAAAGAGGCTGCGGAAGATGGGTCCATCATCCCCATACCTACGTTTTGTGCTGCCAATGGTAAGTAAAACTGTGTCAAAGCTATTCCTATGAAAGGTATCGGATCTTTGAACAAAGGAGTGAAGGAATCTTGAAACCCGAATTTAAAAAATATAAAGATCGAAAGCGGTATCGCACCGAACAGTACCCTGAGGAGACCTAGGGTTAAAGGGTCGATGACATCCAACGCGACTTTTATAGCAGGAAAGGATAGGCCCCAGAGCAGCATCGAAATCACCAGTAGTGATAGGTTGAACGGATCCACTGTGGAGGGTATAGACCGTTTCTGCATGAGTAACCCGATAGAAAACATCAATAACTATCTTTGGATTGGTCTAACAATCCTTTTAGTGCGTTCTCTGCGTACACCCTAACCCATGGATCGTCGTCATCGGTCATATCTTTGATGTATCCTACCGTATCCCGGTCACCTATCTTACCAAGAGCACTCACGGCCTCTCCTCTGATCGTGGGATCGTCGTCGGATAGTAAAGGAACGATGTCATCTACGGCCACAGGATCGCCTATCTCCCCGAGAGACCACAGTGCGCATCTTTTGGTTTCAATATCTTCATCGTACAGAGGCCTTATCAGATCATATACGACCTCGTTGTTTTTTATCATGCCCAGTGCTCTGATCGCGGCTCTCTTCACCTGTGACTCTCCGTCTGAAAGTGCGGTGCGTATGTACTTAACCGATATATCGCCACCTAACTTACCCAACGCATCGGCGGAGTCCATCCTGACACCGGCGTTGTCGTGATTCAGAGCTCTGAGTAGTTCCAGGGTAGCTCTTTTATCTCCTAACTTTGCAAGAGCGTAGGCGGCTTCCTTTCTGACTTCGTGATTTTTATCGTATAAACTTTCGATCAAGCCCTCTAGGACTATGTTGTCCCCTATCTCACCCAGGGCCCAGATGGCCGTCTTTCTGAGTAGCGGATCGTCTTCGTACAGCAGTAATCTGTTCAGTTCTCTTACAGCTTTTTCATCTCCGATGGAACCCAATGTCCACGCAGCTAAACCCCTCATCATCGGATCCCCGTTTTCCAGGATATCCAGCAGTGGATCGACAGCATCTTTATGCCCTATCTCACCCAAAGCCTGCACCGTTGATCTCTGTATCCTTATATCTTCATGATTCAAATAGTCCAATATAATGGAGGCCCCTTCCTCTTCCCCTAACTCTCCAATGGCTTCAATTATCGAGATGGTGACGTCTTCATCTGCATCCTTCAGAGCGTTTTTTAAGTACTGGAGAGCTCTTGGATCTCCTAACTTTCCTAGAGCTTCCGCAGCCCTCTGTTTGACTATTTCTTCACCATGGATCAGGTAGTATGCGATCATCTTTGTACCGGATCTCGGAGATATCTTCGACAATATGTGTGCCGCACAACTCCTCACCGTGCTAGAATCGTCGTTTATCGACAACCGCACCAATTCTTTGGAGGCTTTATCCTTATCGCCGGTGTACTCCAGAGCTCTTATCCCTCCGACCCTCATCTGCTCGTCTTCGTCATATAGTGCGTTCTCCCTCAATTGCGAATGACCGTTTTCTCCAGATATCTCACCGAGTGTCCATAAAGCCAGACCTTTGATCAGGCTATCGTTACCATCTACGATTATCTCTTGCAGATACTCCTGGGAGTTTTCATCCTCCTTCAGGGTCTTTAAAACGGCTCCCCTTATGCCTTCGTCCTTGGTCTTTAGGGTTTCGAGTAGATCTCTGATGTTTACATCCACATCTTCCTTACAAGCCATCCGATCCAGCGACTCCTTATCGTACAAGTTGAGATTTTGTGAGATGAATAAATAGCTTTCCCAAACAAATCTATTTATATGGC
This sequence comes from Thermoplasmata archaeon, assembly GCA_003553085.1. Classification (GTDB taxonomy): domain Archaea; phylum Thermoplasmatota; class Thermoplasmata; order Halarchaeoplasmatales; family Halarchaeoplasmataceae; genus Halarchaeoplasma. The sequence continues at coordinate 14,323 of PUPH01000072.1, forward strand.
GGCTATATGTCTTTCTAGTGAGTTGAAAGACATGATATTATCCGATGGACAGATACTCGAACTCGTGGAAAAGGAACAGCTTATCTCTGAGGGATTCCATAAAGACAACCTTACTCCCAACGGATACGATGTGACCATAAAAGAGGTCTCTGTATTAGGATGGAGACCAGAGAGTCATGGTACGGCTGTTATCCCAAAGAAGACATGGTTCGCTATCTCTACAGAGGAGTACTTTCGATTCCCGTCTTATCTGGTTGGAGAGATATGGATACGGACCACGTGGGCCAGGAACGGTGTGGTCCCCTCTTTTGGTATGATCGACGCCGGATTCGAAGGAAATCTAACACTCAGTGCGTATAACACCTGCAAAGAGATAGAGGTACCCATCGGCGAAACTTTCGCTCAGATAGTATTTCATAGGCTTAGTCGAGACGCGGATAAAAAGTACTCCGAGCGTTCAGGCAACTATCAGGGGCAGCGTGGGGTAAAACTGTAAGAATCGATAGTCTTTTATGGGAGTTATCGATAGTGGGAATCACGGGATAAAATGAGCAAGATAACATTCAGCATAATAAAGGCCGACGTAGGTGGATACCCAGGACATGCGAACGTGCATCCTGAACTGATCGAGGTGGCTCAAGAAAATCTAAAGAAAAGCGATATCTTAGAAGATTTTCATGTGACACACTGTGGAGATGACCTGGAGTTATTGATGACTCACCGGAAAGGTGAGGACTCAGAAGAGATACATTCTCTGGCATGGGATACATTCCAAAAGGCCACGGAGAAGGCGAAGGAACTGGGTCTATATGGTGCCGGCCAAGATATGTTGTCCGATGCGTTTTCAGGCAATGTAAAGGGGATGGGACCCGGGGTAGCCGAGATGGAGTTCACACCGAGAAAGGCGGAACCCGTGGTGGCCTTTTTGATGGATAAGACTGAACCCGGTGCTTTCAACCTACCGATCTTCAAGATGTTTGCGGACCCGTTCAACACCGCCGGTCTTGTCATAGACCCTTCTTTACACAACGGATTCAGATTCGAGATATGGGATATCAAGGAATCCAAGAAGATCATAATGGAAACTCCAGAGGAGATATATGATATACTGGCACTGATCGGTGCAAAGGGTCGCTTCGTTATAAAGAGGGTTTTCCCCAAAGGTGACAAACTGCCCAACGACGAACCGGTCGCAGCGATAAGTACTGAAAAATTGTATCAGATAGCCGGTGAATACGTCGGTAAGGACGACCCTGTGGCACTGGTACGTGCACAGTCCGGTCTGCCTGCACTCGGTGAAGTACTTGAACCCTTCTCTCACGCGTTCTTGGTTTCAGGCTGGATGCGTGGAAGTCATAACGGTCCTATCATGCCCGTGGGTGTAAAAAACGCCATATGTACACGGTTCGACGGCCCACCGCGAGCAGTCGCCCTGGGCTTCCAGGTAAAAGATGGAAAGATGAATGGACCTGCAGATCTATTTGATGATCCTGCATTCGATCCGGTACGTGAGCAATCCGCTAGGATCGCTGACTATATGCGAAGACACGGTCCTTTCGAGCCACACCGATTACCACTGGAAGATATGGAATATACCACGCTCCCCGGAGTGATGAAGAATCTAAAGAGAAGATTCGAGTCGGTGGATTAAAAACAAAACCCCTTTTTCTTTTTTTACAACCTCGATGTTGCCATCTTTTCGAAGATCAGATCGAAGGGTTTGTCGGTAGAATCTATCTCGGCTTTGGTTATACCAAAGTTCGATAACTTTTCTTTAGAAGGTTCGATCCCTTTATCTGATAGTTCCCATCCCATTTCCTCTAGGAATGCATCCGTATCCCCATCTATGAGTACTACGGCCTCTTCGCTCCCGTCCGATAACCCCATCTTTATCAGTGCGTCCTTTATCTGCTCCTCGGCTGAAGCCCAAAGTATGGTCTCTATCTCGAGAGACTCCGCTATATTTGTGTCTGCATTGAAGCAAGCCACTGCTTTCCTGTAAGCCCATCTTATGTGCTCCTCGCTGATGACCATGGAGCAATCGAATATCTGGACCATATCGCAGCTCCTTTTCCTGTATGTTTCGATCTTTTTGAACAGATCTTTGGCCCGGGTAGTTTCAGGTATATTAACTCTGATCACCTCCATCATCGCCCCTCCTTAAAGATCTTGATGACGATCTTATCTCCTTCTTTCACACCTTTCAACGAGCTGATCATACCTCTGATCCCTCCTTCCAACATCTGTGCGGGAAAATTGCTCAGATGTATGTCCTTTCCATCTATCTGAAGAGAAACCCCATCTTTGGCAACCAGGCAGACCACGTCTTCGCCGCTGTATTTCGCTTCGGCCATGGTGTAGCAGTCCCGGTGACCGCACCTTCCGCAGTCGATCCCTGGTAATCTCTTGTATATGCGGTATATTTCGATCTTCTGGATGAGGTCGTGGATCACCGGTTCTATCTCCATACCTTCAGAAGCTTCGATACCGGGTAGGTCTTCGGATTTAAAACCCTCCACGATCACTATATCCGGATCGGTATGTCTCTTGATCATCTCGACTATCTCATGGATATCCATGGCTTCTTTGAAGATGAATGCGGTTTCCGATGCCGTCGAGAACACCACCGTCTCGGATCCGGACTCTGCATGTTTCCAGGTATCCGTTCCCTGATCATCGATGCTGTATTCACCCGAAGTATGTTTTACAGATGCTACAGTGTAGTCTTTCTCAGATAGTTCCTTTATTATCCTCGATGTAAAAGTGGTCTTACCACTATCTTTGTAACCCGTAACCGCGAACACGGGCGGTCTCTCGGTCATCTTCCCCTCATCCTGAAGCTGACTACCGGTTTTTTAGCCGCTTTTGTTTCGTCCACCCTTTTCACAGCCGTGTTGTGAGGGGCACTCTTGACTATCTCCGGGTCCTCATCCAAGATCTTCTTGACAGTGTCTGCGAAGTTGTCCAAGGTTTCCTTACGCTCGGTCTCTGTCGGCTCTATCATGAGTGCTTCTTCAACTATCAACGGGAAGTAGATAGTAGGTGCATGGTAGCCATGATCTGCCAATCGTTTAGCCAGATCAACGGTCTTCAGACCTTTATCTTTTAGTCGTTTACCGGATAAAACGAACTCGTGTTTTCTCAGAGATCTATAGGGCAGTTCAAGATGATCTTCCAGTAGTTTGCGCAGATAATTGCTGTTGAGTACCGCCCTCTCCGCACTTTTTTCTAACCCCTCTTTTCCCTGATAGACCAGATAAGCATAGGTCCTAAGGAGTACTGACCAGTTACCATAGAATCCCTTGACCCGTCCGATGGTGTTTTCAAGAGAGTGATCAAGATGATATCTATCGTTCTTTTTGGTCACTATAGGTACGGGCAGGTAGCTCCTCAACTTTTCACAGACACCCACGGGTCCGGACCCAGGTCCTCCTCCGCCGTGTGGTGAACTGAAGGTCTTGTGTAGGTTGAAGTGCATTATATCGAAGTTCATAGCGCCCGGGTTGCTCTTTCCCATTATGGCGTTGAGGTTCGCTCCATCGTAGTATAATAGCGCCCCGGCGTCGTGAACTATATCTGCAATCTCGAGAACATCTTCTTCGAAGATACCAAGTGTGTTTGGGTTGGTGAGCATGAAGGCGGCGGTATCTTCACCTACCGCTTCCTCAAGGGCTTTCAGATCGACGCAGCCGTCGTCGGAAGGTATCTCTATGGTCTTATAACCCAGCATAGCCGCCGTGGCGGGATTGGTCCCGTGGGCGGTGTCCGGTAGGACCACCTCCGTCCGGTCGTTTCCATTGTTTTTATGGTATTCATGAACTATAGCTAAACCGGTCATCTCCCCCTGTGCTCCCGCTGCGGGCTGCAGGGTGACCTCGGACATGCCGCCTATCTCAGCCAGCATCCTCTGCAGTTCGTACATTATCCGAAGGCAGCCTTGGATGTCTTCCTCGGGCTGAAGAGGGTGTACACCGGTGGCCTTGGGCTCTTTAGCGAGCATCTCAGTATATTTCGGATTGTACTTCATCGTGCATGAGCCCAGAGGATAAAATCCAGTGTCTATACCGTAGTTCATCTGTGACAATCGGGTGAAATGTCTTGCCACCTCGTATTCCGGAACATCCGGGATCAAGGGCGCCTCCTTTCGGGCTATGCTTTCAGGTAGTGGATTTTCTTCCACCATCCTCTCCTTAGAATGTTCTTCTATCAACAGATGTCGTGGGTATCTAGCTTGTCTGTATTCACTCATTCTCCCACCTCCTTCAAAAAGTCGATCAAACGGTCTATGTCCTCTTCACTGCACTTCTCTGTAACAGCGGTGAGCAGGGTAGGCTCAAGTTCGCTGAACCTCTCAGTATCTCCTCCTATGGCTAAACCCGGTAGAATATTTTTATCCTTATTCAATTCATCATGAATATCGCCTGGAAGTTCGACTGTGAATTCGTTGAAGAATTCTCCCTCGAACATCGGTGCCTTGAATCCGGATATCTGGTCTATCTTACGAGCCACCTCGTGGGCCTTTTCGTAATTCTCTCGAGCGATATCTTCCA
>PUPH01000095.1 GCA_003553085.1 Thermoplasmata archaeon
CCCGTTCCCCAACGACTTCACCAACGACGGTACTCCCGACCACCTGATGGTGACCGAGGATGGCCTACCGGACGTTGACGGAGACGGTGTTGCCGATTATCCATATGGACCCGACATGTGGTTGAACACCACCATCCCGGTACACCCGCAGATACCCGAGGAGTACTGGGGTCGGGAGGTGAGCAGATACATAGGACCGGTAACCATACCGGTGCGCACAGGCGAGGACTCCATGCGAATATTCATCGACAGTGACGGTGATAGGGAAACTGGATTCACCGCACCATGGCTTAACAACATCGGTGCGGAGTACATGATCACCGTGACCGGCAGGAACATGGAGGTACTCAGCGCCAACTACAGCAGATACGTCGGTAACGGGAACGACTGGGAGTGGGAGCACGTGGATGATGTGGATGTGGCCTTGAACCACACATCACTAGAGACCGAGATCGACCTGGAGCTGAGCGATGATGCAAGGGTGACCTTCGTCAGCAGCGATTGGTCCGAGGCAATGGACGTTGTATCTCCTATCATGGCCGAGGAGGTCAGAAGGATCGGAGATCGCCTTACCGAATACAGAAGTACCCCTGAGACGATGAGGGTGTCCGGCGATGTTGGAACACCGCTAGAAGAAAAATCATCTTCCACCAAGAATCAGCGGTTGTATCTCAGAGATGGAGACGCTATACTGCCTGAGATGGGGGACGATGTGATGAGTGTTTTGTTAAGAAACCAGGCGGGACAGGACACACATACATGGACATCCGAGCCTTTTGCAGCTGACTTCAACATTACATCGGCCGTTCCGGTAAGGTTGTACACCATCCCGGTTCAACATCCACCACCACATCCACCCGGTCTTAATTTGACATTACGCCACGGAGATGATATGATCGGTTATGGAGAGATGGAACCATCATCTTCTGAAGGGTGGAAAACGATATACATAGAAACTTCAGGATATAGTATTCCAGAAGGCGGTGATTTATCTATGGATGTAAGAGTAACAGGCGAAGCAGAAAGTATTAGATTAGAGATACACTATAACTCTGAAGATAGAGATTCCCACCTTAGAATACCTACGGACACATACATCTCCGTTAATGACCTCTACACCTTAAACGAGGAGGAAGAGGAGCAGGATGTGTTCTATCCCGGTGACACCGTTGTTGTGAACGCAGAGGTCGGCCATCCTTTGGATGCAACTTTGATCTCGGAAACCGTGGTTACAGTCTTAGATCCAGAGGATCAAACGATAGTGGAGGATGTAACCATGGATCTGAAGGAAAACTATGGAGCCGATCCACCTTATTGGTCCATCTTCGAACATGCGTTTGAACTGGGTGAACACGCACCAGGGGGTGTGTATACTGTCGAGGTTACATCAGTCGATAACCAGGATATTTCATCCACCCTTACAGCAACTTTTACCGTACCTAGTGACCCTGGAGTGATAGTTTATCCCGACGGCTCAGCGACTGTTGAGCCTGGTTCGTGGGTCGATTACGAAGTAAATGTTCGTAACATAGGTAACATGGACGATGAATACGAGCTGCACGTGGGCGAATCCTCCAGGCGCTGGCCGACGATACTTTCCCACGAGGGAGAAGAAATGGCCATCGATCAGGAAGGAGACGGTTCCTGGGACTGGGTCAATCCTGATTGGGATCCTGACAACACAGGAAAACCCAGTGTATCACTTATACCACTCGAGATCAGTACATTCACGCTTTCAAAACAGGTTTCAGAGGATGCTAACGGAGATCTGGACACGACACTATTGTTCGCTGATTCGCGTAATTACACACAGGTACACGATTCAGCCGTGTTCACGACCTATACACCGTATCCTTCGGAAGTTGCATCCCTATACCTACACGGGGACCATACAATGGACACGTTAGTAGGAGAAAGTATGGTTTCCGAAAGGATCGGAACCGATGAAAGTCGAACCTGGGTACAGGAACCTCCCTTTGACGGTGATTTCAACATGATAGATCGAGCTACAGTACATCTGTACATCGATCCTGTCTTGCATGGGTGGAGACGACCTGCCGTGACCGTATCTATCCATGACTCTGGAGGCATGATAAATTCATTCACCATATCAGGTATAGAGGATGAAGGTTGGTATGAATTCCCAGTCGTAACTGACACATTGGTCCAATCAGGTGATCAACTCGAGTTATCGATCTCTTCGTCCATCAGTTCCATGGATATGTACTACGATTCTCAGGAGTATCCCGCAAGGGTGGAGTTTAACACCGATTCATATGTGAGGGTCGAAGAAGTGATAACGTTAAAGAACGATACTCAAGAGGAAGAATTCTGGGCAGGAGATACAGTCCAGGTGAACGCTAGGATCACCGATCCGTTCGGCATACAGAACATCGATAGCACCACCATGACCATCTACGATCCAGATGGAGAAGTATTGGTTTCGGACCTTCCCATGTCTCCCATAGAAGGGGGAATATTCTCAGGATCCGATGGTCACTGGTACGAAGGGGAGTACGAACTTTCGGAGGAAGCACTCGTGGGCGAATATACAGCTGAGGTATCAGCCAACGACGTACAAGCTCTAGAGGATGATGAGAACAATATCTTCCAGGTCCCCGCAGATGTAGAAGTGGATCCGGATCATGAGGGAGAGGGTTACGCGGGAACAGAAGTGCTTTATGATCATACCATAACCAATATGGGTCGGGGGAACGATCGATTCGAGTTGAGTGTATCATCATCTCTTGGTTACAACATCACACTCTACGACGAACACGGTAACATGATCGCTAGGGACATAGGAGGTAACGGTAACTGGGACGAGGTTGATCCTGCATGGGATACTACTGGTTCGGGAAGTCCAGATACCGGTAAATTGAAGATGGGCGAATCCATAGGGATCACACTGGGAGTCGAGATACCTGAGAACGCCGAAACGGGTGTTGAAGATGTGACCGTACTCACGGCGACTTCATCGAGAGATTCCTCGGTTTCAGACTATGCAACCGATATAACATCTATACCTGAATTTTCTGAAGCCATACTTCCTGTGATAACGGTTATAGGTGTCTTCTTTGGATTCTTCGCCTACCGAAGAAAGAAGGAGAAGGGAGATGATGAAGTAAAAGAAGAGGTGGAGGAGAAGGCACCTACGGTGATCGCTGCTAAAAAGTTTAACACGCCCGCAAAAACTACAAATACATCAAAGAAACATAATTATAAAAACGATGGAGGAACCTTAACATGAACGGGGAAGATTTCATAGATTGTCCCCTCTGTGGGAACAGAAATGAACCCGATAGGACGGATTGCAAGGTATGTGGTTCCTCCTTTAGAGAGATACCCGAAAAAGAATTGACCATATTGAACGCGCTACAGCAGATATCCGGAGTCGGTAAAACCAGGGCTAAGAAGATCGTTGAATCGGGATTCGATGATATCAAGAAGCTTGAAGATGCAGATCTCGATAGTTTTCTTTCCGTTGAAGGTATCGGTGAAAACACCGCTATGGACATATACTCCGCGCTGGAGGATTCAAAAAAGAGCGATGGAAGCCTTTACCTATGTGGGGATTGCGGAGCCTTCGTAGGTGCGAATTCAGACAGATGTCCAGAGTGTGGAGTCATGATGGTCGAGGAGGAAGAGGATGAAGAAGAGGAATTTATGGGATCCGTGATCGAAGACGACATGGATGAAGAAGAAGGCGATTCGCTTTACTTGTGTAGTAACTGTGGTTCTTTCATCTCCAGTGAGGCAGATGAATGCCCGTACTGCGGTTCAGGCTTAGAAGTGGAAGATGAAGAAGAGATAGAGGGGGAGCATCCAGTCGTAGATGAAGTCGAGGAAGAAAGTGAAGATGGACTTTTCCTATGTACCAACTGTGGTTCGTTCGTTGGTTCAGATGCAAAAGAATGTACAGTCTGTGGATTCTTCTTCGATGATGGTTCTGAACAGGAGCTTGTAGAGGATGATGATCTAGAGGACATACTCGGAGAAGAAATATTTGATGAGGAAAGTCCAGAAACCGATGTGGATAAGATAGTAACGGAAGACTTCAACAGATTGCTGCAGGAAGAAACCGACGAGGATTTAGCATCTGAGGAGAAGATGTGGTTCGATGACGATGAGCTAGAGATCGAAGAATCGGACCTGGAGGAATTGGATCGAGAGATCGAGATGGCTCTTGAAAGGGAATATGGGATATCTGCAAAAACCATACAGGCCCTTTCTCTGGGCGGAGATCTTAACCTGTGTGGCAACTGTGGAGGGATAAACGAAGCAGATGCTGAGAAATGTTCGATCTGCGGATATGTGTTCTCGGAGGGTACCATCGAGGTAGAGGAAAAAGCTGAATGGGATCTGGAAAAGACTACAGAGACCATGGGGCGAGCACTCGGGCTTTCAGAGATCCCGGATGGAGAACTTGATGAGGTTGAAAAGGATACAGAAGTCGGATTATGCAGTGTGTGCGGTGCGTTCAAAACACAGGATTCCGAACGATGCCCGATCTGCGGTAGTTTGGTAGCCGAGGCACCGGAGTTGGAATTGGAAGAAACTCCTTATGATGATCGAGTGGAAGAACGGAAAAGCGAAGGCATCTTCATATGTGATGCGTGTGGATCCTTCGTCGAAAGAGAGCAAGATAGATGTTCACTTTGCGGAAGTAACCTTGAATATGCCAGAAGGTCGGTGGCTGAAGAAACGATCGAGGAAGAAAGCGAGCCGCAACCGAACATACTGGATGGGATATTTGAAAAGGGTTTGGATACAGACAGTGACGAAGTATCGACTTGTGATAACTGCGGCGCTTTGATCCCTAAGGGATCAGTAGAGTGTTATATCTGCTCTACCCCTGTAGAAGAGGAACCGATAGAAGTACCTGTGAAAGAGGAAATAACTGTAGAAGAACCTATACTCGAAGAGGATGTTATCTCTGAAGAGTCATTCGATGAAGATCTATCCGAAGAAGAGATACCCATAGACGAACCAACCCTGAAAGAAGAAGAGATGTTATATGGGTTTGATGAGGAGCAAGGATCTGAAGTTTTGGATGAGGACAGCATAGAATCAGAAGTAACGGATGATGAATTAGTAGAGCTTCTGAAAAACGTTGAACTATCAACCTTGGAGGAACCAACGGTTGAAGTAGAGGAGGTTCATAGAGAAGATGATTTCGACGCAGGCGCGATGCTCGAGGAGATAAACCAAACGGTCAAAGATAAAGTAGATTTCCACACTGGTGAGGAACAGGTCTACGAAGAGGATTGGGAGAGGTGTCCGTCATGCGATTCTTTTATGAGTGCAGATAGTCTCGAGTGTGGGATATGCGGACATTCAACCGGAACGGAACAGATCGTCGATGAAGATACTTCCTGGATAGAGGAGATAATGGGTGAAGATATGGAAGAACGACTCCCATCGACGAAGGACGAATCTATCACGGCTCCAGGTGGGATCTTTGGAAGCTTTGTATCCCGGGTTTCGGAATATGAAGTACCCGCATCCAGTCTTTCACTGTTTGCTATCGGTGGCGTCTTCCTATATTCCTACGGCAGTGGAGGCGGGGCACCAACAGCCCTTGGTATAGCGTTACTAGTCATACTCGGTTTCTTTCTTTTCCTTGGAGTTGCCACAATTTTGAACTGGAAGGAAATATTATTCCAGGAATCATACCTAGGATTCTCAGGTTACATCATCGCCTTGATATCGGCTTCTTTTGTACCTTTAAACCATTATCTATTCATGTTATCAGTACCACTCGTTGTATATGCCGGTCTTATCGCATTCTCCATAGGTTTGATATGGATGATGGATTTCCAGATAGATGAAAAATTAAGACAGTATCTCATGTGGTTTGTAGGCATAGCGATGCTTTTGATAATATCTTCATTGATCATCTATTCCAACGCATCTTCCTTTTCAGACATGGGCTACCCAACCGCCATGTCCATCGGCTTCGGTTCCTTGATGATGATAGGAAGCACCGTTGCATGGTACAAAGAAGCGAACTCGGAGACGGATATATTAAAGAACATCGAAGTCGGTCACCGACACCTGATCTCTGGGGATTATGAGGACGCTCTAGTAGCATATGAGAGGGCAATACAGAAAGGGACCAGAAGTGCGAAGAGTTTACAAGATGAGTCCGACATGGATTACCCCATATACAGTAAAGGGTTGGCACTATGCAGCATGGGTAATTATGATGAGGCTGTTGATACTTTCAAGAAGTTGCTTGAGGTGGCTCCGGACAGTGTGGCCACATGGAACAATCTCGGCACCGCATACAGTCGTATGGGTAAACAAGAAATGGCCATCAAGTGCCTCCGAAGAGCACTTGAGATAGATAAAAACTACGAAGTTTCTTGGAACAATTTGGGTAACGCTCTCTTCAGAAAGGGTCGGTATTCCGATGCTCTGGATTGTTACGATAAAGCCCTGCAGATAAACTCATCCTACAGAGATGCCACCGTAAATAAGACTCAGTGTCTCGTCAAGTTAGGCTCTGGTATGTGAATCAAATATCTTTTAATGCGTCTAAGAACGCTTCGGAGTAAGTTGGGTGAGGGTGTATCAGATCTATCATCTTTTCGACCGATATACCGTGTTGCATGGCTGTAGTTCCTTCCATGATGATATCTGTTGCACCGGGACATGCCATGTGAAGCCCCACGAGCTCGTCACCGACGACGATGACTTTAACGAACCCCATCCTCTCACCCGTAGAATAACCGCGCCCATTGGCGGATATGGGGTATTCTGCAGTAGAATAATCATCATACATCCCCTTTGCATCTTCCTCGGTCAAACCGACACTAGCCAATTCCGGATGTGTGTACACACCAGCAGGTACTTGATATCCTGAGAATCCTATCACATCCTCACCGTTCATGTGTTTCACAGCAATCTCGGCTTGTTTATATGCCGAATGCGCAAGCATGGATCTACCATTGATGTCACCGACCGCATATACTCCTTCGATTGGTGTTTTCAAATGATCATCCGTTATAACTTTACCGTCATCGTCGATGATATCTAATTCAGTTTCAGGTATGATCGGTTTTCTTCCTACCGAGCACAGCACCTTATCTGCGGTAAGTTCCTCACCATTGGAAAGCACTACGTTACTTGGTGCGGTACCTTCAACATCTTTTACACTCGTTCCCGTGTAATATGTGACCCGTTTTCTCTTCATCATATTTTCTGCCAGCTCACTCAGAGAACTATCCATCCCCGGTAGTAGTGAATCCATCATCTCGACTATGGTCACTTCCGTCCCGAAAGAAGAGAATATTTCAGCCATCTCCATACCAATGTACCCCCCACCTATGATGACCATGGAATCCGGTATCTCCTCCAATTCAAGGACACCCTTACTGGTAAGAACATTCTTTTCATCGACTTCCAGGAACGGCAGTGTTACTGGTTCTGACCCCGTGGCGATTATCAATCTGTCGGCAGAATATTTTTCTCCTCCAACGCTTACGCTTTTATCGGCTCCTACGGAGGCCTCACCTTCTATAACTGTAACACCTGCATCCTTTAATTGTTTAGCTATCCCCTTCCGAGACGTTTTGATAGCAGTCTGTTTGAACCTCTGTACCCTCTTCATATCGATTTCTTCCAATGAGGATTTTATCCCTTTCCTTCTGGATTTCCCTATATCGTTCACAGTATCCGCTACGGAGAGAAGTGCCTTAGAAGGTATGCAGCCTCTGTTAGTGCATGTACCTCCGATCTCACCCTTTTCTATGAGTGTTACATCCATACCCAGATCTGCACCTAACACAGCACTTGTGTATCCACCAGGTCCACTTCCGATGACTATCAATCTTTCCGACATATTACCTTCAGTCTGATAAATGGACAAGTATAAATCCTTAACCCTTCTGACGAAAAGTCTAGGAGCGAAAACCTTTAATCTATAATACTTCTAACCCAATCTGATGAACTATGTCCGATGAACATAATATGACTAATTACGAAGAGACCAGAAAGGAGTTCGAATGGGATGTTCCAGAATATTACAACTTCGCTTTCGATGAAGTAGATAGACACGCGGAACAGACTCCCGACAAAACAGCTCTGATATCGATCGATGATTCGGGTAAAGATGTTCAAAAGCACACTTTTGGGCAGCTAAAAGAACTGTCGGCTCGCTTCGCCAACGGTTTACTAGATATGGGGGTAGAAAAAGGCGATAGAGTCATGATCCTGGTCCACAGGTTACCGGAATGGTACGTGGCTTTTCTCGGGATAGTGAAGATAGGAGCCATCCCCATCCCCACACCGAACCTATCCGTTCCGAAGGATATCCAATATAGGGTCGAGCAGTCCCAGGCGAACACCATGGTCACCGATATGCCGAACCATGATAAAGTTGATGAGGTAAGGGACGACCTACCGACCCTCAAGAACTTTGTATTGATCGGTGGAGAGGCTGACAGATGGACTCCCTACTCAGAAATGATGGAGGGATCTTCACCTGAATTGGATCGTGAATCTCTTGAGAATACTAAGAGCAGCGATCCCATGTTGATCTACTTCACTTCAGGCACAACATCTTATCCAAAGATGGTACTTCATACCCACGCTTATCCCATCGGTCACACAGTTACAGCCAAGATAGTACAGGATCTGACACCTGAGGACACCATCTGGGTGATAGCTGATAACGGATGGGCAAAGACCGCTTGGGGAAAGCTGTTCGGCCAATGGATAGTCGGTGCAACGGTGGTACAGCAGAACATCACAGGAAGGTTCAGTGCCGAGAAGAGCTTGCAGATACTTCAGGACCACAAGATCTCGGTATTCTGTGCACCCCCTACCATATACAAGATGATGATCAATTTGGATGTTGACAAATACGACCTGAGTTCGTTGAAGCACACGCTCAGTGCAGGAGAACCGCTCAACCCCGACGTTATCGATAAGTGGGAAGAGTACACGGGACTACGCATCTATGATTATTATGGACAAACTGAGAGTGTAGCCTTGGTGGCCAACTATCCCTGCATGGAAGTAAAAGCCGGTTCAATGGGTAAACCCACACCAGGACATGTTGTAGAAGTGGTGGATGACGACGGAAATATATTGCCCCCCAACGAAGAAGGTCACATAGCTGTCAAAGTCAAACCCGAACAACCACCAGGGATCTTCAAAGAGTATTGGAAAGAAGAAGAGAGGACTTCAGAGGTCTTCCACAAGGAATGGTACTATACCGGCGACAAGGCGTATAAGGACGAAGAAGGCTACTTCTGGTTCGTTGGTAGGTCCGATGATGTGATCAAAGCTTCAGGTTACAGGATAGGACCCTTCGAGGTAGAAAGCGCACTCCAGGAGCATCCCGCTGTTCAGGAAAATGCAGTCATCGGTGCACCTGATGAGATACGTGGTAAGGTCGTAAAAGCATATGTCATCCTCAACAAAGGATACGAACCATCAGACGAATTGAAAAAGGAGCTACAGGAGCACGTCAAGAAAGTGACGGCGCCGTACAAGTATCCAAGACAGATAGACTTCGTTGAGGAACTTCCCAAAACGATAAGTGGTAAGATACGAAGGACTGAACTCAGGGACGATGCTGAGGAAGAGTATCTTAAGACCCACGATAAACTACCTTACTAAAAAACCCCTTTTTTTTACTTTTTTTCCTCGTAGGATTCCCAGCACACCAATTCTTCTAGACTTTTTTTGACGGGAGATTCGCCATCATCGGCAGGATAACCGACGGTCATACAGATAGTGATGTCATACCCCTCTGGGACTTCCAATCTTTCCCTCATACCTTCAGGGTCAAAAGCTCCTATCCAGCATGTCCCTAGATCAAGAGGGACCGCCGCTAATGAGAGATGATCCAAAGCGATGGTGAGATCGATCTCACCCCACTTAGTATCTTTCTCCGAAAGACCTGCGATGAATACGCCGGAATCTTCAACGAAACCCTGATTATGACATAAGGGGACCAATTCTTTGAGAGTATCTTTCTTCTCGACAACGACCAACCTCCAAGGCTGGAGATTCTTACCGGATGGTGCGTCTCTAGCCGCCTTCAACAGTATCTCCAGATCGTCTTCTGGTATAGGATCTCCCGTATAACTACGCACACTTCTACGTTCTCTTATCGCCTGGAACACGTCCATTGCTTACACCGCTGTGTGCATATATGCTATGGGATATAATCCTTTGGTCAGCGTATCGGGACGAATTTATATCCATAATAAATGATACCGGAGGGGCTTTCTTCTCCCAATCTGCGTATGGTTACATCGACTTCTAGACCGGGTTCCACGTCTTCATATTCGATGTCCACCAATTGTCCAGTCATCCTCACATCTTCATCCATCTCGACAATGGCCATTATGTAAGGAGTCATCATCTTGAAATCGGACATGGGTTCGTGGATCTCGGTGTAGGTGATCACCTTACCTTTACCGGTGAGTTCCCGCTCCTTCATCTTACCTATACTTTCCCTTCTGCAGTGAGGGCAGACTTCTCTCGGAGGGAAGTAAACCCTCTGACAGTTTCCGCACTCTACGCCTATCCCTTTGTATCTCTGTTTTATCTCTCTCCAAAATCTAGGAATGGTCATCAGTTCCACCTCCCTAGTATGTGGACAACAGCACTGGCACCGGTGCCTCCCATGTTATGTATCAATCCATACTCAGCGTCATCGACTTGCCTCTTGCCCGCATCACCTCGAAGCTGGATCACGGCCTCTACCGCTTGGTTCAATCCCACGGCACCAACGGGTTGACCCTTGGCTTTTAGGCCGCCTGAGGTGTTTATCGACACCTTTTCATTCAGTGACGTATCACCTCTTTCGGTCGCAGGCCCTCCTTCTCCCTTGGGGAAGAAACCAAGGTCCTCGATAGCCATGATCTCACTTATGGTGTAGTTGTCGTGTACCTCTGCGAAATCCATGTCTTTAGGTTTCAAGCCGGCTAAGGAAAATGCTTTCGTTCCGGCCTGGCGTGTTGCCTTCATGGCATCTAACTCCCTTCTATCGTGCACAGCCATGTGGTCGGCACCCATACCCGTTCCGAGTATCTTCACAGGTTCCCCCATATAACTTTCTGCTTTACCGGCCGGACAAAGGACCACAGCCGCCGCACCGTCGGATAGTGGTGCGCAATCGAACATCGATAGAGGGTCAGAAACGATGGGAGCCCCCATGACGAATTTCATAGGCACTTCTCTCTGGAATTGTGCATTGGGATTCAATGCACCGTGTGCATGATTCTTCACAGATACTGAAGCTAGTTGTTCTTTGGAAGTCCCATGTGTAAGCATGTGATATCTTGCCATCATGGCATAGAGAGAATCAAAGGTAGCTCCGAATACCGATTCCCACTCCCAATCGGCAGTGGCAGACAGTATCTTCTTTGCTTCTTGATCACCTACATCGGTCATCTTTTCTGCGCCACCGACCACAACGATGTCATGTATGCCTGATGCTACCGACATGTATCCCTCGGTCAGTGCCATCCCTCCGGAGGCTCCTCCGGATTCGATCCTTACCGATGGAACGTCGTCCAGACCGGCGTAATCCGCGATCATAGGTGCAATATGTTCTTGGTTGATCAAACGCCCGGCGGACATGTTTCCGATGTATATCTTTTCGATCTCCTCACCCTTTACCCCGGCATCTCTTATAGCCGAAAGACCGGCTTCTATACCCAGTTCTCTCAAAGACATATCCCATAATTCACCTATCTTTGTTTCACCTATACCGATTATCGCAACATCTCTCAAATTACCACTCTCCTCGGTCTATCTTTTCTCTAAATTTTGCATACATGGCATATGAGATGTACACTGAGTTGCTGATCACGTCTTCAACAGAGGGTACATCCCTCTCTCTGATCTCTTCTATCCTGTCCGTCACCTCTATATCGAAGCTGTCGGAGCCGGCACCGGACCCATATGATGTTACAAGTATCCGGCTGCCCGGCTCAGCTACATCCAATGTGGCGGCCAGACCGAGCGGTACTGCTCCTGAATATGTATTTCCTATACGGGGAACCAATAATCCAGGCCCTATCTGTTCCATAGTGAACCCCATCTTTTTAGCGATCTTGACCGGAAATTTACCATTCGGCTGGTGGAATACGGCGTAATCGAAGTCATCCGGTTCGGTACCTGTTTCCTCGAACAGTACGT
Source organism: Thermoplasmata archaeon (assembly GCA_003553085.1). Classification (GTDB taxonomy): domain Archaea; phylum Thermoplasmatota; class Thermoplasmata; order Halarchaeoplasmatales; family Halarchaeoplasmataceae; genus Halarchaeoplasma. The sequence goes on from PUPH01000095.1 coordinate 12,166, forward strand.
TGGTGCACCCTGCGATATGTTTGAAATAAGCCGGCTGCCCGGTGAACCGTCCTCCATGAGAAGGATACTTCTGTCCCTCTCTTCTCCAGAAGTCAGGTGTATCTGTGGTGAACGAAGTGGTGTAGTTTATCTTGGCTATCAGGTCATCCGCTCCGATTATGAATGCCGCACCCCCTGCTGCCGCCGAATATTCTAGAGCATCACCCGGCGCGCCCTGGGATGTATCCGAACCGATGGCCATCCCGTTTTTGATCATGCCCGATGCCACCAAACCCATGCAAGTCTGGAATGCAGCCGTACCGGCTTTGCATGCAAACTCATAATCTGCCGCTGTCAGGTATGGGGTGGCTCCCACTGCGGCGGCTACTATCGTTGCGGTGGGTTTAACTGCATAAGGATGCGATTCTGAGCCAACGTAGATAGCGCCGATATCCTCTCCCCTTAATTTTGCCCTTTTCACGGCCCATTTCGCAGCTTGGATGGAGATCGATATCACGTCTTCATCCGGTGACGGTACCGATTTACTCTGTATGTTCAGTCCTTTTCCCATCCTCGCTCCGTCTTTTCCCCAAACCTCTCCTATCTCTGTTGGAGATATCCGATAGCGGGGTACATAACCTGCATATCCTTTTATTCCTACTTCTTTACTGCTCTTCATATCAAATTCACATCCTTACAGTGCATCCAATCTATTGATCATAACATCCGTTTCTAACTTTGTGGCGATGAGAGGTAATCTTTCTATGTCTGCCAATTTTTTTGTGAGCTCATCAATCGATCCCGGATTCACATAAGCCACCGCCGCGGGTGTAAGGGGACTAGCTCTTATTGCCACCATGGGCGATCTTCCATGTTCTACTCCTGTGAATATCAAAACCCTCTCCGTGCTCCAGCCATATATCCTCAAGTAATCGAATGATTTCATGGCGGTGATCGCTTTGATACTGTCTATTATGGTGTAGCCAAAGATCTGCCTTTGGTTGTCCGGCGAGTGCAATATTTCACCCTCAACGGTCTCCACGAACTCATCGATAGATATAGGGGAAGAAAACTCTCTCATCTTAATTATTCCTTCATGGCCCGGAGGGGTGAACCGTTTCACCACCGCACCACCTTTTCTCCAGTCTAGATCTATAAGCGATCTTACAATATCCTTGACGAACTCCACTCCTGGGGTACGGCGATTTTTCTCGTAATCGCTGATCACCGATGGTGAGATGTCCATGTATCTAGCCAATTCGGTCTGGGTGATCCCGAAGACCTTTCTCCACTTCTTGATGCTAGCCCCGTGGTCATCGGCCATGGTGATCTCGCCTGCCATCTTGTCCTCCAGTTGGCTCATCGTAACTTGGATGTATAGGCGGTATTTAAAAGTGTCGAATATGATGCTCGTCAATAGTCTAAATTTTACAATGCGAAAGAATTAATACCATCCCAACAGATTATTACATAGGTGAAGCCGATGACGACCCTAAAGATAGAAAGCCCAGCTTTTGATGATGGAAAAGAGATACCCCGTAAATACGGATACAAATTATCTAATGTAAATCCACCTTTTATAATCGAAGGTGTGCCGGATGGAACGAGATCGCTAGCCCTGATAATGGACGACCCGGACGCGGTGGCTCCTGCGGGTAAAGTGTGGGACCACTGGGTGATATGGAATATACCCCCGGAAACGGACCGGATGATGGAGGACGGTGTACCCCCAGGGTCCATCGAAGGTAAGAACGATTATGGACAGATAGGATACGGAGGTCCGAACCCACCGGACAAGAAACATACCTACATATTTGAACTCTATGCACTGGATACGGTGCTGGATCTGAAGAAAGGAGCCACTAAAGAACAGTTGAAAAAAGCCATGAAAGGACACGTTCTCGATAAAGCGGTCCTCAAAGGAACATATACTCCATAAGGTCGATCCTATGAAAGAATTACGCTACATACCCACCATAGAGGAGACCGGTGTCCGGCAGATGGCGATAGATGAAGCCATCCTTCGCTGCTACGATAAAGATCTTGTACCTCCTACCCTCCGTTTCTTCAAGTTCTCACCGTCTGCTATAACTATGGGATACGCTCAGGATGTTGACCAGGTGATAGATACCGGTAGATGTAAAGAACTCGATATACCATACGTGCGCAGGATCAGCGGTGGTGGTACTGTCTATCACGATCTACACGGAGAGATAACATATTCAATAGTGACCGATAAGATATCCGGCAGTATAGAAGACAGCTTCCATTTTCTACTGAAGCCCATCATAGATACACTGAGGGATCATGACCTTGATGCAAATTTTAAACCGTACAACGACATATTGGTCGGCAGAAGAAAGATATCCGGCAGTGCTCAACGCAGAGGAAGGAAGGGCATGCTGCAGCACGGAACCCTGATGTACGCCACGGATCTATCCACACTGGCCAGCATACTGCTGCTCGATGAGGAAAAATTGAATGCGAAGGGAGCTGAATCGTTCTTCGACCTGGTGACCACCATGGAAGACGAACTCGGCTGGAAACCACAACCGGACGAATTGATAGATAGTATGAAGGCGGCCTACGAAGACTACTTCGATGCGGATATGGTCGTAGGGGAACTAACGCAGGAAGAACTCGAGATGGCGAACGAACTGGAGCAGAAGTATTCATCGGATGATTGGACTTACGAGAGGAAGTGGTGATCCATGGAACTCAGGGTGTCGAGCGGAACTCTTTCCTATCTGGGATTGAGTAACAATCGATGCATGGAGGATCCTACAACAGCCTATCTACTACTCCCCGGAGGTCCATGTAGGGGTGGATGTGTTTACTGCCCCCAAGCCACTGGTGACGAAAGGTGGCTCTCCAGAGTTTCATGGCCTTTGATGGAACTGGAAGAGATCTTGGAACCGTTGAGGCATTCAGACCTGCAAAGGACATGCTTGCAATCACCGGATGTTGAAGGATTCGAAGACAGGATCCTCGAGGCTGTAGATATGCTGGAGCTGGCACAAAAACCAGTATCGATATCTGCCCCACCGTTATCCACTCGAACACTTGATATGTTGAGAGATGGACCTGTGGATAATATCGGAGTCGGTATCGACGCAGTGACCGACGAACTTCGAGCTAGCACTAAAAAGAACTACAGTCCGGAGGTGTTCTGGCATTATCTGGGGAACGCTTTGGACATATACGGGCCGGAGCACGTTACCGCACACTTCATAGTCGGGATGGGCGAAGGTTTGGAAGAGGTCGCCCACGCGGTGTACAGAGCGGCTAAAAACGGTGCTCGTGTCTCACTGTTCTCCTATGTATCAAAAGGTGAGGAGCCGGATATCGCATATTACAGACAGGCCCAGCTTCTCGCACACCTGGTGGAGGAAGGTCACGATCCATTCGATGCCATATCTATCATAAAAGAAGGAGACGGGATCGAACAGATCATCGAAGATGGGTCAGTATTTCAGACACAGGGTTGTCCAGGTTGCAATCGACCATACTATACCACTAGACCCGGTAGGGAACACCGTAACTATCCAAGGAAACCGACATGGGAAGAGATACAAAAGATAACGAAAGACCTGAAGACCCGGTGAAGCTGACCATAGATACCTATGATGAGGTGGCAGAGGAATACTGTAAGATGACTATGGAAAGGGGTGATAGGGTATTCCAGGAGGAGATGATCGAAGAAACCTTGAGGATGATCTCAGGTGAAGCGGTGGTTTTAGACCTAGGATGTGGTGACGGCAGAGATACGGGATATATGCATGCAAGAGGTGTACGTGTCGTCGGTTTGGACCTTTCCAAGACTATGATCGCACTTGCCAAAAGGAAATACCCGCGATGTGATCTAGTATACGGGGATATGAGGAAAACTTGCTTCCCAGATGATAAATTCGATTGTGTTTGGGCTAGTGCATCTATAATACACCTACCAAAAGACGAGCTGGATGTAATGGCATCTGAGATCCTACGTATATTGAAGGATCAGGGAAAATTTGTTTTCAGTTTTAAGGAGGGGGAGGGAGAGGGCTATGTTGATACTTCAATGGGAAAACGTTATTTCTCGTATTACAGACTGGAGGAGATAGAGAATATGATGACCCACTTCAAGATGCTCTCGTATAAAGAATATCCCGGTATGATAATGGGTAGCAGGTTCATCTACTGTTGGTTTGAACCCGATCATCAAAACAGTCCAAGATAATATCCTGTTCCGATAGTTCCCAATATGGCGATGGCCAATGTAACGTAGTTGACGACACTCCATCTGAATATCTTAGCACCGTCCAGTGGCCCTATGGGTAAAAGATTGAAACCACCTATTATCAGGTTGACAAGGGCTACGAATCCCAGTATCCACGAAAACCATATGCCCTGAAGGGCATACGCACCCATGAGGAATAATACGCCAACCAGCCAATTGGTGGCTGGGCCGGCAGCACTGATCCTACCGTTCTGCTCCTTGTTGATATATCCACTGATCATGACAGCACCCGGTGCTGCGAAGACAAATCCGAATAAACTGAAGAACAGAGCCATCATCAGTCCCCATGTCCACATCCTGAATTCAGCCCAGCAACCGTACTTTCTGGCGAGGTATCTATGAGCGAGTTCGTGGAAAATAAATGCGGTTCCGACGGCGAGTAGTGATATGCCTAGAAGGAACGGAAACGCAGCCACGGAGATCCCTGAGAGACCTCCTGAGAAACTGATGGCGAAAGCCAGACTGAGCACTATGTACGCGATGGACAGTTCTCTTTTCTCCCTTCTACTCATCTTATCACTTCTGTTCCCGATGGTGATGGTGTATTCATCCATGATATTTCACCTCTTCTCTGAACCTCATCTCTAGACCTTCATTATCTATCACTTCTTTATCCACCTTACCGGCGGCCGCGTGGGGATGCCCCCCCGCCTCACCGATATCTGAATATGCTTCTTTCATCACTCGGCCAAGATCGAGTTCCGCCAGTTTAGATCGGGATGAAAGGTATATCTTGTCATCAACTATACCATATACCATGGCGGTATGAACGTCCCTTTCGACCACCAATTGATCCACTATCTGAGGTAGGTCGTCCTTGGTTGTGATATCTCCAGCGAAGGCTGTCATTATTCCGTCCTCAACGACTCTGTTTGAGATCGCTACTCCTAAAGATCGTAAGGTGGATGAATTCATGGGAGATCTTTCTAATAACTCCAGTAATTCAGTATCGGCCACCTTGATGAGTTTCCATATAGCATCTAGATCCCTCTTGTATATGTTCTTTAAAAATCCATGAGTATCAACCTTTATACCGTGGAGCAGGGCTGCACCCATGGTCGGGTCTATATCGATATCTGCGTTGATCATATGTTCTGTCATCAGCGTTGAAGCAGAACCGATATCGGTATCTATTTGAATGAAATCGCCGGATGGTATATGGTCGGTTGGGTGATGATCGATAACGATATCGGGTCGGATATGTTTTGGTAAAGAGTTATTTAAACATGGTTTGGAAAAATCGATGAACACAACCGATCTGTATTCATCAAATATTTCAGGATCGATCTTCAGCATGTGGACACCTGTAGCCTCCAAAAAGATTTCGTTCTCCGGATGGCCTATCTCACCGGAATAGTAAATATTTACATCTTTACCAAATTTTTTTGCTATCCGTTCGAAGGCCATGGAAGAAGCGATGGCATCCGGATCTGGGTTATCATGCATAAAAACCATGAGGTTGTCATCTAGATTTTTTAAGGACTCCACCAACTCGCTGGTCAGGCGGATACCTGAATACTTCTCCATCTCTATCAAAAAATGATCTGCGACCATAGATGCTTCGTCGATGAGAACGTTTGCTCCGATATCTTCAGGGTTCGTATATATCCCTCGTTCATAGGCGATAACAGGGTATGGTGGATGACTGGGTAGATCGTGATCTCCGATCAGCAATAATCCATCTACCGACTTTAGATCTTGCAGTTCGGGAACCTCTTCCACCACTAAATGGTCTTTACCCATCTTACCGATGATATCGGAAACAGACGAAACTAGGCTCCCTTTTCCAAGTATAACATACATCTGTTCACCCTCGATCTTCTGTAAAAACCTCAGTAAACGAGCCACAGAATCGATTGAACTGCTTTTTACCCATGATGTCAGGAGGTATAGACACGATCACCGTACCTTTGGAACTGACAGCTTTTTCCCTTATGAAATCCATGAACTTTTGAACCTTTTCAAAATCTGTGTAGCTCAGCATACGGTCCACACCATGGAGTAAAGCGATAGAACTCTGATTATTTTTAAAGTGTTCACCAAAGTAGCTTGATATCTTACTGAGACTTCCATAACTTATGTCCGGATAACTAAGTTCACCTCTTGATCCACGCCTGGTCCTTTTACCCAGGTGTACATAAGTTACTGCATCTCTGAGACCATGATCATCCACAACCGTCTCTATGGGATCTTTCGTGATCAATAATCCGGGTACATCTCCTGAAACTATCTGGAAGAACTTATCAAAGGAACGATTAGGCTTCTTTTCGATGATGAGATACATACCTCCAGGAGATATTTCTACAGACGTTTCTCCTCTTTCTATTTCCTCTGGTTCCTCTTCGATCAATAAGGAAGTATCACGCATGAGATCGTAGCGCTTAGACCTGACGTCCTGATAAAGGGTGCCTATCTTACCTTCCATCCTGCTCTTAAGCTCCCAACC
>PUPH01000114.1 GCA_003553085.1 Thermoplasmata archaeon
GCTTCATTGATCTCCCGAGCTCTCCGCAGGTCTCCCGTATGGATCGACTCTATCATCTCCTGCACAGCACCTGGAGCTATGTTCGATGTCACTGATATAGCACCGCTGGCCGATATATCTTCACTGACCATCATATCGAAGGTCATACCGTCGTCCCCGGATAATATATGGAAATCCGTACCGCACAGTTCCCTGGTCGATCTCATATTCTCCATATCACCGGTTGCTTCTTTCACAGCTCTAACGTTATCGTATCCGTGTTTGAGCACCGCTAGGTCCTGGGGATAGAGCTGGGTTCCACTCCTTCCCGGGATAACATAGGGTATGACATCCAGATCTGGAAATCTTTCCGCCACGGGCGATATGTATTCTTTTCTGATCTCTAATGAACTGGGACCGTTGTAATACGGATCAACCAGTAGGACAGCATCAACCCCTACATCATCGGCGTGGGCGGTGGATCGAAGTGCCTCTTGAGAGTTGTTACTACCCGTTCCTCCGATGGTAGCACATCTACCGTCAACATATTCTGTGATGGATTGGATCACCTTGTTGTGTTCGTTCCAGTTCAACGTACCGCTTTCCCCAGTCGTCCCAACGGCAAGGATCCCTTTCACTCCACACTCTATCTGGAACTCGATCAGCTTTTGCAATTTATCGTAGTCTATGTTACGATTTTCGTTCATAGGTGTTACCAGCGCAGTGCTGCATCCTTTGTACATTTCCATATTACCACTGTTTCCTTCCCATAGTGATGTGATATATATCTTTTTCGATTGCAGAATACGAAATACGGAATTGTATTACGTTTAACGTGAATCAGTAAAGTATAAAACCTTCTTCCTCTACTTATCGATATGGACGAAATCGATAGGCGGATTTTGGATATCTTAAGGGATGATGCAAGGACCAGTTATGTCGATATCGCTGAAGCGGTAGATCTGACCGAGGGCGCCATCAGAAAGAGGATGGAACGTTTGAAAGAAGATGGGGTGATCAAAAGATTCACCATAGAGACAAGGGCGGATGTGGAAGGCATAGTGATAATAAAGGCGGACCCGGCTCGGACGAAGGAGGCTGCTGACGAGATAAAGGCTCATGCTGAAAGAGTTTACGAACTATCAGGAGAGTACGACATCCTCGCTTGGGTTCATTCGGATGATCTAGAAGGGTTGAACAGCAAGGTTGACAATATAAGGGAAACTCCCGGCGTCTCATATACCTCAACGTTGATCAAATTGAAAGAGCATTGAGCTCAATATTGTACAAATTAGTACACATAAGTATTAAATAAGACATCATACTTGTAAGGTCTATGCAGCTAACGGAAAGGGATCTAGTTTGGCGTTCGTAGGACATTAACAGCATCGCTGCAGATATTTTTTCAGGAGTTGAAAAAGATGTATGACAAGAGATTCGAAGCTATAGCCCTAGGGAGGACTATCGTATGACGCAAGATCATATCGTATTATCTCCCTATGAGATGCCCGATAGATGGTACAATATATTACCGGATCTTCCCAGACCTTTACCTCCACCCATGGATCCGAAATCCGGTCCATCCCGGATGGAGATGTTGCCACAGGTATTCAGCGGTAAGGTACTGGAGCACGAGATGTGCACCGATAGATATGTTAAGATCCCTAAAGAGGTACGGGAGCTATACATTCAGGCTGGAAGACCGAGACCACTCATACGTGCCAGGAGATTGGAAAAGAAACTGAACACACCTGCCAAGATGTATTACAAAGCTGAATTCTACAGTCCGACCGGTAGCCATAAGGTGAACACGGCGATACCACAAGCTTACTTCGCAAAGCAGCAGGGATTGGAACGGATGACCACCGAGACCGGCGCCGGACAGTGGGGTACCGCCTTGGCCTATGCTTGTTCGCTGGTGGGTATAGATATAACCGTGTACTGGGTCCGAGCGGCCTCATCATGGAAGCTAGGTCGTAGGAACTTCATGCAGATGTACGGTGCTGAAGTGTATGATTCACCAAGTGATAGAACAGAGATAGGACAAAGATTGTTACAGGAAGATCCAAACCATGAAGGTTCCCTCGGTATTGCGATCTCTGAAGCACTTGAGGATGCGGTATCCGACGAGAAAGCGGTTTACAGCCTGGGTTCTGTACTAAATCATGTTCTTTTACATCAGACCATAATCGGTCTTGAAACCAAGAAACAGTTCGAGATAGCTGAGGATCACCCCGACATTGTGATCTCTTGTTTGGGTGGTGGCAGCAACTTCGGAGGACTAGCCATACCCTTTGCTGGAGATATGATCAATAATGGAAACGACACTAAGTTCATAGCAGCACAGAGCGAGGCCGCCCCAAATCTGAACGGTACGTACGAGTACGACTTTGGGGACTATGCAGAACAAACACCTCTATTGAAGATGTACACCCTTGGACATCAGTGTGTGATGCCTTCGATAAAAGCAGATGGTCTGCGATATCATGGTGCAGCACCGATCATCAGTGCACTCAGGAACGAGGGTCTGGTGGATACTATCATATACCCAAGAGATGAGGAGTACGTATTCAAGAGGGCGGAGATGTTCGTTCAGAGAGAAGGTTTCTTACCGGCTCCAGAGTCCGCCTACAGTATAGCTGCGGCCATAGACGAAGCCCGGGGATGCAGGGACAGGAACGAAGAGAAGACGATAGTTTTCAACGTCAGCGGTCACGGATTCATGGATATGGACGGTTACAGAGACATATTAGGACTCGGTCAGTCTAACAGCTCGGCCAGTACCTGATTGACGTCACAGGACCCATCCACTCTGTAGAACTCAAAACCTTTTCCCATTTTCTTATTGTATTCTTCGACCAATCTCCGATCTGTTTCGGTATCGCCTATGTACACACCTTGGTCGGCACCCAACCTATCGAAACAACAAGGATCGGGTTTGACCGCCATATCTCTCGTCACCTTTCTTTCGAATCGGTATCCCATGACATCCTCTGCGAGTTTCATCTCTAAATGGTCCCGTCCAGTGATCACCCCTAACTCGAAGTTACTTTCGGCCTCCTTGAGCATATCCGTATCAACGATACCTTTCTCTCGCGTGTAAAGTCCCTCTGTATCGAATAATCTGTCATCGAATTCGTTTCCTAAGTAATACGTGTTGAAGATATCTTTGATGGTACTTCTCTTCATGCTTATACCCCGGATCTTGCGTATCCATGAAACATCTTCTCCGTTAGGATATTTTTCCACCAAATCGTCGCCGTACTCGGGCAAACCCAGAGCGAAAGCCTCGCAGAGATCGAAGTCATCTGGGAATATCCCCTTTATCCTCAATCTTCTTATATCTTTTAGATCCAATCTATACGTGATACCCATGGCATCCAGAAGTTGCTCCACCGTCCGTTTGACCGCTACGTCGTAACTCCCGTTCACGTCTATGAGCACTCCATCGACGTCGAAGACGATCCAGCTCATCTCCTCCTCCCCTCCAGTTCACTCATGACATCTTTGAGTTCTACGTCGTTAACCACCAACAGCACGATGAAGTGGTATAGCATGTCCGCACTTTCGTATATCAACTCCGGTCTGTCCTTAGCGAGTATAACTTCTATGGACTCTTCGCCGAACTTTTTAGCTATCTTTTCGACACCTTCATCGAACAATCGAGATGTGTATGACCCCTCCTTGGGATCTTTGAACCTATCCCGTATCAATGCTTCCAGCTCCTTCATGATGTTCATGGAATAATCGATGTTCGATCTGGGTTCCGAAACCTTTCCCAGTTCATGGTAAAAGCAGCTAATCTCCCCTTTGTGACAGGCGGGGCCTTTCTGTTCCACCTTCATCAAAAGGGCATCTCTATCACAGTCCAGCTTGATATCCCTGACCGTTTGTGTGTTACCGCTCACCTCGCCTTTCATCCTTATCCTACCCTTACTCCTCGAGTAATAGTGGGCCTTGCCGGTTTCCAGGGTAAGATCAAGAGCTTCCTGATCCATGTAGGCCAAGGTCAGCACGGAACCGTCGGACTCCTGTACCACCACTGGAACCAGGCCGTTTTCATCCCATTCAATATCTAACATTTATACCTCTCCTTTTTAGATCCGATTTTAACTCTTCCACAGTGCATTCTTCGTAGTGAAATATTGATGCAGCCAGTGCCGCACTCACTTCTGTTTTTTTGAATACTTCGTAGAAGTCTTCAGAGGACCCGGCACCGCCTGAAGCTATCACGGGTATGTTCACACCTGATGATATCCTTTTCAGAAGCGGGATATCGAACCCGTCCTTGGTACCGTCGCAGTCCATGGATGTTAGCAGTATCTCTCCGGCACCGAGTCGTTCCACTTCTCTAGCCCAATCCAGGGCATCAAAGTCTCTTTTCTTCGTACCTCCGTGGGTGAATACCTTCCATCTATTTGCATACCTTTTAGCGTCTATGGCGACCACCAGATTAGCAGAACCTACCAATTTCGCCCCCTTTTCCAAGATTGACGGATCTTCGACTGCGGCGGTGTTTATGAACACCTTATCCGCTCCGTTCCTGATCAAGGGTTTGATCCCATCTATCGAATTTATGCCTCCACCGACGGTAAATGGTATGTGTATCTCCCTGGCGATCTCTTTCACCA
>PUPH01000173.1 GCA_003553085.1 Thermoplasmata archaeon
CGAGAGTTCGTTCATCAGTGCGATGTTGAGATCCCTCTGCACGTTCTCTATCACTTTAGCCGCTTCAGCGACCTTGATACTGTCTGCTAGATAGACATCGGTTACCAGGGAATATAGTTCCTTCAATACTTCACCAACCTCCGGTGTTTTCCCAGCCACTATCTTCGTTATCTGATCTACGTCGTGCTCTTTATCACCAGGGTTAACACGCTCTGGAGAATATCCTATGGAGAATTCGTCACCACATCTCATACCACTTTCTTCTTCTAAGATGGGAAGACAACGCTCCTCGGTGACACCGGGGTAAACAGTACTTTCATAGACGACCACCGTACCCGTTCTCATATTTCTACCGACGGTACGGGATGCGGATTCTACGAAGCTAAGGTCGGGCTCCTTGGTCCTCCTAACGGGTGTAGGTACGCAGACGATGACGAAGTCAGCCTTTGAGATATCCGTTTCTCTATCAGTGAGTTCAACACCATGAAGATCGTCCTTTATCGTCTCTAATTTCTTGCCATCTATATCGAAACCTATCACATCGATATGTTTTGAGAACGCTTTTGCTAGAGGTATACCCACATACCCCATCCCCACTATACAAACGGCAGCCGTTTCCTCTCCCAACTTACTTTTTAGTTCGTCAATATTCATGTGTTCACCTTATGGTTATCTCCTAAGCAAATCAGGAGGATAAAATTAAGTTTTTCCCAGATCGGTAGAACATACCCATATATCTTATACAAAGGTATAAAGATCAAAGCAAATGTTTTTATTTTAATAAGTAATCTGCTTGATTAAATAGCTATAGAAAAATATTCTGGATGAATGTGGGTAATAGGATATGGATGAAGAAAATAAGTTCAATATAAAAACAGTCGAAGACGTTGTAAATCGATGGCTTTGTACTTCGTGTGGAGCCTGTGCCGGGGTCTGTCCAAAAAACTGCATCGAAATGGAAGTGGATCATTACGGAATATATGTTCCCAAAATCGAGGAGGATCTTTGCAACAGATGTAGATTGTGTGTAAAAGTATGTCCAGGGCATGGATTCGATTACGTTAGACATCAAAAAAGAATTTTTGGAGAGCTACCACAGCACGTTGCTTTAGGCAATCATAAGGAACTTTTCGCAGGGTTCACTAATATGAAGGGGATCCTAAAGCGATGCCAGAGTGGTGGTTTTGTTTCTACATTATTATTGTATTGCTTGGACAATGGCATAATAGACGGAGCTGTGGTAACCAGATGGAGAGAGGATTCTCCTTTTGTTCCACAAACATATATCGCCAGAAGTAGGTCAGAAATTTTATCGGCGGTTGGTTCAAAGTATAATCCAGTTCCTGCAGCAGAAATGATCCGCGAGATCTTAGATGTCGATGGTTATTATGCCTTTGTTGGCACTTCCTGTCAGATCCAAGCGATGAGGAAAGCTGAAACCATATATCCAGAACTTAGTGAAAAAATAAAACTGTACGTAGGATTACACTGTCTTGGGGTGTTCACGTATCACTTTCACGATCAGATGTGTTACAAGATCGGGCAGCCCAAGGATGAAATAATTCAATTTCGACATAGGAGCAAAGAATGGAAGGGTTGGCCCTGTGATATGCGTATGGTTAATAAAGATGGTGACATATTTGATATACCGGCCGATCGCAGCCGTTTAAATCCAAGACCATTCTTCACCGATTGGCGGTGTAAATTGTGCTTTGATAAGGCGAACGAATTTTCAGACATCTCTTGTGGAGATTGCCGAATGAGTACAATGCACTCGATGGTTAAAAGTAGCGGATATGATCTTAAAGGAGGCCTCTCTGAGATAGTCGTCCGCACCGAACGAGGGAGTGACATTGTGAATGAAATGATCTCAGATGGATTTTTCAAAGTATGGGATGCAGATGCGGATAGGATGGCAAGTTCAATAGGTGTGGAGAAAAAGATCGGTTTAGATTCTTTTTTTAAAATAGCCAAATATTTTGGGAGAGGAGTACCTGTATATGGAGTAAATTTTCACCACAAGGATCATCGGATGGGTCCATTGAAGACTATGTGGGATGCATGGACGATTTTTTGGTCCTTGATGTATTTTTATTTACCATACAGCCTAAACAGATCAAAAATATTTAGAGGGCTGTTGAAAAGGATACCGCATGGAGCCCTTGGTTTTGCCAAAAAAATTGGTAAAGATACCACTTATTGGGAACGATCAAAGAGCACACCATCTCTGAAAGTCGAGATTTACCGGGATTGATGGTGAATCACATCGGTTTATCCGATTCTCCAGGTCTAGTCCCAAATAATTTACATCCCAGGTATCCAAGAAATGCGGGAGGCATCCTGAGCATATACCAGAGGTCCATGCTGTGATCGAGCATCTGAGCGGGGGAATAATTCGACCACAACTTACCATGCTTCATGGTCAGCTGCTTTCTTCCGAAACCGTTCCAGAAGGCTTGTTTAAAAAAGCCATAGAAGCTCCCTCTAGTCCTGTGGTAAACGATGGCATCTTTGTTGTAACCGATCTCTCCACCGGCTTCTACCGCCCTGTAGTTCAGGTCGATATCTTCAGCCGTCATGAACCAGGGATCGAATCCACCTATCTTATGAAACAACTCCTTGTCGTAAAGAAGGTTACAGGATGGATAGGTAACATCATATCCTTTGTAGTATAGTTCCACACGTTCGAGTTCTTCGAAGGCGTGGTATCCGATTTGCACGGTCTTTCCTGCCACGATGTCGTATTCCTTCGCGCTCTTACGCATCTCTTCAGCCCAGAAAGGATTGACTATCTCGTCACCATCGATGAAAGCTAAAAGCTCGCCTTCTGCCTTTTGGGCACCATAGTTCCTTCCTTTACCTCTGGTACCACCCTGGACATATAGTTTGACAAAGTCATATTTCTCCGCATACTCATTCACGATCTCTACCGTACGGTCTTCGCTGTGGGCATCGACGATTATTATCTCGATTGGTTTCTCCTGAACCACCAGGCTGTCCAGCAGGTCCGGCATATCTCTTTCTTCGTTCTTGACGGTTATAATCACAGATATGAGCATGTTTGAACCCACTACAATCGTGATGAGGTAATATATTTTGCGTTTGAATGTGTGACCATGTGAGTCCAATCAACGGAAAGCTGATAAAACATGATCGGGACCACCGACAATATTTATATCCACTCCGTTGTTTTAGGTGACCGTTGGCAGTAATGAAGACCTCTGTAGTTATAAACGCCTATAACGAGGAAGATAACATCGGTGAATGTTTGCACAGTCTTACAAAGCAGACACTTCAGGACTTCGAGGTGGTATTCGTGGATGACGGTTCCACGGACAAAACCGTTGAGATCGTAAAAGGGTTCAAAGATGATTTGGCATTGAAGATCATAACACTTTCTCATTCCGGACACAGAAAAGCCAGGAGAACAGGAATAGCTAGATCAAAAGGGGACATAGTGGTCATCATAGATGCCGATGAGGTGTTGGAGGAAGAATTTCTTGAAAAGATCGTCGAACCCTTCGAAAAGGAGGAGGTTGGAGCTGTCGGTGGTGTGCTGAAATCAAAAGGTGGTGGCTGGGCTACAAGGGCCTACGGTACTATACAGGAGATGCTTTATGAGTTGAGGAAAGATGATAAAGGTGAAGTCGATTGGATCCAGGGAGGCTGTTCCGCTTATCGAAGAAAAGCATTGGAGGATGTTGGAGGTTTGACTGAAAAAAAAGTCAGTACCGATAAGGATATATCTTGGAGGATCAAAGGTGCAGGGTGGAAAGTTCTACTGAAAAAGGACGTTATCGGTTATCACAAGGATCCATCTACACTCATGTCGTTGATGAAAAGGGAATTCAAAAATGGAAAGAAGGAGTACAATCTACTGAAAAGACACAAGGGACGTATGGGTTGGAAGGAGATATCCCGGTTTTATACGTTGGTCGGATTACTCCTATTATCGATATCTCCATTATTTCACCCCATTCTTTTACTGATAATCTTGGGTTTTTTTCTCACCTACTTAGCTGTCGCATATCTTATCAATAAACACATAGATGAAACATATCTTGGTATATCTCTTCAGTGCTGGATAGTGATGACCGCCATCAACTTTGGTTGGAGTTTAGGATACCTTGTATCTTTGTTTAAAAGGGGGGCCGACGATGCCGGTATGTAGGGTGATGCAGATATGGTTGTAAGTGAAGGTTTAGACAGGATCATAAGGAAAAACGACTTACTATTTAGATCCGTAAGACGGCTGTATTTTGTTATGAACGATTGCCTATATTATTTAAAAAATCCTAAGGACATCGGCAAAAAGTATGAGTTGAACGAAAATGTATCGATATCTTCTATGATCCAGAATCCACGTAGACATGTTTTTTTTGGGTATTACGATAAATCACCGTGGGATAGTTCTGAAAGATATCTGTTATATTTATCCGTTCCACTATTGGGAGCACACCCGACCAAAGAGAATAAAGGTATCATCGGTTATTTAGATAATGCCGACGGAAAACAACATGTTATAGGGAAAACTAGGGCATGGAACTGGCAGCAGGGATGTATGCTCCATTGGGTAGATGAAAAAAGCCCCGTATTCATGTACAATGATCATAGGGATGGACGCTATGTTACAGTGATCCAACATATACATCAGGGGATACGAAAGGTATTTCCATACCCCTTTTACACCGTCAATAAAGATGGAACCGAGGCAATGTCCCTGAACTTCAAAAGGTTACATCACCTACGCCAGGGATATGGTTATGATCCCGGTGATTACAAATTACAAGAAAAATACATACCTTCCGACGATGGTATATTCAGACTTGATCTTAAGGATGAAAAGGTCGAGCTGATCTTACCTTTAACTGAAATATCTAAAGGGATCGGTGATAAAAGTAAACATCACTGGGTAAATCACATAAAATACAATCCTTCAGGTGATAGGGTGGTCTTTTTACATCGATACATATCTAACGGTAATAGATCCAGTCGGATGTTCACGATGAAACCGGATGGCACAGACCTATATTGTTTGTTAGATCGAGGTTTCGTTTCACATTTTACCTGGAAGAACGATGAAGAGATACTTGCGACCTCTGGAATGCCTGGAGATGATGGTAGCAGCAAGTACTACCTTTTTGAAGATAAGAGCGATACTGTGACCCGGATCGGTAAGGATTCTTTACGTGGAGATGGGCACCCATCTTTCTCACCTGATGGAAGATGGTTATTGACAGATACTTACCCCGATCAAGGTGGATTTAGAAAATTGATGATATACGATCTAGAAGATGATGAAAAACACGACATCGGTAGATTTTACAATCCCATAAAATACAGACATGATCCTCTGGAATGCGACCTTCATCCAAGGTGGGATAGAAGTGGTGAACGGGTGTGTGTTGATTCGGTACATGAAGGGCGAAGAAAGATGTATATATTGGATGTGTGTGAACTATTGAAGTAACATCGATCAAAGAAGTATTTTTCTGTATAATCCTCGAAATTGTTTGTAAAAGTCAGCTCCTAATAGAGATGCCAGTAACCTACATATAGTGATCGGATGATGAGGTTTTATTCTGTAGCCTTTTTTCATATTTTCAATACCTTCATCCCACTTATTGAGACTGACGTAAGCTGATGCTAGCCAGAAGTAGTGACTTGAATATACGCTCTTGTCCTGAATAAACTCTTGTCGGTGTTTTTCTAACATTATTTCCAACGCCTGTGCTAAGGAGTTGAAATTGGAAGAGATGCTATCCTCGCTGACACGATGCATAACCAGAGGTTCATCCACATGCTTGAACTTGTACTTTTTTGATAACCTTATACCTATATCCCAATCTTGGAGCCGCGGTAGTTCTTCGTCGAAATAACCGATCTCTTCGAAACAACCCTTTTCAACCATGATCGTGGCGGTGCTGACGAAAGTTCCTCTCAACGTTGGGATTCTAACATCCCCCTCTGTTGGATGGACCCAATCTTCCGGCATATAGAACTCACCACCACTCCGTTCGCTTTTCAGACTGCTGTAAATCACTTTGTATTCTTCGGTACTTGATAGGTACGCCTCCACCTGCTTTTCTATCTTTTTTGGATGCCATTCATCGTCGCTGTCCTGCAGAGCGATGAGGTCGCCTTCTGCTCGTTTGATTCCAGTGTTCCTTGCGTGGTTAGCTCCCTTGTTCGTTCGGTATGAGATATATCTGATACGGGGATCTCCGAACCTTTTTACCACTTCTTCGGTGTTATCTGTAGAACCGTCATCTACAACGATGACCTCGATATTTTTATAGGTCTGACCTAGAACACTGTCTAAACATTTTTTTATCGTATCGGCCCGGTTGTAAGTGGGTATCACGATGCTGACCAGTGGATTTTCAGCGTTCATCTTGGTTCACTTAGGGGTACTCCCTATATAAATAATTCATACAGATATGTGTACAGGATTCGAAAAATTATTATAATGCTGCGATATGATTCATAAATGAAAATATCATGAATGTTAATAAAACTCGGGACATGGGTCTCTGTGTTTCATGTGAGATATGCAATGCTTCATGTCCCGTAGAAGCCATCAAAATGGAATATGTGGAGGGACAATTTCCCCCGATCATAGATGGAGAAAAATGCATTGATTGCAGCCTATGTTTAAAACTGTGTCCTGGAATAGATATCCCCGAATATTCAGGCGATAATTTCATAGAGTGGGCAACGGGTGAATACCTCGAGGGGTATTCCGCCTACTGCAAAGATGAAAGGATATTAAACAGATCTACCAGCGGTGGATTGATCACGGCGATGATAATTGAACTCATAGAACGGGAGATTTACAAGGGAGCCTTCGTACTCCCCTTCGACATGTTCGATGGAGAACCTGCAAGGCTCTCATTTTTGGAAAAGAGCGAGGACTTGTTATCATCATCCAAATCTAAATACATACCCGCATCGGTTTTCAAGGTTATTAAGGCATTAGATCGGATCAAAAAGCCGAATTTCATAATAGTAGGTACTGCATGTCAAATAACTGGTATCAAGAAATTTATTAAATTAAAAGGAATAGACGACAGCGGTCTTCTATTTCTAGGCTTGTTTTGTGAAAAGACTTTAAATTACCATGTATTAAAGTATTTTGAAGATAAATTTTCTCATGAAGATGAGAAACTCATAAAATTTGATTTTAGAAACAAGGAAAAAAACGGATGGCCCGGACATCCCAAACTGTATTTCGACTCTGGAAGAACTATGATTGTAAGCAGGAAAGAAAGGATCGAAGTGAAGGATCATTTCCAACTCGAGAGGTGCCTTTATTGTACAGATAAACTGAACCACCTTGCAGATATATCATTCGGTGATTGTTACATCTCAGGTAAAGAGAGCCCCGGACGTTCCAGTATCATCATTCGAAGTCAGAAGGGGAAGGACATTTGGGAAGATGTAAAACACCTATTTGACTGGGAGAGGTCAAGTGTAGATTCCATCGTCCGATCACAGCATATTTCTGGTAAAGAAACCAACTTGGATTTTGCAAAAATACTGCGCGATAAGGAATCATTTTACAAGGATTTGAATACGTCTATAGATAGAGATATACGGAAAAAACTATCCAGATCGAAGAAAAAAATCAAGTTGGGAAAAAGATGCGACGCGAAAAAGATTCAGCGCAGTATACGTTTAGATCATCTAAAAGAGAAGTTCCTCCTTTTGGGTGAGATGATCAAGCTGTCCGGAGATTTCACCTCTTTTTTGATCAAAGATATTTTGAAGGACCCTTTTTTAAAAAAGAAGGGGGAGCATCAAGGAGATAACATAATCATAGTTGGAGGGCAGCTGTTCAATAAAGGTGCACAAGCGATGACTTTTACAGCCGTTGATGTACTGAAGAGAAAGTACCCTGAGAAAAACATCTATCTTTATTCTCTGGAGGACGCAAAAAGGGACGAGGTGGAAAAGTATCAGTACGCCTTCGATTTCCTGAACAGAGATATAAAACAAGAGGTGAATCTTCTCAATCCAAGCAGATCTAAAAAATCAGATCAGGGATTAAAGGAACTGAAGACGATATTAGATAACACCTATCTCATGGTGGACATAAGCGGTTACGCTCTCAGCTCACAGACTAGACAAAAAGGCGACCCCTTCTGCTATGGTTCCTCCATATACCTCTTAAATATCCTGCTCGCGAAAAAATATTCCATACCATTTTACATATTACCTCAATCCTTGGGACCTTTTGATTATCCTCCTCAATGTAAAATTTATCTCATCCCTCTTTTGAAAAGATATCTCAAATATCCTGAGAAGATCTATTGTAGGGAACGAGACGGTCTAGAGCAAATAAAACAGTTCACTCGAAGTAACATACACCATTCCATGGACATCGTGCTTCTTAACGACAGATATGACTTGGATAATATATTCTCAAAAAAGGTCCGATTTAAAGATGTAGAGATACCCGATGGGTCGGTTGGAATAATCCCCAACATGCGGGTCAAGGATCGCGTAAAAGATGAAAGATTTTTTGAGATATACAAGAAGATCATGGATCATCTATTGAAAAACGGAAAAAAAGTATTTCTTTTAAGGCATGCTGAGGAAGATCTTTCCATATGCAACAAGCTCAAGGAGATCTACAGAGATGATGAGAATGTGGTGTTGATCCAGGAGGATTTCAACGCCATCGAATTGGAAGGGATATTAAAACAATTTGAATTCGTGGTCGCATCCCGATATCACTCCATAATACATTCCTACCGTAAAGGAGTGCCCGCATTGGTCCTTGGCTGGGCTATCAAATATCAAGAATTACTCGAATCCTTCCATCAGAACCGATATCTTTTTGATATTCGAAGCGATATAGACCAAAAGGAGATCATCGGGAAGTTGGATATCATGTTGGACGTTCACCGGGATGAAGGGAGGACTATCCTGCAAAGACTAAAGGAGATAAGAGAGAAAGAGGGTGTATCAAATGTCAGAAGATTGGTTTGATTCAAAAAAGGGGATCGAGACATATCTGTCATTTCAGTATATCCCTGAACCTGAATTCGATATCCCCGAAACCATAATAGAGTCTTCTCAGATGCCTGAAATATCTGGAAGTCGAGAAAAACTCATAAAACAAGGTCAAAGAGCATTGTTGGATGGATTTGATAGGTACCTTGATGATAATTCAGACAAAAAAGTTCATGTAGTACCCTTGAGTGGGGGCGTGGATTCTAGAGCCATTTTTGCTTTCCTTTTGGATAATGTTGCCCCATCGACTATCGTCACTTATACATTTGGATCTCCAGGTACCTTAGATTTTGAAATCGGACAAAAAGTAGCGAACAAATTCGGTATAGAAAATATCCCCATCGATATGTCACCTGATTCTTTTCCATGGTCTGAAGACTTTCTCATAGAAAGTGCTAACGAATATACACGTCCGACGAAATTATTCAGGGCTAGAGAATCGTACAAATATTTTGTTGATCACACCGAGTACGATGATTTTTTATTTTGGTCGGGCTACATGGGCGGTTCGGTTGCGGGTTCCACACTACCTGAGAATGAGTCAAAGGATTGGGAGAGCGCTATCGACTATTTTATAGATAGAAACTACTTTCACCCGAGGTTGAGTACGGAAGATTTCGAACCCAGGGATGTGCTGCCAAACGAACCGGCTTTTGAAAGAGATGTGATGACTTACGATGAACAGCTCGATTTTGGTGTGAGGCAGGCGTACTACATCCGACCGTCAGCCCTACCCAAGGATGGCTACTCATCCCCATATCTCACCAAAACATGGTTAGATTTCATTTTGAACGTTCCTCGTAAATATCGCGTGAATAAAAGATTGTTCAAGGACATCATCACTCGTACATATCCCGATGTATTCTCAATGAAAACTACCAACTATCACGGACTTCCATTAACGGTAAATCCCGCACATGCGAAGTTTAGAGAATTGTTTATCAAGACCAAGGAAAAGATCAAGAAGAATATCAACTACTGTAAACCCTGGTTCAAAACCAACCATCTTGATTGGGATATAGAATTGAAAAGATCAAGGAGTCTAAAAAGATTTGCAAGAAAACAGTTGAAAGATCTTAGAAGGAGGAACACGGTCGACTGGATCAACCCACCATCCCTTCTAACAAAACATCGAAAGGGTGAGTATGTGGGAAGGAAGATAAGGACATTAGTTTCTCTGGAGATATTTTTAAAGGCTTATAGAGACACTAGTTGAATCACCATAAACCTCGACGATAAATACTTTATACGATGTTTTTATTTTCATAAATATATGGATTGTCAAACTGATACATATTGCTGGGATCAGGTAATCGGAGTTGGTATGTAGATGATATCGCTGTTAGTATTGGTATTCATCTTACTTCTGATATCCCACCTTTTAGTCGTGGTGACCTTCAACACATTCATCAACCCTCACGAACCCTCTACATTTGCAAAGATCTTTCCCTATCAATTCATCAACAAATTGCTCTTCAAGGGGACGAAGACCGAGAAGTCTTATTTCTCCATACGGGTGGATATCAACACGAGTGAAGAAAACGTTAGAGAGCACGATGAAGGCGTCAGGCGATTGATCGGCCTTGCAGACCGATACGACATACCGATAACGTTCTCGATAGCCACGGAATACATCCCGGTCATGTCCGATGATGTGATCCAAATGATCAAAGAAGGTGGGCATGATGTGATATCACATGGCCATATGCACACAGACATGACCGAACAGGACCAGGTAGGTTCTATCCGACGATCCAAGGATATATTAGAGGATGTGTTCGAAAGAGAGATCATCGGTCTAATAGGACCCAACGGTAAGCATGATACGCGAACACTGGAAGCCGCAAAAACAACCGGGATCAAATTTTTGTCATCGGGCGCTCTATCCCATATCAGATATTGGTCGTTCCCCTATCCATTCAAGAAAGATGGGATCTGGTTGCTGGGCGGTTCTATCAAGAGTGATTACCAGTTGTACAGGGTCGATAAAGTCGAACCAAAAAATAGTATTGAGATTTGGAAAAAAGCCATATCGTACAGGGCCGATAAAGGATGGTACACCCAGTTAGAGTATCATAATTTCTCAACCACCGATGATGAACTCTCCGCTCTAGAGGAACTATTCAAATATATCAAGGATGATGAAGGCATATCTCCTGTAACCCAATCTGAACTGGTGGAAAGGTTGGACGACAGTGGAAAAAAGGGTGGCATGCCATGAAAAACGTCTCCATAAAAAGATACGAACCAAAACAGAAGGATGATCTCATCGATTTCTTATCTCTTGGGTTGAACTGGAAGGATCTGAGTCACAAGGATCGGAAGGAGATGTTCGAATGGAGATACGAAAAGAATCCATATATCGATAAACCTTTGAATTTCTTGGCGATGCATGATGGCACCATAGTTGGGCATAGAGGTTTCGTCGTCCAACGCTTCTCAGCCGGAGACGGTTCACATCTGATGGTCACCCCCTGTGATTCTCTGGTACACCCCGATCATCGGAAGCGGGGTATATTTTCTAAACTCGTGGATGGATCTAACAAAGGAGTCAGTGAAATACCTTCATTGTCTATGTTTTTGAGTCTGTCCCCGACTGAAACTACGGTAAAAGTGACGAAGGAGTATGGTTTTCATCCCATCGGCCGGAAGAAAAAACTTTACAGATTTTCACTTTTCAGTATGCTGGGAACCGAGATCGATCACCAAATGATAAACGAAGAAGGGAGTACCCGTACAGTGATCTCAAAAAACGTAGAGGTCGAAGATATCGTGGACTTGATGAGTCGTCATAGCGATGATGGTAAGATAACTAATCACAGGGACGAGGATTTTTATCGGTGGAGGTTTGGTGAATATCCGGGAGATATCGTGTACCTATACTGCTGGGAAGGTGAAGAACTAGTAGGGTACTTATCTCTTGAAAAAGATCCTATATCCATATTTGGTAAGAAGATCGATTATTACTCAATACTCGAATATGGATACAAAGGCATCATTCACCTTGATCAGATCGTAAAAACCATGTTGAGCGGTATAAGAAGAGCTCCAATCATGTACTATTCATTTACCAGGGATCTTGAAGAGACCTCGGTATTCAAAAAGCACGGGTTCAAAGGCGATGAATCATTACTCGTCCGGTTCTTACAGAACAGATATATTCTAGATAGAGAAGGGCTACCGGGCCTACTTCTAAAACCGACTGTCGCGGATGCTAAGCCAAGGGATTATTTTTTAGATGGATTAGATACTAGGTATCCAGACAACTGGTCCCTATTTTGGTCCGACGTTCATTGACCATGGGTAAAGGTGAACAACAACTTAAAAATATTGAACTCACTATACCCAACATCAGCAGGATATAAATATCTCATAGTTCTCCTAGGTGCTGCGGATGATAGGCAGAAAATCTTTCCTGGTCTACTTCAACCAGATATTCGGTGCCGTAACGGGCGTGATCGGTATGTTCTTCATAGCTCGATTTATGGTCCAGCCCGATTATAACTACGGGATAGTCAACTTCGCATTGGGATTCGTAGGGATGTTCTCCTTCGTAGGCAGTATATTCAATAAAGCACACGTCAAGAGGATATCGGAGGGCCAGGATGAAGGCACTTGTATGGGTACTTACATCTCGTTGACCGCCGCAGTAGGGGCGATCATGCTCGGATTGGCTTTCGGCGCTCTCTTGATATGGACCAACGTTTTGGGGAGGGGTTTTGAATCACCGGCCCACGAAACGGTCCTTTACATAATGATATCCGTCGCGGCGGTAAAACTCATAGGGAACATCGGTATGAAAACTTTCCAGGCGAGAGCTGAGATCGCCAAGATGGAGATCATACGGTTCATGGACTACAACATACCATTCATATTCATCATAATCGTGACTCTGACAGACGGTCAGGCGATAGAACTCGCTTACACCTATCTTGCCGGTGGATTGTTGATGGCACTGGCCGCCATCTTTTTTTTGAAAAGTATTCCTGTCAAGAAGCCCGATTGGAAAATGGCAAGAAGTTACTGGACCTTCGGCCTCCCATCTTTCTTTATCTATTTTTCAAGCAGGTTGGGAAAGCAGCTCGATATCGTCATGGTCCAGATGTTTTGGAGTTCGGTTAACGTTGGCTATTATGCAGTCAGTTTAAGGTTCTCTGCACTTCTACTAGGGATATCAACGGCCGTAGTCACGATACTCTTTCCGACCATCTCAAGTCACCATGCGAATTCCGATTGGAAGAGTATACAGGATCTGGTGAAACAATCTTCCCGATATCTCTGCATGGTAGTAACGCCGATAATATTCTTTCTGATAATATTCCCTGAACAAACGATCACCATATTGCTCAGTAGAGATTTCATCGCTGCGGTCCCGGCTCTACGTATAATGGCTATCAACGCCTTCTTCTTGGTGGTTATCGGCCCCATGAAGACTGTTTTCGCAGCCATCAACAAACCCGGTTTGGGTGCCAAGCTTGTCATATTCTGTCATCTCACAAATTTTGGACTCAACTTTCTGCTGATCCCACCTTCTTTATTCGGCATCCCTCTTTTGGGATTGAAGGAGATCGGTGCAGCAATTGCAACACTGACTTCGTCCGTTATACTTTTCCTGCTGGTCCTAGTGTACTCAAAAAAGGAGGCCGGTGTTCGCCTTTACGGAAGGATCCCACTGCATATCATCTCTGCTTTGATAACCGCTATTATACTATTTTACGCAGAAAGATCATACCTCCCGCTCACCAGATTCTATCATCTCGGTGTGTACGGTATGCTTTTCCTGGGGTCCTATGCATTGATCCTTTACCTGATAGGTGAGTTCACGAAGAAAGACTGGGATTACATAATGGAGTCTCTACACCCGAAAGAGATGTACGAGTACGTACGGGATGAAGTCAAAAAGTGATGACTCATTTTTTCAACACAACCGCCATGTAGGAAGACTTACCGGCCAAGTATTTTGAATTTGAGATAACGTGTTCATCGAACTCGTGCATCAATTTAGTCAGGTTCCTGAACGACGGTTTCAAAGGTTCGGGTAACCGCGGTATTATGTGAGGCATAAGGTAGGTGGTAAGGAAGAACATCTTGACCTCTCGGCAGGAAAAATATTTTTTAAGGGTCGATAGTAGTAGCTCCGGTTCTAGAGGTCTCTCATCCTCATCGTGGATGGTTGTCGTGAATAGTTTTCCTGCTGTCTTACTTAAAGGATTCTTGGATAGCGGCTCCTCTACAACTAAGTAACCTCCGTCCTTCATCACCCTGTGTATCCCTTCCAATGTATCATCGAGTTCATCCGGAACGTGATGGAGTACAGCCTTGGCCAGTACTAGGTCAAAGGTATTATTCTTAAAAGGCAGTTCACGTA
Source organism: Thermoplasmata archaeon (assembly GCA_003553085.1). GTDB lineage: Archaea > Thermoplasmatota > Thermoplasmata > Halarchaeoplasmatales > Halarchaeoplasmataceae > Halarchaeoplasma. The sequence goes on from PUPH01000173.1 coordinate 14,387, forward strand.
TGTCACCTCTGATGTAATCTAATTCATCATAGCGTTTTTTAGGTTCCAGGTCTATGCAGACGGATAGGTCCGCGTGGACTTTTTTGGCCAGACTGCCTTTAAGCCCACCGAGGTCCAGCACTTTTTGTTTTCCCGATCTTTTTGCGGTTTCCTTTACTATATCGAATAAACCTTTTAGTAGAAACCGACTAGTTTCTCGGTCCCAGTTCCATTCAACGACTTTCTTATCCATGGATAAACTTTGAATAATCCGACTGATATTTAAAATCTTTTACAACCATATTTTTTTATATGTTCTCGGAGTTCAAGTGATGTATGTCCCATATCCCTCGTGCGTTGACGATCGCCGGTTCCGATCCCGGAGGTGGAGCGGGGATCCAGGCGGATCTAAAAACCTTTACAGTTTTTCAGGTTTACGGGAGTACCGTGATCACCTCATTGACCGCTCAGAACACGATAGAGGTGACCGATATACATCCTCTACCGCCAGAATTCGTAGGATCGCAGATAGATGCGGTGTTGTCAGATATAGGTACCGATTCCGTGAAAACCGGTATGCTCTACGATAAAGATATCATAGAGATGGTGGCGGATAAGCTCGACGAGTACTCTTTGAAAGCCGTCGTCGATCCTGTGATGGTCACAAAACGGGGTGATCTTTTACTGAAGTCGGATGCGGTGGATATGTACCGAAAACGTATGATGAAGATGGCTTTGATCACTACACCGAACATCCGTGAGGCAGAGGTGTTGACAAGTACGGACATACGGAGTGTGGATGATATGATATCTGCAGCTGAAGATCTTCATGCCACCGGGGCGGAGTACGTTGTGATCAAGGGTAAAACGTTGGGGGATAAGGTCGTCGATGTTTTTTACGATGGCACCGATCCCAAGGTCATCCAGGGTGATAAGTTCTCAGGTAACAAACACGGAAGCGGCTGCACCTTTTCAGCTGCTATATCCGCCATGCTAGCTAAAGGCTCCGCTGTGGAGCATGCAGTGGACACGGCAAAAAGATTCATAGAAGACGCCATACAAAAGGGTACTGCCGTCGGCAGTGGAGAGCATCCGGTCGATCACTGCGTTTGGTGCAAGGAAAAGGATTTTTAATTCAGATACGTTATACCGACCATGGTCTTCCTCGAGGTCAGAGGTCTCTGCAAGGAGTTCAACGGCATCCAGGCCCTTGACGAACTGGATATGTCGGTGCGTCAGGGTGAGATATACGGATTCCTGGGACCCAACGGTGCAGGTAAGACCACCACCCTACGGATCATCATGGGCCTGGTGGAAGTTGACCGCGGCAAGATAAGGTTGGAAGGTGAGCCTATAACCGCCGATAGAAGGAGGGACATAGGTTACCTCCCCGAGGATGTATCACTTTATGAAAAGATGACGGTTCAAGAAAATCTGATATTCTTCAGCAGGTTGAAGGGGTTCGATAAAGATGAGGGCCAACGGGTGATGAAGGCTCTTCGGATCGAAGGCCTAGGCGATAGGAAGGTGGAAACCTTATCCAAGGGATATCAACAAAAGGTAGGTCTGGCACAGATGCTGATAGGCGATCCCGGGCTTCTCATATTGGACGAACCCACCTCCGGTCTTGATCCTTCTGTCCGTCGATGGTTGAAGGACATGATGAAGAACCTCAAGCGGCAGGGCAAGACCATACTCTTCTCCAGCCATGTATTGGGCGAGGTCCAGGAGATATGCGATCGTGTGGGGATCATCAGTAAAGGGTCCATGTTGACGGAGGACGTATTCGAAGATCTGACTAATGTCTTGGATCTTGAAGATAGGATCACGGTCTTGATGAAACCCTTAAAGAGTTCGTTCAAGTACGTAAGCGAGCTAGAGGGAGTGAAACGCCCGCGTATCGAAGGAGAATACATCGTATTTTACTGCAGCGGTGTTCACAAGATAAAAGCTTTGAGAAATATATTTTCCAGAGACTATCGTGTTCTAGATGTAAAACTGCATGAACCGGATCTAGAAGAGGTGTTCGTTAAACTAACGGAGGATGACAGATGAAATTTAAGCGTATCAGCTTACTCTATTCCAGGGATATGTGGTCCAGGATCTACTTCATCGCACATAAAGAGTTCAAGACCAAGGTAAGGAGCGGTTGGATCCTGGCACTGATCGCCGTGTTCGTTTCCATGTCACTCCTCGTCACTTTCTACGGCGCATCTCTTGAAGAGGGGCTTCACTGGCATCATCTTGAAGAGGCGGTGATGTACATGGTGGGTTATATGGAGTTCATGGCACCCATACTCGGGATCATATTTGGGTATGGCTCCATAGTACAGGAACGGGAAAGTGGTACACTTGAACTGATGTCCTCTTATCCCCTGGATCGTGGGGAGATCATCGCCGGGAAGTTCCTAGGTTTATGGGGCATCATCGCTCTCAGCGTAGGTTTGGGACTAGGTGCCGGTGGCGTGATCCTTTCCACCCAGGTGGAACGGATGATATGGTCGGAGTACTATCTTTTCATCTTCAGCTCCATACTCCTGGGAGGGGTTTTTCTATCCTTTTCCATGATGTTATCCACGGTATTCAGGACCAGCAACTCGTCCATGTGCGGTTCCATATTCATACTATTTCTATACAATATACTATGGCTGTTCATAATGTACACCATCGCTGAGTTATCCTTCGGCTGGGATACCATGGTCGAAGGTATATCTCCACCTACATGGTACTTCGTGATGCAGTTGTTCAACCCGGTGATCATATGGTACACGCTGTTGACCTTGAACATACCCGCTCTTCGGTTGAGGGCCATGGAGTTAGGCGGCACTGAAGGCACTGTTTATCCCGATATATACCAGACGTGGTCCATGATCATACTATTGATTGTCTGGATCGCCATCCCTCTTTTGATAAGCGAATATATGATCCGAAGAAGCGATGTGTGTTGATAGTTTGGAAAAATGTTTTTTAAAGGTTGGTCTATTGAGTTTGTCATGGTACGAGGAATAAGTCACAACGTCAGGGAGACGTTGAGGGAGGAGCTTGGTGATCTTGGAGAGAGTATCTATGAAAAGCAATGCTGGGATATGGGGGTCCCTCCGGACTCATTGAGTTACGAAGATCTAGAGGAACTTGCTGAGAAGGTGTACGAGGCGGTCAGGTATTTTATCGGGATGAAGAAAGCGGAGAAGGTAAAGAACAGCATCAGGAAGTACAGCATATTGAATCGTTTGAATAGCTTGAGGGAAGAGGAAAGAGAGATGGTTCGTTTGATCAAGGAATGCAAACTTCATTTAGAACTTGGAGACACCGATATCGCCATCGGGAATATGGAAGAAGCGGTCAAGGATTACAAGAGGAGTTTGGAGATAGCGGAGGAACTGGACCGTGTTGATCTAAGAGCGGAATCTCTTATAGGACTGGTCCACGCGTACCTGGAGATGGGTGAGATAGACGAAGCATCGAGATATCAGGCGAAAGGGTATGAGGTCTGTAAAAAACTCGGAGATATTTCAAAAAGAGCCTGCTGTAGTAGAATGTTGGGTGTGATATATTGGAGAAAGGGTAGATACGATCATGCTTTGAAATGCTTTGAAGAGGCCCTTGAACTTTACACCAGAGATGAGGATCACTCTGGGATGGCGATAGTTTACGATCACCTTGGAGACCTCTACGGGGAGATGGAGGATTATGATAAAAGCCAGGAGTACTATGGGGTCAGTGGAGATCTCTTTAGCGATGCAAAGGACGAGTACCAGCAGATAGTATCTCTGATGAACCGCGGTGTGATATATTCCATACAGAAGGATTGGGAGAACGCTGCAGAACTGTATCGTAAGAGCAAAGAGATGGCTGAGAAACACA
>PUPH01000078.1 GCA_003553085.1 Thermoplasmata archaeon
GGAATTCTTACCGGTGAACGTTTCATTGATAATCGATCCTGAGGTAGGTTATGCCCCTCTAACAGTCAGCATAACTATCGGAGCTGAAAACATCGGAGAGCTGAGCGGCACCCTAGAACTGCTCAAAGATGGAACGGTCATACAAACCCTTGAGATACCTGCACAAGATACTGCAGAGCTTACTTTTACCCACACTTTTTCAGATGTGGGGGAATATGAATTAGAGTTCCACGACCAAACGATCATAGTCGTCGTTCAGGAACAGATCGGGTTCGAACCGGTGAACTTGACTTTGGATGTCCAACCCACCGAAGGTACGGTACCTCTCGAAGTCACGATAACGATTACCGGAGAAAATATCGGTGAAGAAGAAGGCTCTATAACGGTTAGTATCGACGGAACCTCCATCGGCTCGTTAACTATCCCCGCTGGAGAGACCGCTGAAACGTCCTTCACTCATCTATTCGAAGACTCCGGTACTTATTCGATATCCTTCTACGATCTATCTCAAGAAGTTGTGGTTGAGGAAGATGAAGAGGTACCACCGGACGACGAAGATCCAGATGATACGGAACCTGAAGACAAAGGCATGTCTACGGGAACACTCCTTTTGATAGGGATCATATCGATCATCTTGTTGCTCTTAGTGGTCTTATTGTGGAAAAGAGGAACACAGGGATCAGATTCACCGGACGACGAATTTTTCGAAGAGGATGAAGAAGACTTTTTCGAAGAGGATACCGAAGAAACAGAGGTGGAATGATAATAAAGATGAAAGCCACTGGCGGGATTTGAACCCGCGACCTATTCCTTACCAAGGAATCGCTATGCCTCTAAGCCACAGTGGCATGTTGGATATGCCTACTCTAACAGTATACACTATTAATCTTTTTCGTTCTTAAGAAGATCGTACTTCCACTGCCTTTTCACCTCGTCGACCTTCTTCTCGTATATCTCTTCCGCCAGCTCACCCTCGGCGAGTTTCATGTCTAGATGTTCCAGCTGAGTTTCAGCACGGGAGATCATGGTTTCTTTATACCTATCTCCGATCTTGTCGAGTGTACTGACCAACTGCTTACACTGTTTGGTGAGTTCGTATATTATCTTCGGCCTACCGTCGGGAGGAAATATCGCATTCCTTTCCACCAATCCCCAGTCATGCAACTCCAACAAGTGTTTGTCCACACCCTGCCTGGTGATCTTCAGTTTCTTTGCCAGATCCTCGGGATGATCATAGCCTTTACCCAGTAATTCTATTATACTGCAGCGTGTAGGTGATGAGAATAGACTCAGCATATCTTCCGTGAATTTCTTCATCTCTAATGGTATATAGAAGGGGATATATCAACTTTTTCAACTTCTGAGTTGAAGTTATCTACACCAAGATTGCAATTATCTAATAATATCTTCAATCAGGTATAAATACTTGTACCGTGTTGTTAGTATCAAGAAATAAGAGGTGTATAAAAATGGAAGATAAAATCCTAAGAAAACTCGAAGAAAGGCTCGCCAACGGAGAGATCTCCGAGGAGACCTACAAAACCATAAAGGCTAGGTATGAGAAGCAGGAAAGGATGAAGCAGGACGAATTCGAAGATGAGGATGAGGATTTAGAAACCGATGAGATCCCCATCGAGACCGAAGGAAAAACCAAAAGAGTAAACCTCTCCGGCGCCTCGAAAACTGCTGATGTAAACTGCCAATACTTCAGTGCATCCGGGGCCTCAAAGGTCGAAGGATACTTGAAAGCTGACGAGGCTAAAGTTTCGGGGGCCACAAAGGTTGTAGGGGATGCAAAGATCGGCAATCTGGATGTTAGGGGTAGTTTTAAAGTGGAAGGAAAGACCGAGGCGAACACGATGGAAATATCTGGTGCCAGTAAGTTCGTGGGTCCCGTTAAGGCAAAACAGATCAAATCACGAGGCTCTTCTAAGTTCGAAGCCCATATAGATGCAGAGGAGTTCTCATCTTCAGGAGCTTTGAAGATAGTGAGTGATGTTGATTCAAAAACATTTACAGCAACCGGGGCTTTCAAGATAGAGGGTACCTTAAATGGTCATGAGATAATGCTCAAACCCGGCGGAGATAGCTCAGTGACTCATATCAAAGGTGGCGACATACTGGTGGAGAGCGGTGGTGGAGGATTGTTCTCGATGTTCAATAAGGGAAAACTAGAGGCAAAAACCATCATCGGTGATAAGATATACTTGGAAAACACCATAGCGGACGAAGTGGAAGGAGAAGATGTAAAGATAGGTCCCGGCTGCAAAGTCCGGTTGGTTAGGGGAAAGAACGTCAAAGTCCACGGTTCCGCCAGTGTAGAAAAACGAGAGCAGCTATAGTTTTCTGGTGCGTTCATACCACTTTCGGACCTCGTAATCTGAAACCCTTTTCCTTTTCTTCTTTTCTTTCATCGCTAGATTGTGCTCGTACGCCCATCGTTTGATGATCCTTTGGTAACTTTTATCACCTTCGTAATCGGTGACTGAAAGAACACCCGACGAGATCTTAGCTTTGAAGGCTGCGACCATCTTGTTACCGGTGAATATCACATAACAGTGACTCAATCCGAAGCGGTCTTTAATCTCAGATCGGAGGTACAGGTTGAGCCTATCTTTCGGACCTACTATGAACTCTCTGTTAGTTTTGATCCTACCGACCATATCCAAACCTTCCTCGAGGATCCAATATATAGATTCATCCCCCTCTTTTAGGAAACCTTTGGTAAGATATCCTTCCTCCACAAGGTCACCCAGTGAATCTCTTATCTCTCCCATCCCGACGCTGGAGCCGATGTATGCGGATAAGCGCTCTGCTGTGAAATATCCAAAGGACTGGAAGCACCAAAGTATCACTTTATTCAAAGCTTTTTTCTGGTCGAAGGCATCGCGTCCGATAGCGATGTATTTTTTATCATAGTCCTTACAGATCATCGCCCCTTCGTAAAGATCATCCATGGCGTCTTTGGTCTTATCTTTACTGTATGGTGATCTTATTTGGACGTGTCTTTTTGAAGCGGGACCTTCTTCATGGATGAGGTCATAGACTTCTTCCATCACATGATCGAACTCCACCGACTTAGCGGCTCCATACACCAAGGCCTGATCATGGGTGCAGTACATCAAGTATGAGGGTATCATCTTACCCTGTACAAGCTCACCCCTTCTGTGCATCCATGTAAGATTAGATCGACCTTCCATCCTTTCAGTGATCTCTTCATCCGATCTAGCACCTTTTAGTTCATTCAAAGCCTCTTTAGCTCCCTGGAAGGGGTTTCCTGCAAGGTGCTGTCGATACATCATGTAGGATCGAAGTTCATCTTCTTCATACACATCTGTTATGATGTTTCCTTTGACGAGCATATCCTGTATCTGTTTGTATCCCTTCTCTAAAAATATCGACAGCAAGTTCTCTTCCAGTTCCTCTACGCTGATATGATTACAGTATCTGACCCTGAGGACGTCGAAACCCTGCAGGGCGTAGTAATCCATCATCTCATCTATGGTGTCCAATAGGTCCACAAGGATGGACTCATCTTCTAGATCTATATGGCGGATCTCGACGACCCCGCTCATCTCCCATATCTCCAATCCACCGATGACTCTTCCATTTTTCACCAGTGGATATATCCAATCGTCTCCGTACCTTCCGTATATCTCGGCCCAAAGCGGCAGTGCATATTGATCGTTCTTCGAGAGTATCCTGAGCTTAGATAACTGTTCATCATCCGCGGTCTTCAAACTATCAAGTTCGTCGGAGTACATGTACAGCTCTCTTTTAGAAGGCCCAACTCTGACCCTGACAGCCTCTCCCTCTCTCACCATCGCTGAGAGTACGGTTTCTACCTCTCTCCTGAAGAATTTTGTTATCTGCCGTATCCCGCTGATGGAAACCGGTCCATGCGACCTCAGCAGCCGCTTGATCAGTTCACTGCGTGCTTCTTCCTTTGGTAGTACCCGGATATCTACGGCTCTGTAAACGTTCTTGCTGGACCAGCCTTCTTCACCGGTGAATTCCCGCAGCACGTATAGGTTGGAGTCCAATTTCCTTATCATTTCTTTGAGCCTGTCCTTCTTCAGGTTTGATAATTTCTTCAGATCTCTGATAGTGTTCGCCTTACCCTCTTTGATCGATCTAAGAACCTCTTCCTCCTGATCGTTCAGTTCTTCGGTTCGATAAGCTCCGACCAGCATGGGTAGATCGTCACGTAAGGCGTACTTTACCCTACCTTTAAGGAAGCGCCCCTCTAGGATTTCGTCCTTTTCCCTCATGGTCTCCCAAGCATCCATATGAAAATCATCGACCCTTAGATAAACCTCGTAAGGGCTGCTGGCTTCAACGAACAGATCAAAATAATCCTCGATGGTATCGAGGTGTTGGAACATCTTCTCAGCACGATAGGAGAGCACCCTCTCTTCGGATACGTGCTCTTTACCCGGGAA
>PUPH01000037.1 GCA_003553085.1 Thermoplasmata archaeon
CCAAGTTCCACAAGTGCCTGGTCCTCATGGGCGTCATGGCGTGAGCTGCCCGCGAGGGAGTGTTGGAGTATAGGTAGTTCGGTCAGCTCTCGCTATGACTATCTGGGGAGGGCTGGGACTGGTACCTTTCTGGGACGTGTGACCCTAGGCTAGGTAGGAGTTAGCTGTGGGCCCTTTTGTGGTAGACATCTTTATATCCTCTGCTGTAAGGCCCACATCTCAACAGGTTATGAGTCTGGGGCGCAGGCCAGCAGCGCGACACTGCTAGGAAGCCAAGGAGAAGGTCCGTCGGAGGTGCCAACTACAGGAGCGTAGGCGCGGCAAGCCGAGGACCATGGCTAGCGAGAAGATGTCGTCGGTGGAGCTCCTGGACCTGGAGAACTACGGAACGTGGAGCATGCGCATGAAGTACCTGCTCGTCACCAAGGGGCTGTGGGGGCCAGTGGAGGCGGAGGAGGGCGTCGCAGTCGACCGGAAGGAGGACCTGAAGGCGCTGGCGCTCATCGGCCTCTACGTGGCGGACCACCACCTCGTCATGCTGCGCGACTGCTCAACGGCCAAGCAGGCGTGGACGGCTCTGGAGTCTGTGTACAAGACGAAGAGCACCGCGAGGAAGCTGCAGCTGCGGAAGGAGCTGGCGCACCTGACGAAGGAGCCGTCGGAGCCCATGTCCAAGTACGTGGCGCGCGCGAGGAGCCTGTGGAACGACCTGACGGCAGCTGGGCACAGCATGGCGATGACGGAGCTGACGTTCTCGGTGCTGGCGGGGCTGCCCAAGGAGTACGAGACGACGGTGGCCATCCTGGAGGCCTCCGACGGCGAGCTGGACCTGGACGTGGTCACCGCCAAGCTGCTGCATGCGGAGGAGCGGCTCATGCGCATGGACAAGGGCGACTCCAAGGACTACACCAAGGTGCTCTACGTGAAGGGCGACGGCGGCAGAGGGCAGAGGAGCGGAGGCGTTGGAGGCGTTGGAGGGAGGCGCGGCGACAACCTACAACCTACTACCAAGCCTACTACGCGCCACGCCGACAAGGAGTGCTACTACTGCGGGCGCAAGGGCCACATCAAGGCGGAGTGCCGCAAGAAGAAGGCGGACGAGGCTGGACGTGGCGGAAGGGAGGTGGCGCTGATGGCTGGCCTGGACGTGCACGCGGGCGTGACGACCTGGGTGCTGGACTCCGGCTCCTCGCGGCACATCACCTGCTGGAGGCACCTGCTGGAGGACGAGCGGACCCTGGACAAGCCCATCAAGGTCACGTTTGGCAACAACACCGTGGCGCTGGCGGCGAGCGTGGGCAACGTGCGCGTGAGGACCAGCGTGGCATCCATCACCCTCCTGGACGTGCTGTTCGTGCCGGGCGCGGTCAGCAACCTCTTCTCCGTGCGACAGGCGGCGGAGCGCGGCGCGACGACCAAGTTCACAAGCAGCGGCTGCATCGTGGAGGGACCTGGCGGGCGCTGCCTGGCGAAGATGAAGGCTGGACCTGGAGAGCTCTACTGCATGGACGTGTCGTACCCGTACCAAGACGTCAAGACCTTCCTGGCCAAGGAGACCCCAGAGCTGTGGCACCGGCGCTTCGGGCACCTCGGCTACAACAACCTGTCCAAGCTGCCCAAGATCGTGTCAGGCATCAAGGTGACGGCGGAGGAGTTCAAGACAGCTGCGGACGGCGGACTGTGCGAGCCCTGCATCCTGTCCAAGCAGCACCGAGAGCCCTTCCCCATGACATCGCGCGAGAGGACATCGCGGCCGCTGGAGCTGGTGCACATGGACGTCTGCGGACCCATGCACGTGGCATCGCGAGGAGGCAACCGCTACGTGGCAACGTTCCTGGACGACTACTCGAGACTCTCCATCGTGGTGCCAGTACCGTCCAAGGCAGCTGTCATCCCCACCGTGAAGAAGACCATCACCATGCTGGAGACCCAGAGCGGACGGAAGCTGGCGGCTGTGCGAACGGACCGGGGCGGCGAGTACCTCAACACGGAGCTCAAGGACTTCTTCACTGGCAAGGGCATCATCCACGAGACCACGGCACCTTACACCCCGGAGCAGAACGGTGCGGCGGAGAGGCTGAACAGGACCCTGGTGGAGCGCATGCGGGCGATGCTGCTGGAGGCGCGAGTGGACCAGGACCTGTGGGCTGAGGCGATGGCAACGGCGTGCTACATCCGCAACCGCTCACCTGTGACGGCCAAGTCCAAGACCCCGTTCGAGCTCTTCTGGGACCGCATGCCGGACGTGTCCAAGATGCGGACCTTCGGCGCGCAGGCGTACGTGCACGTGCCCAAGACCCTGCGGCGCAAGCTGGAGCCGGTGAGCGAGAAGGGCATCCTGGTGGGCTACGAGCCGAGCAGCAAGGCGTACCGCGTGCTGCTGGAGGAGTCCGGCAAGGTGACGGTGAGCAGGGACGTCACCTTCAATGAGGCTGCGGCTGGAGACCCAAACGGTGTTTGTCAACACCGGGCCGATGGCCCAGAAGACCATGCTGCGGACGAGGAGGAGCCGGTGCCGCAGGAGCCCGAGGGAGAAGCACGGGCTGGCGAGGACCTAGCTGCGGACCAGGCGGAGCCGGAGGTGCAGGAGCCCGAGGGAGCTGTGCAGGCGCCAAGGCGGTACCCAGCGCGGGAGCGGAGGCAGCCGAGCGAGTGGTACAAGGTCATCCTGGCGCAAGTTGAGTACCGCGAGCCCACCACCTACGAGGAGGCCCTGGCATCTGAGGACGCGGAGGAGTGGCGGCGTGCAATGGACGAGGAGATAGCATCCCTGCACGCCAACGGCACCTGGACGCTGGAGGAGCTGCCGGACGGCATCAAGCCCATCCCTGTCAAGTGGGTGTTCAAGATCAAGCGTGATGCATCGGGCGGCGTGGAGCGGTACAAGGCGCGGCTGGTGGCCAAGGGCTTCGCGCAGCGAGAGGGCATCGACTTCAACGAGGTCTACGCGCCAGTCAGCAAGCACACCACCCTGCGGGCGCTGCTGTCGGAGGTGGCTACGGAGGACCTGGAGCTGCACCAACTGGACGTGAAGACTGCCTTCCTGAACGGTGAGCTGGAGGAGGACATCTACATGGTGCAGCCGCCGGGCTACGTGGAGGGCGGCAGCCGCATGGCGTGCCATCTGCGGCGGGCGCTGTACGGCTTGCGCCAGGCGCCCCGGGCGTGGCACACCCGGCTGAAGAAGGAGCTGGAGGACATCGGCTTTGCGGCATCGGAGGCGGACCCAGGGCTGTACACCAAGAAGACCAAGACTGACCAAGTGTACCTGCTGGTGTACGTGGACGACATCCTCATTGCTGCCAAGGACATCAAGCTGGTGGAGGAGACCAAGACCGCACTGCTGACATCGTTTGAGGCGCGTGACATGGGCGACGCGCACATCTTTGTGGGCTACGAGATCGAGAGGGACCGCGGTGCCAGGAGACTCAAGATTGTGCAGCGGCGCATGGCATCGGAGCTGGTGACCAAGTACGGCCTGGCGGACGGCAAGACCAAGACCACCCCGATGAGCACGGCCACCAAGCTGACATCGAGCAAGACGGACCTGCTGGACAAGGAGCGCTTTGGCTACGCTGAGCTGGTGGGCAGCCTGCTGTACCTGTCCGTGTGCACCCGGCCGGACATCGCATACGCTGTTGGAGTCCTGGCGCGCTTCATGTCCAAGCCCTCAACGGCGCACTGGCTGGCGGCCAAGGCGGTGGTGCGGTACCTCGCTGGAACAACGGACTACGGCATCGTCTTTGGCAAGGAGGAGAGCCTACACGGCTTCTGCGATGCTGACTACGGCGGGGACATCGACACCCGGCGATCCACCACTGGCTACGTCTTCATGCTCAACGGTGGAGTCATTAGCTGGTCATCGAGGCTGCAGGCAACGGTGGCTGTGTCAACTGCGGAGGCGGAGTACATGGCGGCGGCGCAGGCGGTGAAGGAGGCGCTCTGGCTACGCAAGCTCATGGTGGACCTGGACCTGGGCAAGGCGACTGTTCACCTGTTCGGCGACAACCAGTCGGCGCTCAAGCTGCTCAAGAACCCCATCGCTTCCGTCCGGTCCAAGCACATCGACATCGCCTACCACTTTGCGAGGGAGCGCGTGGCACGCAAGGAGGTCAGCTTCGACTACTGCAAGACTGAAGACATGACGGCCGACATCATGACCAAGGCTCTGCCCGAGACCAAGTTCCACAAGTGCCTGGTCCTCATGGGCGTCATGGCGTGAGCTGCCCGCGAGGGAGTGTTGGAGTATAGATAGTTCGGTCAGCTCTCGCTATGACTATCTGGGGAGGGCTGAGACTGGTACCTTTCTGGGACGTGTGACCCTAGGCTAGGTAGGAGTTAGCTGTGGGCCCTTTTGTGGTAGACATCTTTATATCCTCTGCTGTAAGGCCC
>PUPH01000140.1 GCA_003553085.1 Thermoplasmata archaeon
AGCGTCTTCATCGTTTCCCGTGTAATCCGTTAGATCTCCTCCGATATCGGGACGAAGGTTCACCGTACCGTCGGAGTATGCACCGGCCCCACCGACACCGCTCATGATGTCGTTCTCACTGCGTTCTGTGATATCCTTTCCTTTATCTATCAACAGAACCTTCACATCCTTAGAACTGAGTCTGTAAGCAGCGAACAAGCCCGCAGGTCCGGCACCTACGATCACCACGTCGTATCCCATATCTGATTCACCGGATAATAAAAGGGAACGATCGTATATATCAGTTTGGTGACCTCATCATCAACGAAAATATTTTATGTTCTTACCAACACTCCCCCATCCATGGAGCGAGCACTGATCCTGACCGATGGTCACCTTGATAGTTCCGTAGCGAAAACCGCCCACGGACTTTTACGTTACTCGAAAAGATACGAGATCCTGGGAGTCGTGGATCCAAAATTTTCCGGGAGCACCACCGACCAGATCGTACCCAACTGTCATAGTAAGCCTATTTACGACGGTGTGGAGGAGGCCCTGAAGGAAGTAGGTGATGTGGACACATTGATAGTAGGTGTGGCCACTATCGGTGGTTACCTACCTGAATCCTTTAAAAAACACATCCGTAGGGGGATACGTGAGGGTATGGATGTGGTAGCGGGTCTGCATAAATATCTAAGCGAAGATGAAGAATTATCAGAACTTGCCTCTGAGTTCGGGGTCGAACTATATGACATCCGAAGGCCACCACCTATCGAGGAGATGCACTATTTTCTCGATAAAAAGAGGGAGATAGGGGCACTCACGATCCCTTTCATGGGTACCGACAGTTCCATAGGTAAAAGGACCGCCTTGATCTCCGTATTCGAGTGCATGAAGGAGAGGGGTGTAGATGTGGAATGGGTGGCTACCGGACAGACCGGACTGCTTCAGGGAGCCGCTAACGGACTTCCCTTGGATTCCATCAAAGGAGATTATATGGTGGGTGAACTGGAACACAAGATATGGACTACATGGGATGAACACAGGCCCGACATAATCCTCATCGAAGGGCAAGGCAGTATCTCACATCCCGCCTACGTGTGCGGTTCCAGAGCGGTATTGGCCGCATCGCAGCCAGATGGTGTGGTGCTGGTTCACGCTCCTGCAAGAAAATACCGTCATTACCGTGAAGACGATATAAAGTGGCCCATGCCCGAAGTCGAACTGGAGAGAGAGTTGATCGGACTATATTCCGGCTCCGATGTCATCGCCATGTGTGTGAATCCCGAGGATATACCTTTGGATGAAAGGGCATCAGTGGAAAGAGAACTTCAAAGTAGATACGGCATACCCTGTGCGGATTCATTAGAACGACCTGAAAAGATCTCCGAAGCCATCGAAGGACTACTCGAAGATCACTGATGGAACACGGCACCTTCGTTATCTGGTTCCGCTATCCATATCTCCGCCGATAGTCCCGTTTCTTCAGACCATATTTCTATCTCATCCTTTACACCGGATGCCTTATCTGCAGTCGTTATGCCGTAAGCGGTGGGTCCCCAGGAGCTCTGTCCGGCCCCGTACGTTATATCTTCCAACAGCTCCACGGCTTCGGCAACCGCCGGGTGAAAGGTACCGCCTTGATACTTTGAGAACGATTCACCCACGGCTCTTTGGATCCGGGATATGTGATGGGCAAAAGACTCTATATCTTCATGTACCAGAGATGGTAATACACCCATGACGATATGATGCGAGATACGTTGAGGGTACTCCTTCGAGACCTTCACGTTCTTCATGATCGGCTTCTCCTGGACCTCGTCGTACGACGAACGTGATTCGGGCCAAACGACTACGAACCGCCAGTCTTCAGGGATATCCATCCTGGTTGAGAGGGGTGGAACTTCATCGGGGTTACGTTTTCCTCCTTCCAGTATGAAGCCGCCGTGTAAAAATCCGTAAGTGCCTATGGCGGAGAATCGGCTTCTACCCGCTGCATCGGCCAATCCCTCTATGTCGTATCCGATACCTGAGAGCTTCATCATGGCCGCTGCGGTCCCCATCTTCAATTGGGTTGTGGAGCCAAGTCCGATATGTCTGGGCACCCCTCGTTTTACATCGACATGGAAGCCAGTACGTATCGGATAGGCTTCTTTTAGTGACCCGTAGATCTCTTGGATCTCCTTCTTTTCTTTTTGGCTACCATCTATCCTAACCCCCTCTTCCGCGGTGACGACCTCGATACGGTAGCCGCCCTTCACCATCAATCCCAGGGCTCCGTACTCCCTTGGAAAACTCCTGCTCAGGTCTATTATACCCAGGTGAAGTCTAGAGGGGGTCTCTACTATCACACGACGCCCTCCAGCTCCATATGGTATTTTTCTAACTTATCTTCGATGACCTGGATCCCCAAACCGGTTTCGCCGGACAACCAGAGTTTACCTTCTTTGAATTCTAACCCTCTGAAGGCCATATCCGAAAGCATGAAGTGACTGTCCAGGTCGGCGTATTTTATCCTATCCGTGGTAAGACAGAGATTGACGCCCGCCGCTATCGCCGGCACGTCTTCACCCATGCAGCCGACCATTGCATCGACTCCGTAATCCTCCAAAACGTCCACTATCTTCCATGCGCCGGTCAGACCACCGCACTTCATGAGTTTTATGTTCACCATGTCCGCCAGTTCCTCGCTGCATATCTTTTCAGCCATCTCGTGGTCCTTGACCGCCTCGTCGGCCATGACCGGTATGGTAGATTCTTCCGATACCTTCTTCAACCCCTCCAGGTCGTCCTCTTTGACCGGCTGCTCTACGAAAACCACGTCCAGGTCGGCCAGCTTCTGACACAGGGTGATAGATTCCTGTACCGAGTATCCCTGGTTCGCGTCCACCCATATCCTGATATCGTCGCCTACCTCTTCTCTGACCGCAGCAACCCTCTTGATGTCTTCCAGAAGATCCAGCCCGATCTTTATCTTGAGTGCGGTGAAGCCCCTATCAACGTACTCGCGGGCGTGTTCAACTGTATCGGTCAAAGGCATTATACCGATGGTTCTGTCGGTTATCACACCTCTTTCTTTACCACCGTGCATCTCGAACACCTGCTCCCCCTGTATATTACCCTTCAGATCGTACAGACCGATGTCCAATCCTGCAAGGGCTGAAGGATCCTGTGGATGCTTCTTTTTCAGTTCTTCCCAGAGGGATGTTATCTCTACCTCGTTTTCCACGTACGGTTTTACCCCCCTCAGCATCTTCAGGATAGACTCTGTGGTCTCCCCGGTGACGCTGTTGGGACTGGAATTGCCCCAACCGGAGATATCTCCACTATCCACTTTTACGTAAACGTTCTCCGCAGTCAGGGAAGAACCGGTCGCGATCTTGAACACCTCGCTCCTATCTATGGCAATGGGATATGCCCTCAATCTATCTATCTTCATCTACATACACCTCTTCATAATACTTACACATATCAGTAAGAGGACATGCGTCGCACCTAGGGTTTCTAGGTCTGCAGATCTCCTTACCGAACTCCACCATGAGTTTGTTTATCTCTATCCAGTACTGTTTCGGCATGGACACCGCCAACTGTTCCTCGGTTTCATCAGGTGTTTTTGCGTCGGCGATACCGAGCCGATTGCTGATACGGTGTACGTGGGTATCCACGGGTATCGCAGGTTCTCCGAAACCGTACACCAGTACGCAGTTGGCGGTTTTCCTACCTACTCCCGGTAGTTCCAACAGTTCTTTTAAATCATCGGGTACGGTATCGTTGTGATCTTCATGTATGATCCTAGCCACCTCTTTGACCCGTTGTGCTTTCACGTTGTAGAAACCGGTGACGTGTATGATCTCTTTTATGTGGTCAAGAGGTGCCTGGGCCAGTTCCTTCGGGGTACGGTAATTTTTGAACAGTTCCTTGGACGCTCTATGGGTGTTGACGTCCTTGGTACGCTGTGATAATATGGTGGCTATCAACACTTCAAAAGGAGACGAACTGGGTACCTCCGGCGATTCAGGGTTCTTACCGGGAAAGGCACCCACTTGGAACAGATCCTTCAGACGTTCCATCATCACCCCGTAATCGAAACCGTCGCTCATCCCTCTTCGACCTCCATGTCCCGCAGTATATCTCCCAGTAGATAGATGGAGCCGGTCACTAGTATCAGATCGCCTTCTTTCCATAGGGATCTGGCTGCATCCAGGGCCTCTATACCCTTACCGTAACTTTCAGCCGGGCAGTACTTCTCCATCTCATGGGCCAATATTTCACTGGAAAGCTTTCTCTCACTCACCGGTTCGGCTGTGAAGGCCCTGTCACATCTGGGCCCGATGACATCTACCATACCTTTGTGGTCCTTGTCATCCAGCACTCCTATCACCAG
>PUPH01000046.1 GCA_003553085.1 Thermoplasmata archaeon
CGAAAGCATTGGGGATAGACATAGGCATTATCGCGACCTTAGGCATCTCTATATCCGCCTCATAGGCAATTTGTTTAACGATATTGTACAATCGTGGGGCCTCGCTTTCATCCACTATCTTGGCCTTATACGCCTTCAAAATGAATTTGTGGCTGTAGAAATAAGCTACCAGATTGAACACCGCCGCGATGACCAGAAACATTATGGTTGCAGTTATCCAATCTCCCATGAAGAAATGTCCTATAAGATAACCGATCAATATGAAGAATCCAACCATGAAGGCGAATATTCCTAGGGTCTTACTTCTATATCCCATATATCCTAAATGCATCTTTGGTTATTAATAAACTTTTCCCAGGATCGCAGCTCAGTAGGGTGTAGTGTTTAAGAAAGTTTTTTATATATCACCCCTTGTTGAGCATTTGCTTTGTGTAGGATACCTTTGGTTCCCGCACAGCAGCCGATGAGTTGTGAAGACTATAATAAGTCTGAACGAGGTGTAACAAATGGCAAAAATATATGTAGATTTCGAGATGCCCGATGAGATGGTCAATAAAACCTACGAAGCGGTAGAGATGGCCAGAGATACGGGCAAGATAAGAATAGGAACGAATGAAGTTACAAAGATGATCGAAAGGGGCACCGCCAAGCTCATAGTCATGGCGGAGGATGTAAATCCACCTGAGATACTAGCCCATATACCTCTACTCTGTAAAGAGAGAGATGTGGCCTACGCATATGTACCCTCCAAACAGGAGTTGGGTGGAGCAGCCGGGCTTGATGCATCTTCAGCATCAGTCGCTATAACCGACGCAGGTAAAGGCGAACAGATGCTTGAGGAACTGGTAAAATCCCTTTCGAAACTCAAGTAAAACTCATGAAGGAGTTTTATCATGGCAGAATATGAAGGAACACCCGGAGAGATCGTCGAGATAATCGGTAGAACCGGTATGACCGGTGAGGCTGTTCAGGTAAAAGTCAGGGTACTCGAAGGCCGGGACGAAGGCCGCATCATCACAAGGAACGTCATGGGGCCGGTCAAAAAAGGCGATATACTCATGCTGAGGGAAACCGCTAGAGAAGCTAGAAGCATCGGAGTTAGATGAATATGGTTGAAGCTAGACAATGTTCTTTTTGTGGGACAAAGATCGAACCCGGGACCGGAAAGATTTTCGTAAAGACGGATGGAATAGTATTCCATTTCTGCACCGGTAAGTGTAAAAAGAACATGGTTGACCTTAAGAGGAAGGATAGGGAAACACGATGGACCCGCAAGTATGCACAGGAGAAAGCCATCAAAACCTATCCCAAAAAGAGTGGTCGTAAGAAGATCAAAAGGAAGAAAAAATAAGGTGAAATATCATGTCTGAAACCACCTTTACCATGCTTAAGCCAGACTGTGTTCAGCGCGGTCTCATAGGTGAAGTGATCTCAAGATTAGAGAAAAAAGGTCTAAGGATAACGGCGATGAAGATGATAAACATCGACCGGGAAACCGCCGCAGAACATTACAAAGAGCACGTGGGTAAAGACTTCTACGAACCCCTCCTAGAGTACATATGCTCGGGTCCGGTGGTAGTCATGGCCGTAACCGGTGATTCAGCCATCTCTGTCCTTAGAACGGTCGTTGGAAAGACAGACCCTAAGGAAGCTTCACCAGGTACGGTAAGAGGAGATCTTGCCCTGGAAGTTTCCCGAAACATGATCCATGCAGCTGATTCTAAAGAGAGTGCTGAAAGGGAACTCAACATATTCTTCGATGAAGAGGAATACATAGATTATCGACGGGTAGAAGAAGATTGGATATACCCCTGATCACTCGAGCTCAGACAATCGCCTTTCAACTTTTTCCAGATACGACTCAGCCCCCATCCTCTCGAAGACCTCTTTCGCCTTTCCATAGAATTCTAGTGCCTCCTCTATCCGACCCATATCTTGATAGATGTTACCCATATCGTACCAGGTTTCAGCCTTTGTGAACGGGAGCTCAAGATCGGAGATAACGTCCAAGGCATCTTCCATGGACTTCAAAGCGGAATCAGGATCCCCCTCCATCCTTTTTATCACACCCTTCGTGTGGTGACACAGATAATCTCCTATCACGTCATCGATATTGACCATCATGTTATTCGCGTCTTGGAATCTTTTTTCAGCAGATATAGTATCCCCACTCCACGCCAGTGCCTCCGCCTGATTGAAAGTCGCCCATATCTTGTATAGTTTGTTACCGATCTTGTCCGCATATTCCCGAGTTTTTTCGAAATTTTCCACGGATCTTTCCCAATCCCCCTTCTTCAGATGCTGATCACCAAGGTTGTTGTACACCCTCGATAACTCTCTCCATGAATTTCTTTCGGTCAATGTAGGGATGGTCTTTTCATAGTATTCTATGGCTCTATCGTGGTAGCCGATATATCCGTAGGTATTGCCTACATCAATATATGTTAGTGCTAGCATCTCATCCAATCCTCCCTCCTCCGCGACATCTATCGATCTTTCATAATGATCCAAGGAATCTGAAAAGGTTCCCTTTCGCCACCTTATGTAGCCCAATCCGTTGTGAGACTCTATCACCCCTTCCCTGTCATCTATCCTCTCGGACAGCTCCAATGATCTTCTGTAATTGTCTTCGGCCTCATCGAACCTCTGAGTATCTCTATACACATGGCCCAGCATCCTTAAACATATGGCCTCTGTCTCATCTTCTTCAGCCAGTTCAAGGAGCCTCTTGAAGGATGATTCGGCAGTATCCCACATGCTTAACTCGTAGGATAGCTCTCCGATCTTTTGGAGTAGTTCCAACTTTTCTTTCCTCTGATCGAGCCCCTCAAGATTTTCTAGGGATTCCAGAGCTCTTTGAAAATGTTCTATGGTGCTCTCCACCGCCAGCCGATCCAAAGCGTACTCTCCAGCTTTGATAGAGTATTCAAATGCTTTTTGGTGATCCTTACCTATGAAGAAATCTCTACTAAGACGGAACAGGTGTTCATCGATGTCATCTTTGTACAACTCCTCCCTAGCCCGACCGATGATACCATGAAGTACCCTTTTACGACTTTTACCCATACCCCTATAAAGTATCGTCCTGGTCTGTATGTGACTAAATCTAAAAAGCTCCTTCTCTCTACTGGTGATCTCTTTTATCAAGCTCTGGTTCTTCAATTCATCGAGTATATCTAAGAGTTCTATATCTTCCATGTCCAAGGAATGTTTCAGGATACTGAATTCGAATTCCGCACCCATGACCGCCGCATAAAGAAGGACACGTCTTTGTGTTTTGGTGAGTTTCTCCATGCGTCGCTTGGTAGTGTTTTCTATGGTCGAAGAGATCAAAAAATTGGGCACACCCTGGGTCGGAAAGGTAGATGTGTCCGGACGTATCGATCCTTGATCCAGCATGGTTTTCAGGGTCTCTTTGATATAGTATGGGTTCCCCTCTGTCACCTCGTACACCATAGATGAAAAGCCATCAGGCACCGTATCAACACCCAGTATGCCACATATCAGATCGCCGGTTTCCTCTTCCCCGAATCGCTGCACCTCTATCTCCGTTATGAGTTTCTCCATCTTCATCCTTGATATCACATCACCGATGGGAAATTCGTCTCCTGCGTCCATCTCCTCCTCCCTGACTACACCGATCAAGAGTATATGGCAGTCGCCTGTGTGTCTGGTTAGATAGTGTAATAGTTTAGCTGAAGATGGATCTATCCACTGAAGGTCTTCGATCACGAAGAGTACCGGTCTATCCTGACTCAGGTCTCGGATGGTCTCAGTGATCTCGTTGAACATGATCTGTCTTCGGTCCATCAATGATATGTTCACGTCTTGATCTCCATTATAGCCTACGCCGGCCATACCGGTGTAAGCGTCGTCCGTCTTTATCTTATCCTCACCCAAAGCGTCGAAAAAGGGGATGAAGGGTTCGGTACTTTCATAGTATAGACACCTTCCTTTTAAGAGGGTCACTGCATCATCTTCGAAATCTTTTAGAAGATGTTCGACCAGAGCTGTTTTTCCAACACCGGCTTCTCCTTTGATCAAGACCAATCTGCTGCGTTCCTCTGCAAATCTCTCAAATTCATCCCTCAAAAGTTTTAATTCTTCTTCTCTATTCACGAATGGAGATCCTTCATCGTAGTCGTCAGCACTCATGATCAGGTGTCCATAATACTGTTAGGTATTAAAAAATTATCATCCATCGGCCAATGCTTCCAATCGTTCCTCTGTCTTATTTAATAACTGTTTTGCACCGATCCTGATGAAGGTCGATCTTGCATC
>PUPH01000003.1 GCA_003553085.1 Thermoplasmata archaeon
AGCATAGAGGAGATGGAGGAACACGATGATCTCGTGAGCGGTGTGCTTGATAGGCTGTCGAGATTCGCACCACATGTCGCACAGAAGGCACACAAGGAACGAGATGAATATATGGGTAAAAAGATCTACGAATCATCAAAACAAGGGAAGGTGATGGCACTACTACCATCGAGTAAGCTCACACCCGTGAAGAAAGAGATCAAAAAAGTGATGGACGAAGAGTCCGTTGAAGGAGAGCATAGTGGTTTCGAACACCTTGAGATCATAAGTAAAAAAGTTTACACGAAAGCCCTACGGTTCATCTCACCTGCATTCTTCATCTCATTAGCGATATACCTATTCATCTTCTCCGATGTGTTGAATATATGGAGGGCATGGCTTTACTGGTTCCTCGCTGTCGGAGGCATGGCGGCCTTCGGTGCAGCCTTGGGGAGAGGTCATCCCATATCTGTACTTATATCATTTTTCCTGGCACCTTTCATGTCACTGACGTTGATAGGCCCCGGATGGATCGCAGGATACGTTGAGCTCAGGATGAGAAGACCTTCGATATCCGACCTAAAAAATCTCACGTCCACCGACTCGCCGAATAAATTCCTATCAAATAACATAATCCGGGTGTTCACTGTAGGTGTGTTCTCCAATGTGTTCACCTGGGTAGGTCTGTTCGTGGTACTTCCTCTGCTCATAAGGTTCGTAGGTTGAATAGAAAGTAATATAATCCTGATGTACATGAACGGGATAGAAAAATGGAAGAGATAGGTTTTATCAAGAGGACTTTGCAAGGCATCGCCATGGGTCTAGCCAACGTTGTCCCCGGTGTATCTGGTGGTACCATGGCGTTGATACTGGGTATATATCCCCGTCTGATACACTCTATCAACACTTTACCTCTTAGAGTTCCTATAAAGCTGATAAAGGGGGAAGATATCAAAGATGATATTGAACAGATAGATTTCCGTTTTCTCGTGCCGTTAGCTCTGGGTGTTATCGTAGCTACCCTGTTGCTGGCTAGAGCCATCGGATTCTTCCTCAGTAGCTATACATCGGCAACGTATTCATTCTTTTTCGGTCTGATACTGGCATCGTTGATAGTAGTTTACCGATATATCGATAAGATCGGTTTGTACGAAGTGATCTGTGGGTTCGCCGGATTCTTTTTTGCATTTTTCATCGTGGGGGCAGGGGGGATAGGAGGCCAGCACACATCACTATCCGTATTCCTGGCTGGAGTATTCGCCATCGCATCTATGATACTTCCAGGTATATCCGGTTCCTTCATACTCGTCTTTCTTGGTGAGTATGAATACATGCTGAGCGCTTTGAACTCACTCGATCTACCGGTGATCGCCATCTTTTTGATAGGCGGATTGATCGGGCTTTTCGGATTCGCTAAGATACTTGAATACCTCCTAGATAGAGCTCATTCAGCAACAATGGTGTTTCTCTTCGGACTGATGTTCGGAGGGTTGAGGGTACCCTTTGAAAGAGCAATGATCGATCCTCCATCGATACTGCATGTGGTCATACCTGCCGTTGTAGGTGCACTGATGCTCTATGTGTTTGAGTACTTCAGGACCAAGATCACATCCGTTTGAAGCCTCTTCCCACCCATTCTGAGACCGCCTTTTTCACATACCTTGCCGTGTCTGTTCTACTGCGATGCGTACCTCCGACGGTGGTTCTACCGCTCCTGATCTCATCTAAGAGCTGGCGCCATGAGCTAACATCCTTTACGACTGTGTAGGCGGAACCCACTTGTTCGACCGTATGGGCGTCGCTGCCCCCGATTATGGGGAGGCCGAGTACTTTGGCTAAACTCTGCGCCTTCCTGTTCTCTTTCAAGCAGGTTCTAGCGTTGTGGCCCTCTAGTGCGGCGAAATCGTTTGCTCTTACCTCCTTTTCACCGATCCCGGACCAAAACCTATACGGATGAAGAGCGACGGGGAGACCTCCCTGATCCTTTATCATCATTATGGCGGTCCTGACGTCGGGTTGTCTTCCTATAGACCTCTCCATGCCTAAAGCGCCCACGTGCCCCTCGGGTGTACTGACCTCCTCGGCGGGTACTATTATCAACTCACTGGGATCGGCCTCATGGTAGGCGTTCATATTGTTGTGGTCTAAAAAAGCTAGACCGTCGAGACCGATTTTTATAGCCATTTCTATGACATCATCCACAGATGATTCTGAATCTTTTGAATGCTCCGTGTGTACATGTAGATCGAACTTCATGGTTCATCACCCAACCATCCCATGATCATCCTGCCTACAGTGGAATCGTCTTCCTGTAGCAGTCCTTCGATCTTTTCTTTTATCTGCTCTCGCTGACTTCCGGTGGCTATGGGGTAGCGCGTAGCATACACCATGGCATCTACCCTTGGATCACTGCGGTCGATGAAAGGTCCTTCACCGAGAACGCTTTCGATCTTGGCGTTCACGTTCAATATATCCACGGAACCGTATCGATCGTGTAACGTACTCTCCTTTCGAGAACGGACTCTGCAGAAGTAAACTTTGGTGGCACGTTCAGGGTATGCGTAGGGACCTTCTCTAACCAGTTCGGCATCTTTGAGTTCGGGTTCACCTGTATCGTGGCCAGTGAGTGATGCCTTGAAAAATAGTAGAGGATCGTCGGTCAACGAAAACGTGAATCGATCTATATGTGATAGGTTCCTTGCCGTATCAGAAGGGCGATACAGTCGCAGGGCTATCATTTCATCTTCGATCTCGGCCCCGGCGGCCGCTGTGTTTATCCAGTCGTTGCTAGATACCAGTATTCCCTCTCTGTATGGCATCAGGTCTCACGCTACTTCCATTCCTCCCTTCCTTTTACGCTTTTTATCCTTTTTATTAGGTATGTTCACCTTAGGAAGTGGTATCGGGGGTGGTAATTGTAGATCACGTGCTATGAAGACCGCCTCTGGAATACAGTTCGATATTATGGTAGAATGGACCTCGTTAGCCACCTGAGACGGCATCTGGTTCTCTTTGTTCCAGTACGAAGCGAGGTCGGGTACATCCCCCTTGTATATGAGTTGACCTTCTATCTCTATCCGACCCATCCCCTTGTAATTAGCTGTAAACCTAAATCCGATCGCACAGTTGTTTTTATCTAGCTGCTTCATGCGGGTTACAGAACTGTTGTGGTCCACCCGAATATTCTTTCGTTTGGCTCCCTTCTCCGTGAATCTTTCGGCATCGATGGATTTTAACTCAAAGTTAGCTATCGGCATAGGTGAAGAATATCCCTTATACACTTAATAATCTTTTGATGAGAATTCACTACTTAAGGAGGCCCCTTGGTTCCGACCATGATCTAGTCTTCCCGAATATCAGTGCGATCGCCACAAGTGCGATTATCAGTGTGATGAAAAGAGTCCCCGAGTGAGCTTCCCAAAAACCACTCAATGTGCGGGAGATCCCCAACAGCAGGTTACCCTCTTGTTCTACCGCGATGACGGTACCAGCGCTATCTGAACTGTAGACATTTCCTTCATAAGCCTGGACAGATAGTATTTCACCCCGGTACGTACGACCGTCTCTCTCCTTTTGATACCTGTGCCTCCAGATCTCTTCACCGTTACTGCTATCGGAAGCTATAACGTATCCGTCAAATGCTCCGCTATAGATAATTCCATCATCTACATGCAGTCCAAGGATCCTATCGCCGTGGTGAGTGCGGCTCCAGATGATCTCCTTATCTTCTAGATCCAAGGCGATCGATTCGCCTGCAGTGCAACCGGTGTACATCACACCATCCTCAACGTATAGTGAAGGATACCATCCTTGATCATGTGAGCGTCTCCAAAGTAACTCCCCCGTATCTCGGTCGGCAGCAATGATATCACCTTCGAAGCATGTACTGTATACCACTCCATCCGAGTACTGAACAGAAAAAACACCACCATCGTGATGTGTGTGATTCCACAACAGCTCACCAGTTTCTGCATCTGTCACAGCCACGCTCTCATCCGAGGAGGCGGTAAAGACCATATCTTCGAAAACGTCGATTGATCGGATCGCACCATGCCAACCCCTACCCCTATGCCTAGAGATATTCCAGATCCTTTCGCCTGTACTGGCATCCGCCGCCACCAAGATACCATCATAACTGCCGGTGTAAACAACGCCATCTGACTCATATACTGAAGTGATTA
>PUPH01000091.1 GCA_003553085.1 Thermoplasmata archaeon
CAGCGACGGTGGTGAAACTCCAAGTGGCAGACTGGGTAGTGAACTCCCCATCGTCAGCAACCACATACCATTCATAAACCGTATCCTGTAAAAGATCAGACCATTCGAATTCAGCAGAATCTCCACTGGCTACTTCATTATCTGTCCCGATAACACCGTCGTCGGATGCATCGTAGAATGTAACATCCATAGTATCCCCATCTGGATCCGATACATATACAGAGAGTATAGGAGATGTTCCTACATCGGTGGCCCCATCCATCGGTGATGGATCAGTAGGTTCAGCCGGTGGCCGGTTACCCTCAGAGATAGTAACAGTGACCTCCTGTCGATGAACCGACACCCCATTACAGTTCATCATGTTGAGATGGATAGTACCTGTTCCGTGTCGATCCGGCTGAGGTGTTATATCAAGTCTCCCATCGACCACCTCGGCGGTAAATAGTGATGTGTCCGAGCTGGTAGCTTCCCATAGAGGGTCGTCAACAAAGATGGTCTGGATATTGTGCATCCATTGAACGGTGGTGCCGGTTACCGCATCATAATCTGCATAGCCCAAACCACCATAGTAAGTAACGGATGTATCAACGGTCAAATTGATACCCCAGTATTTAGCGTGTCCTCCCCTCCAACGTATATCGACGACCATGTTATCTTCACCATTATATTCGAACAGGTTATCTAGGTCGATCTCGACCCATTCTCCTTTCCTTTCAGACGCCATCTTATATGTCGGTCTGCTCAGAACTTCTACCCAAGGATCGATACGGTTTGATTCGTAGATCGTACCCAAAGATTCGTTTGAGGAATGTGCCATCCTTATGGACAGGTTCTCCACGACCGACCAGTCGGCACCATCAGTAAATGCCTGGAACCGTAATTTATCCACGATCCCTGAAGCGTTCAACAGCTCGCTCCTCTGCAGTATCTGATAGCGCATCTCAGAGGATGTGCCGGAGTTAAAAGGTACTGGTCCGACTAACGGATAAAAATTTGCCGACCTGCCTTTATCTATCACACCGACATCCGCAACATCGGTTTCGAACTTGGTTATGGGTAAAATGGAACTCAAAGAACCTGTGGGGGAACTTATATCCCACGTATTTGTGGTGACGTAATCACTGAAAGAGGTATAATTCGTATTCACCAATACCCCATCACTTCCCTGCCAAGTAAGATCGACCAACAGATTGTAGGACGAATCATAGGTGAACCCATCGTTCAGTTCAAAATGGATCCATGGATCACCGTCGGATGAATTCGTTTCGTATTTACTCACAGAAAAAACTTCAACCGGTACTCCATGGTAGTTATCGGCAAAGGTGTTTGTCAACTCGTCCAGCTCAGTATGAGCTAAGGATATCGTGAGATTTTCAAATACCCCTACTTGGTTGGGATCATATCTTCCCAATGATATGCGCTTGATCGTTCCCTCTCCACCGACCTGTTCGGGATTGAACAAAGTTTGACTACGTGATCCGTCTCTATTTTCACCGTCGAAGGGAACGTTCCAGTCACCGCCATTTCCTCCAGATCTGCCCTCGGTCACTCCGTAACTAGTACCCAAATGTATGCTCCGGGTGGTTTCGTTTTGCATCATGTACTGATCAGGGACCTCCTCCGGCCCGAAGGATATCCTGACCCTGGGCCAATGGTGAGAATCTTCATGATCCGTGGACTTGAAAGCTAAAAAATTATAAGGATCCACTCCGTGATCGTCACCCATTATGATCAACCCGTGGTTTTCCATATCACCCTCATACCATGCACGCACTATCTCAGTTATATCCCAGTCGTACCACGTACGATTATGAGCTACGTTCCTATAAGACACATAAGACGTGTCGAAATCCCCTCCGGGCGTATCCCAAGCATGGTTCTCCGTACGATTGTACCAGTTCACCGACCCGGGCTCTCCAATCAGATCGTTTTCAAACCATGGCTCAGTTATGGGAGATAAAGTTACATTTATATCCAAACCGGGTTGAGTTATGTATTCACAATACATCGATAAAGACGCCCTTTTTAGCATGCCTTCATCAGGAGGCAAGTTGAACTCGAGTAGGCCCCTTAGTTCTGATATGCCGTTGTAAGCTCTTCCGGCTGCCAAATATTCGTAGCCACCGTAATTACTGTGTTCGTAATCCGGAAAATCGGTGATATAAGCGTCCTTCGTACCCAATGTAACATCGACTTCTTGGGTCACGTAATTCCCGTTGTTATTGAACAAGGAGAGTGCCAGGGTACCTACGCCTCTAGCGTTTGGCATGGGTCTGATCGTCAACTCCGTTCCCAAAACATCTGCCGTGAACATATCGGGATCCAAACTCTGGGCGATCCAGAAGAAGTGTGCACCGTCGGCGACCTCCACACCAAATATAGCTTTTACAGACACGCCGTCAGCGGTTCCCGTGTTACTGTCCACAGAACTGGATAACACTCTTCTGTTGGTCCCGTGATTAAAGGCCTTAACGAATACGGTATTTTCTCCTGAACCTATCCACTGAATATCTACCAAAAGGTTCCTCTCACCATCGTAGGTGAAAGGGGTATCGAGTTCAAAATGCACCCAGCTGTCGCTGTTGGATGAATTCACCACCAGGTTATCTCGACTGAAAACCCCGTACAGCATCCCTTCGTAGTTATCATCGAAAACCTCTGTGACACTATCCAAAGTAGAATGACCCATCGAGATCTTAAAATCACTGAAGTTACCGATCTCGTTAGGGTCCGATCTGTCAAATGATATCCTAGTTATATCCCCGGTAACGCCTATCTCCTCCTGCGTATATAGGTTTTGATAACGCATCTCACTGTAGGTAGCATGGAAAGGCATCGAGTTACTGAGATCGTACCCTTCTCCTGTTAGCCGCTCGAGGTTTCCCCTTTCTCTACCAGCTAGATCTATCACTTTCGGAGGGCCGTTCATCTCCATCACCTGTTCCTCCAGAGGCGGGTCTATCTCCGCATGGTATGTGATGGTCAATTTCGGTCTTTCTGAGGCTAAAGAGTGTTCACTTGTATAGAAGAAGAACATATCAGGATCGGAAACTCCATCAGGTACCATTATCACTCCGTAGTTTTCTAATCGACCGGACTCCCATCTTTTAGCTATGCTGGTGATATCCCAGGAATACCAAATGTACTCGGAGTCGATCAACAGGGACGGTTCACCATAAGAGTATATCCCTTCGTCGAAATCCCCCCCTGGATTATCCCAGGTCTCTTCCACCGTTCTGTAGGTCCAGTTCGCAGCCCCCGGTTCAGCATGTTCAACACCCTCCTCCCACTCATTCAAAAGCGGGTGTAATTTGATATTTACCAACCCTTCGGAACCCTCCGAATATCTTCCAATTACAGAAAGTGTAGCGTCTTTTATGACCCCTATATTATCCGGAAGATCGAATCGGATGAGTGACCTCATTTCGTTCGGTTCTTGTAGCCCTACACCCGAGGTAATCGCGCTTCCGTAGTTCTGGTCAGGAAGGTTCTTACGGATGTAGGTGTCCATACCGGCGGTTGCATTTGGCTGTATCACAACTCTATGTAGATCGTATGTAGGAAAAAATCCACCCTCATTTTCAACGAGTTTGTTTTCAGCCTCGACCTCCATATCTTTTCCGGACATCGGTATATTAAACAATGTGGAAAATAACAGAAGTGCCATCATAAACAGTGTTAAATATTTTGTGCAGCACATATACTTTCCCTTTGGCGATATCATGATATAACCCGTAGTAGATACGGTTTATAAGCATATAAAGTTTACTTCTATTATATAGTTATACAATAATCATTATATCAATATAAAACAAAGACTCATCCGGATGTATTTGATACCCCGTGTGATCGACGTACTAGATTCACCTCACCTCCACAAATGATAAAACCTTCACAGCATTTTACACATATATGACCGACCCTGATGGATACCACCTAGAAACGGGCCCTATCCGACCTCCTAACGAAGGAGGGGCAGGATCACTGCTAATCAGGGCTACACGTAACTGTCCGTGGGATCGGTGTATCTTCTGCCCATTTTACAAGGGGCAAAGATTCCAGATCAGAGAGGTAGATGACATCAAAGGGGATATCGACACCGTGATGAAGATCGTAGATATGCTGGAAGACGGTTCGGATATGAGTAAAGTTCCCTACCAGACTCTGTATATGATAAAGGCGTGGAACAGAGGTGGAAAAAGAACCGCCTTCCTTCAGGATTCGAACTCCCTGATCATACCGACCGATCAGTTGGTAGAGGTCCTAGAGTACCTTGTGGAATCCTTCCCTTCCTTAGAGCGTATAACCTCCTATGCAAGGTCGGATACCATTGCAAGGAAGAGCGTCCATGAACTCAAAAGGATCAGAGAAGCGGGTCTCACCAGACTTCACGTAGGGCTGGAGAGCGGTGATGAAGAAGTACTCGAACTGGTGAAGAAAGGGGTCACGCCTGAACAGCACATAGAGGGGGGAAAGAAGGCCAAAGAGGCCGGTTTCGAACTATCCGAGTACGTCATGCCTGGATTAGGTGGTAAAGAATTATCGAAGCAGCACGCCTATAACACAGCAAAAGTCCTGAACCAGATCGACCCGGACTACATAAGGATGCGTCCCCTTACCGTACATCCCTTGACCGAGCTTCATGGACTCAGAGCCACAGATCAGTTCCGGATGACTTCTCCCCATGAACGCTTGGAAGAGCTGCGGTCGATGGTGGAAGGATTAGAGGTATCCTCCACACTGTGTTTCGATCACTTTTTGAACGGCTGGAGGGGTAGGGATGGTGGACCTCTTTTTAAAACTTCGTTCTCTGGCTATAGATTACCGGATGAGAAGGAACAGATCCTCGAGCTGATCCAAGAAGGATTAGATGTTCCGGAGTCACAACATCTCGATCCTAGGAGAACGAGGATGAATTCTTTTTGAAACAAAGTGATTCAGTGATCCACTGCGCTGTTATCGCAGTATTGTATTCCCAGTAAACTCGGCCACGAAGTAGCCCAACCAAGTTCCATACCGTATGTGATGTCCGTGCTCGTAGGTATATGGCCTTCCACGACCAGTGAAGCGTTGCTGTTCATCTGTGTCCAGATGCCCATGCTATGGTCACATGTATCCATATCGTTGAAGTTCTCCATTACACCATGTAAATAACTCACCGGTTTCACCATCGGTAAAGCCGCGGGAAGTTTGCATCGATACCCCGAGTGAGCCTATTCACTCCATATACTTCAGTGCCTTCCTGGCCACGACGACATCCTCTCGAGAACTATCCATCATCAACCCCATCTCGACCCTCTCTTCTTCGAAGGCTTTGCTCATCATCTCCACGGCCATGAAGGCCATACTGATCTCCTGGTTGCACAGACAGGTGCACAATGCCGGTGATCCTTCCACTGCAAAGCCGCCCAAAGAAGTGTCACCCCTGTGAAAGTAGAACCAGGGTTCCTCTATGTTCCCAGGGGGTATGAACTGCTGATTTTGGTAGGATCTTTTCCAATCTTCGTATCTACCGGAAACCTCTACCACGGTATCTTCAAGGGAACCGTCCAGCAGTACATCCATGAACAACTCGCCTACCCAGTTCACCAGACGTTCCTTTGGATTCTTGTGGATCATCACCATCTTGATCAGTTTCGTTCCCGGCAGTGTGAGGTACTTTATTACGAACCTCTGCCCTCTGAGCGAGTCCATCTTTTCTATGTTGAACTCTACTTCGACCCCCTTCCACCTTCCCTCCACCGTCTCTTGGCAGGACACTTCCTCCAGCTCGTAGAACGAATAGATATCTTCAGGCGTCATGAACCTGGGCCCTATCCCGCCCATATGATTTTCAAAGTAACTCTTGGGACCTACCTGGGGAAAACTGTCGTCGAAGTAAGTGTTCCCCTCCGAGTTCTCAAGTCTTATCAGGTTGCCGCCTATCCCGTCTACGATGTGGAAACGGATCTTCCCGTTATCCACATAGATAACATCCTTTCCTTCCAAGGAATCCCTCCTGACCCGGACATGGCCTCCTCCCATGACGATCACCGGCAGGTCGAACACGAACTCTCTCTCACCACTTAGACGGAGGTATATCTTACCGACACAGCTCTCCATATCCGCGGGAACGCCCACCTTTATCTTCATCTCCGGACCATCCCGGTCCAGGATCGAAACGTCCAGCGGTCCGTCAGCGGATATGGAGCATTCACCTGTTAAGGGGTAGTCCACCACCTTATCCAAGGAGATGGTCCGTTCGTTCTCCTCCCCGGCCTTCAATATATTATCGTTCAACCTAGCCGACAAGTGCCTTTTCCTTTTTTTACCGTGAAGACGTTCGTTGGGATGTATGGGTTTCCTTCCCACCAGCCTGTTCCACGTATCTCTGAAGGAATCCAAAGAAGGTTTCTTTAAGGACACCCAGAGTCGGTTGCATCGATATCTTTCACCAGGTTTTAACCCTCGGCTAACACTCTTCAGTTCGCTGAGCAGTCCAGCGGCCAGGGATATCTTCTTCACGTTACAGTTATCCCATATGAACCCGCTGACCGCCCCTTCGATATCCTCATAGGCGGTCCAGGTTTCTTTCCATCCATCCGGATCATCGGGCATGAGTGTGGAAGACAGCATATGTGTGACAGGATCACTCTCTATCAACTGGTCACCGAGAGGCGTATACACCTTGGTCTTGCTGTGATAGGCCTGCTCCAACATCCATCTCCGGGTACGAGTTTTGGCGGCCACTTCTACGGGCTCACCTCCCCCGTTCTCAAGTTCCAACCAAGACTCCAGTTCGGAGGAATGTTTCTGCAGCCTAAGGTGTGATCTCAAGATCACACCCGGTTTGTGTACGCTCTCCATCTTCAATATCAGATGCAGCCCTTCTTCATCCTCCACCGATCCATGTTCATATCTCAAAGTATCGTCCAGGGATTCGCCGAAGGGAGGTCCCACAGAATGGTTCAACTCGATGTCGAGTTCATGATCCCTCCTCATCTCGCTCATCAGTACCTCTCCCCCTTCCAACTTCACCTTCACCTTAACCTCATCGTTGACCAGATATACCTCGTCCTCCTTCTCGACCAAGGCGGCCATACCGTACCTGTCGTCAACGACAGGGTGTTTGTAAGACTTCATGGGGAACGCTCCGTCTTCTTTATCTATGAACGGTGTCAATTCGATGTACTTTACATCCCCCTCTTCAAGGAACGTTATCGGTAAACTGACTCCACCTACTTCCTTGGCGTCCAGGGCGAAGTCGATCTTCCCCTCTTTTCCCTCCATCACATAGGTGATGCCACCGCTCAACGCTTTCTCGGTATTGTTCTTCAGATCGAGATACACTTCTCCGGAGGACAGTCGGTCTATATCCTGTGCACCGGATACCTCCACGGCCGGTTTTATCTTACCACCGGTGGTGAGTTCGAACCGCTCCACACCGGTATCCAACGTAGTGTCGATCGTCTGAGAGACCTTGTGTGTGGACACGTATATTTTAGACGTGCTGTCCACCACGAACTCACGGGTGATGGTCTTTTTTTCTCCATCCTTCACGGTGATGGACTGAGGCGGATCTTCTCTGAATTTCAGCCCTTCGAACGTTTTCACCTTTACATCCAACTCCATGTCTTCACCGGTGCGGTTCTCCACCGTTATGGAGTATGCATTATCCATGCCCGTGTGGATATGATGGGAGTCCACCCTTGCTTCCACTCTTAGCTCTTCATCCATGATCTTCCTGCGGACTCCGGTGATGCCGAATCCGTATCTGTCTATATCGACCTCCATCCAGTCGTCCTGGGCCTCGAACCGGTACCGGTAGATATCCATACCGTCCACCTTCAAGCCGTCGGGCTCCTGTTTCAAGCCCCTTTTCAGATCTCCATACCAATCAGGGTGAAGTTCGAACCACTCCTTGGTCAGATCGTTTTTATGTAACAGGGGGATGTAGTCCTGCATGTAAACGGTGGTTTCCGGAGCCCAGAACATCCCCACTTTCTTGTAAAGAGGTACGGCATCGATATTTCCGGACCACGTGTGTAGATCCACCCTTTCTATCCCCTCCTGGATGGCCTTTTCTATGGCCTTTAGTAGAAGGCGTTTACCGAATCTCTTACCCTTGACCCTCTGTATGACTCCCAGTAGATCCACGTATGCCGCCCCCTGGTCACTCCAGTGTGGTGTCAGATCGCAGAATCCAACGGGAACTCCATCTTCGTCCAGAGCGATGAATATCTCTATGGCGGAACTATCATCCAAGCTATCTTTTATCCTCTCTTCACTGAAGGGTACACCCCCGCCGAAGCCTCCGGGCCATGATTCCTTGAACTTGTTGAACATCTCCGCTAAACCCTCAGCCATGGAGGGATCGTAAGTGACTATCTTACCGTCGTTATCACCTTCTTCCACCATACTTGCACAAAGCAAAGAAGTCGTTTATAAACGTTTATATGAGTGGGTGGGAACTATATATGCCTCAACAAAAAAGGAAAGTTATTATAACATCCTGATGTTAGGACGAACAGGCACCCGAGAGTCAATGACCATGGACGAAGAAACCATAGTGATCGTATCCGGCCTTCCAAGGTCGGGAACATCTATGATGATGAAGATGCTCGAGAAGGGAGGACTGGAAGTACTCACCGACAAGGTGAGGGAACCGGACGAGGACAATCCCAAGGGATATTACGAGTACGAGCGCGTCAAGGAGCTGCCGGAAGAAACAGGGTGGCTGGAGGATGCCAAAGGTAAGGTGGTCAAGGTACTGGGTGAGCTCATCAAGCACGTTCCCGAGGGTTATGACTACAAGGTGATCTTCATGGAGAGGGAGATCGATGAGGTGGTGGAGTCTCAGGAGAAGATGCTGAAGAGGAAGGGGATGGATACCGGCGAACGATCAAAAGAGGAGATGAAGCGGACGCTGACCGAGTACTCAAGGATCCTGAAAAGAAGGATGAACTCCCACCCGGACATGGACGTACTCTACGTTAGCTACAACGATATAGTCAGCTTTCCGAAACCGGTGATAGAAAGCATCTCCGTTTTCCTGGGAGGATCACTCGATACGGATAAGATGATGTCCGTCATAGATGAATGTCTGTACCGGAACCGGGCGGAGTGATGTTCTACAGTAATGTTCTTATCTCTCTTAAACCATCATAATATCATGTTGTTGAAGGAAAAGGTGCTGTTGAGTATGGTCGCCGTTTTGATGGTATCTTCAGTACTTACAGGTTGTTTGGAGGAAGAACAAAAATATCCGAACGCCGAGATGAACATCTTATCCGCCGAGGCAAGGTTCCTGGGTACCGAGCACTGGAGGTATCCCACCGAAGGGAACGAGTTCCTTTGGATTCAGGTGGAGATGAACAATCTGAACGAAAAGGAAGATCTGTCGCTGAGGGCGTGGTACTTTGAACTGGTCACCGAACAAGGACATGTTTACACCAACGCCAGGTTGGACGGAGCCCCGGATCGTATAATCGCCGGTGCCAACGTCACCTTCTACGTTGTATTTGAGATCCCAATGGAACAGACCGGTGATACCCTACGCTTCGAGCCCAGCTGGTTCCTTGAAGAGCCCTTCACCGAGAAGATCCCTGGATATTAGAAAAAAAGGGAAGGGGTTTTACACAGCAGCATCTAAGCCAGTCCTTCTTTCTTGAGCTCCTGATAATCTTCTTCTATCAGCTCGTCGAGACCCTTCACGTCGAAGTGGCGCTCTCCAGTCCATTCGTTACAGGCGGCCTTGTACATGTCTGAAACGAAGTCGATGAGCTTCTTTGGCATCTTGGGCGGTTCGGGCCATTCATCTTTCGGCAGATCCTGGTCCTTGACCCTATCCATCTCCTTCTCCCACTCCGTTCCTCTGTAGTAGTTCCTCAGCATCTGCTTGCTCAGTTTCAGTCCCTTGTATTCGAACCTATCTTCGTCCAGGGTACCCAAAACATCCGCCAGCATGAGCTCTCCGTTCTTGTCCAGTGCGACCTCCATCTTACCGTCAAGGTGCATCCAGCCCAGCTCTTTGGCCCTCTCGTTGATGTATCCGTTAACTCTGAGTGCCAGATCCTTGATCACATCGATCATCTCGTCGTCGAAGCCTGCGTGTTCCTTCACCTCGTCAAGGTTCTTGAAGTATCTGTCGAAGGTTTCGTACTTGGTGCTGAAGTCTATTATCGGTGGGTCTAGTTCTTTATTCACTTCCGGATAACTGTCGAAGCCCAGATCCGACGGCTCTATCTCTCCTTTTTTCAGTCTTCTGAATACAGAACTACCCTCTCCGAGGATGTTTCTGTATATTATCTCCAAAGGTACCATCATGTTCTTGAATTCATCCGGTGTCCCCTGGGTGATCACGTTGACCACCTTGACTTTCATCCTGTTCCTTCCATCCAATCCGATGAAATGTGACTTTATACCCTCTTTCTCCAACTCCTTGAAGTTGTGGGCACTCATCAAACAAAGGGCTTCCCCTTTACCCTCTATCTCGTCGGGCATCTCACCGTAATCGAAAACACTGTATCTATCGCTGAACTCGAACACGCCCACACCTTCTTCTTCTGCGGTCGGTTCTTCCACTATATCCAGGTCTTTTACGGATCCCATCTTATCTCACCTCTTTATCGTCCTTTTCTATCTGATCTCTGTTCTTCTTTTGATACGCCTTGATCCTTTCTCTGAGCTCTGCATCGGTCAATCCGAACATCTTCGCCGCCGCAAGACCGGCCTGCTCCGTTCCCATGACCACCATGGGACATACTCCGGAGGGCATCCTCAAACTTGAGTATATATCGCCACCTGCGAACTTGCTGCTGTAGGGTGGACACGCTATGACCGGTTTCTCCGTCTGAGCATCGGTGAAACCACTCAATGCATTACTCCTTCCGGCCACGGTTATATAGACCACCTTTTCATCTTCATACTCCTTTATTATGTCCATAGCCTTCAAGGGGACTTTATGAGCTGAAGCGATCCTCATAACGCTCTCGATACCCAGATCGTCCAACGTATCCGCTATCTTCTCTGACCAATCCATATCGCTTTTCGATCCCATTATTATTACAACTTTCATCTTATCACCTATGCCATCTTTTCAGCGACCACGTTATAGATCTCGAACATCTCTTTTATCTCATCGATCTTCAAAAAGTAGAACTTTTCCGGTGGCTTCATCTCGAACTCCACCAAACCGAGATCGTACAACAACTTTAGATGCTTGGAGGCCGAAGACTCCGTCATATCGAGTTCGTCCGCTATCTCATGAACGGACATCTTCTCCTTCTTACAGAGCATCTGGAGTATCTCTCTCCTTTTCCTAGATCTGATCGCTCTTGCTAGTTTTTCATCAGGCATCAACGTAGGGATAAAGCACCCATATATAAGGGTTTCGCAGTTGAACAATGGGGCAACATGGAATATGAACACATCTACATACATCATATCGGTGTGTCTTGGATCGAGATATGACTCATCAAACCATAAGAAAAATACTTATTAACGACACAACAATTGGATTGCCATGAAGATCGAAAAAGGCCTCAGTTTTGATGACATCCTGCTGATACCTCGCAATACCGATGTGAGGAGGCATGATATAGATACAACCAGTAAACTCACAGATAACATAGAATTAAAAGTCCCCATATTGAGCTCCCCCATGGATAAGGTCACCGGTGGTAAGATGGCCATCTCCATGGCTAGAGAGGGTGGGTTGGGGATAATACACCGTAATCTGGATACCAAGGTTCAGGTGGATATGGTGAAGAAGGTCAAAAGATCGGAGAACTGGATCATCAGGAAACCCTACACAGTTCCTCCCGATATAAAGGCCATGCGGGCAAAGCAGATAATGAGAGAGAAAGATATCTCTGGGCTGCCCGTCATCAAGGACGGTAGATTGATAGGTATAGTCACCAAGAGGGACCTCAGGTTCGAGACCGAGCTTCATAAAGATGTGGGAGAGATAATGAGTTCCGAACTCGTCACCGCCGGTCCAAACACAGAGATCAGCGAGGCCAAATCCATACTCAACAAGAACAAGATCGAGAAGTTACCTCTGGTGGATGAAGAGGGCAGGCTTCAGGGTCTCATCACGGTCAGAGACATAGAGAAGAAGAAGCAGCATCCACAAGCCACCATGGACGAGAACGGTCAGCTCCTGGTAGGTGCAGCCACGGGTCCCGACGAGTTCGATAGGGTGGAGGCTCTGGTGGATGCAGGCATCGACCTCATCGTGATAGATACCGCCCATGGTAACTCCAAAGACGTTATCCAGGCCACGATGGACATAAGTGAAAGCTTCGACGTCGGACTCATGGCGGGTAACATTGCCACTGCTGAAGGCGCAAGAGCGTTGATCGACGCAGGTGCCGATTCATTGCGCGTAGGTATCGGCCCGGGTTCCATATGCACAACGAGGATAGTTTCCGGGATAGGTGTACCGCAGATAACCGCTATAATGAACGTTTCCCAGGAGGCGGAGGACGTTTCAGTAGTGGCCGACGGCGGCATCCGATACAGCGGTGACGCAGCTAAAGCCCTGGCGTTAGGCGCAGACTGTGTGATGCTGGGTAACATGCTGGCCGGTACTGAAGAATCTCCGGGGCGGGTGGTATTCAGAGGAGGCCGGAAGTACAAGGAGTACAGAGGTATGGCCTCGATATCCGCTTTAGAGAAGCGGGAAAAGAACAGATACGGACAGCACTTCGATAGTAGAGAGGAGTATATACCAGAAGGTGTGGAGGGACTGGTACCATATAAGGGAACGGTATCCGAGGTACTGCACCAGATGATCGGTGGTATACAATCGTGCATGGGTCATCTTGGAGCAAGGACCATCCAGGAGATGCGTAGGAACACGGTTTACGAGATCAGTGAAGGTGGTAAGAACGAGAGCCATCCACACAACGTCGAGATCACCGAGGATACACCTAACTATCACTGGAGAGGCTGACAACAGCCCTCTTGATCCTCTCCAAACCCTCTTTTAGAGTATCCCTCGGACAGGCGAAGTTCATTCTCATGAATCCGTCTCCACCGAATTTACTTCCGTCGATGAGTGCGACCTTCGCTTCGTTCAAGATCAGATCGTTCAACTCATCAGCTTCCATACCTAATCCACTGAAGTCCATCCACAACAGGAACGTGCCTTCGGGCTCCACTGCGTGAACTCCCGGGATATCCTCGATGAACTCAAGGGCGTACTCCTTATTACCATCCAGATAGTCTATCTGTGCATCCATCCACTCATCCCCTTCTTCGTAGGCCGCTTTCATCGCGGTCAAAGCCAGGACGTTGGGTTCCTTGACCAGTAGATCTCTGGCGTTCTGGAATCTCTTCCTCACACCTTCATCGGGGATGATGGCTACACCCATCTTCAACCCGGCTATGTTGAAGCTCTTGGCGGGTGTGATCAACGTCATGGAATTCACCTCTTCGGATATGGATGAGAAGGGTGTATGTTTTCCTTCGAATATGTAATCTGAAAATATCTCGTCTGATAAAACCATGACATCGTGCTCCAGGGCCAGATCCACCACTCGTTCCAGCTCATCCCTTGACCAAACCCTACCAACTGGGTTGTGAGGGCTGCACAGTATCATAATACTTGTCCTATCCGCCAGTCTGTCATCCTCGGGACAGAATTTACTGCGAAGATCGTCGAAGTCCATACGATACCCACTCCCATCGTACTTCAGCCGGTTCTCCAGCACCCTACGACCGCTGTTCTCCACCAATGAGAAAAATGGAAAGTACACGGGCGGCTGGATGACCACCGAATCTCCCAGATCCGAAAAGGTCCTCACCGCCACGCTCAGACTCGACGTTATCCCGTTGGTATATACTATCCATTCGGGATCGATATTCCAGTCGTACCTCCTACCTACCCAGTCCACCACCGCATCGTCGTGGTCCTCACACGACTTCGAGTAACCGAAGGCACCGTGCTTCACCCTCTCCTGCAGTGCTTCTATGATCGCCTCACTGGTCTTCCAATCGGAATCCGCCACCCACATGGGCAGCACATCGTCCCTTCCAAAGTATTCCTCCAGACAGTCCCATTTCGCACAGTAAGTACCTTCACGATCCAGTTTCTTGTCGAAGTCCATCTTATCGGTGCGGTATCTCCGGTCAGGTTTTTAGAACTTATGCTAGATCATGCCTACTTCACATCATCCTCCTTCGAGCGATACGAGATATTCAATCAATCTCTTTAAAATCATGTAAAGCATATGGTTAAACGAAAGGTATGAATATCGTGATAGTTGGGGGCGGATTCTGCGGCTCTATATTGGCTAAGAAGCTGGGTCGAGAAGATCGGTTCGATACAGTCCTTATCGACAGAAAAGATAAATACCAGTATTATCCCGCCCTGCCCGAATTGTTATCCGACCCTTCTATAAGTGGAAAGATCTCTCTGAGATACGATTCCTTCTTGACCGGAGTAGAGTTCATCCGTCGAGAGGTGAAAAGGATAACTCCTGAAGCCATTGTAACGGATAAAGGAAGGATATCTTATGATAGATGTGTCCTCTGTTTCGGAGCTGAATATCCCGTCCGATTGGATAATAAAAACAACGTGTACACTGTAGACGATGTAGAGAACACTCTCAGGACAAGGAAAGCACTCCATGACTCGGACCATGTCTTGATCATCGGAGGAGGTTTGATCGGTGTGGAGGTGGCCGCAGAGATCGCAGATCAGTTAGAAAAAAGGATCACCCTCGTTCACCCTCATCAACGACTTTTAGAGAGGACTCCCATGGATGCCTCGGAACATGCTGAACGGTTCCTCCATAGTAGGGGCGTTGAGATCATTTTCAACGACAAAGTGGTGGAGAACAGAGATGTGTTCCTTACGGATAAAGGGAAAATGATAGACGCGGATATGGCCGTATGGGCAGGAGGCCTCGGTTTCAATAGAGAACTTCTTAGTGGGTTCGACCATGATATATTCTCGGAACCATGGGGACTGGATGTGAATTCGGATCTTAAACTGAAACACCATGAAGACATCTACGTAGGTGGAGATATAACTTCTTTGAACGAGGAGAAGACAGGGCATAACGCCGACGTTCACGGGAAGTTCATATTCAAAGATCTGATAAGGGAGATGGAAGGCAAGGGTACCTTGAAATACAGCACGCAAAAGGCTCCCATGATCATCGGTCTGGGACGGAAAGATGGAATCGTAGTGTTCGAAGGAAAAATCCTGACCGGAAGACCTGCCGCGACCGTCAAGAAGATGGTGGAGATAGGCGCACTACGGAGGCTTAGATTTTAAGGAGCATCGACACTATGCTGTTCACTCAGTCTTTAGATACTCGTCGAACCAGTTCAGAGTGAACTCCAGACGCTTCATCCTCTGCTTCGGTTTACCCTCTCTCGAAAGACCGTGGTTCTCATCCTCGAACAGCACGAGCTTCGAGTCGATACCGTGATACTTCAGAGAAGTGAACATCTGTATGGCCTCGACTTCCCAGCATCTGTAGTCCTTCCTGGATTGTATGAACAGGGTGGGAGTCTTCACCTTATTGGCGTATTTCATGGGTGATCTGTCCCAAAGCTGCTCGTGATCCGACCATGGATCAGCTCCCTGCTGGTCTTCAACAAAATAGTAACCGATATCTGTGGTCCCAAATTTAGAGATCCAGTTGGCTATACTTCTGAAAGACACGGCAGCGGCGAATCGGTCGGTGTGCCCGATGACCCAGTTGGTCATGAATCCGCCGTAAGAACCTCCGGCAACTCCCAATCTGTCTTCATCGATGAAGTCATACCTTTCTATAGCGGCATCCATGACGTTCATTAGGTCTTCGTAATCCGGTCCTCCGTACACACCTCTGATATCTGCGAACTCATCGCCCTTACCCGAGCTGCCTGAAGGATTGCTGAACACCACCGCATACCCATTGTTCACCAGCAGCTGCATCTCGTTGAAGTGTATGGTGCCGTAAACGCACTTAGGGCATCCGTGTATCTCGAGTATGGTAGGATATCTCTTCCCCTTCTCATAGCCCACGGGTTTCATCACCCAAGAATCTATCTTTCTACCTTCCGACTCTACCTGAAAGTATTCCGGTTGTGACAATTC
Source organism: Thermoplasmata archaeon (assembly GCA_003553085.1). Lineage (GTDB taxonomy): Archaea > Thermoplasmatota > Thermoplasmata > Halarchaeoplasmatales > Halarchaeoplasmataceae > Halarchaeoplasma. The sequence continues at coordinate 16,079 of PUPH01000091.1, forward strand.
GAAGTCCAGGTCGTTGAAATCGGTTATCCTCCCGTCCATGTCGTAAAGCTCCTGTGGACGGAGTCCTCTTAGACCGATGTATATCACATCTTCATCATGTACGTCGAAGCAGTCTATGGAACCTTCCTCCTGGAGTACGGGTACTATCTCGTGCTCCTCGGTGAACTTGTAAAGGTTCACGCTGTAATCTTCGGTGATCAAGAAGTACAGTTCACCATCGTGCACTCTGAATACCTCCCCACCACCGTACTGTATGTCGGTCAATAAAGAGTTAGCCAAGGATCGATCCATGTCTGTGAGTCGTCTATGTTCCCCCTTCTCCAGATCGTATAGATAGAAGTCCATGTTGGTGTTCATACCCATCCTTTCCATATCCGTTGCCGCGAACAGTATGTTTCCGTTGAAGAACCGGGAGACACCGATCTCAAGAACATCTTCCACCAGCATCTTCAAACTGTCTTCCCCAAGGTCGTACATATACAGGAAATTCTCAACCTGGTACTTGTCTTCATACTCACTCAGCACTATACTTATCTTATCCTCCTCTACGTGGAAGTCCTGCACGGACTTGTATTCACCCACCAGCATCTTCATGTCCTGACTTTCAAGGTCAAGCAGGTAGAGATGATTCCTTTTTTTGTTGGAAAACCCTTCTTCGTTGGACCAGAAAGGGATCTCGTCGAGTTCGTGGTAGTCCTTCCCTTCCTTCAATTCCTTTTTATCTTCTTCTTTTTCATGGACCTTCTCCCATACGGAGATCACGACCCCGAGATCAGAGATATCCATCCCGCTCACTTTTTTGTCCAACGTAAAAAGATGCTCGGCCTCACCACCGTGTATATTGATCTTGAAGAATTTGGTCTTGTCCTTTTCTTCCTCCTCTTCATCTTCCTTCTTAACGCCCATGTCCCTACCGGAGGTGAACAGTATCTCTTCATCGTTCAGCCAGACATAACTGCTGTCTTTACCGCTGTTGGTCAGCTTGTATTTCTTGTGCCGCTTCGAGTCCATGATCCAGAGTGTAGAGATGTACTCGTTGTTCTCAACATCCATCTCGTGATGTGCAAAGCAGAGGTGCTCTCCGTCCGGAGAAAAATTAGGGTTCGATAGGAATTTGTAATCAGATATGCTTTCGATATTCATAGAACCCGAATCGGATAACCTGAGTAAAAGGTTTAGGGGGATATGACG
>PUPH01000026.1 GCA_003553085.1 Thermoplasmata archaeon
AAAGTAAAAATCCATTCGTCAGACTTTATCATAAGACCAGATTTATCAGGGATCTGAGGACGACCGAGCAGCACCCTGACCAAGAATGTTCGTACAAACTCTCGTCCATAAGGTCGCAGAAAATTGTAAGGATGGTCGATGAATACGCTCAAAAGGCGATCTTCCTGAACATCGTACCGGACGGTGAAGCTGAGGTGGATGATTTCATGACGAAGGTCCTAAGGGACGGAGAACTGAGCGGTATACCAGGATGGGATGTTGGTCAATGGGGATTCCTCCCATGGGAAAGGATCCATGATCACTGTAAAAGGAATGGATTAAAGAATACTTTGGAAAATTTCGATTTCAATGAAGGGTCTATCTACTGAAGATCACCGTCTGTAAGAGCTGGTGCTGCTTTTTAAGCTGTGTGTTTTAGATATCTTTCTAGGATCGGGTTTTGCCCCATCATCCAGCACATCGAGGACTGTGTTTATATCGTTCTGGGCCTGGTATATGGGTTGATTCGTGTCAATTATGAACCAATCCTTAACGAGTCTGAGGGCTTTGTTTCGAACCTTTCGTAGAGAATGCAGGTTCTCAAACATCTCGACTTCATCCCTGCAATCTATACGTTTCATTGACTCTCGGGGATGTACGTCCAAAAAGAACTTATAATCCGTAGTGGGGAGTACGGTTTTAAAAACATCATAGAAACACTTGTCAATGGGTTTGGGCAGATAAGCCACACCACAGAGATATCTGACGAAGATCAATGTGTCCGCATTACCATAATATTTCTTCACCGATCGGATCACATCCAGCGCATAAAAAGATGATGCTTTTATCTTATCCTTTTTTCCACATCCAAGGAGTGCCTCTTTGGCTCTGTACCCATAGGGATTATCGCATGAGGGATGAGACCTTAAGATAACATCTTCACCCATATCCTCGTATCGGTCTTTGATCATCTGGGCATGGGTGTCCTTCCCGGCAGCATCCAACCCATCGATAACTATGAACCGCATTATAACATCACCACATAGACCATCATATAATAAAATATTGCCGCAACTAAAGATGCAGAAATATTGTCTAAGCCTTTGGGAACTAGACCTTCAGCAAAGGTGGCCAATACAGCGGTCATGGGCAGTATGATCCAGTACATGGACGGATAGGATCCATAGTAGGGCAGAAACAGTATCATTGCGATCAATGTTGATGCGAACATGGCTGCGGAGCCCTCTACGCTCTTTAGATCACCGGTGATGTTGTATTGCCTTTTACCCCACCTCTGACCCACCAGCGAGGCTATTGCATCTCCATAGGACATGGCGATTATCCCCACCGCTATCACCTCCATACGATGGAAGAACAGTAGCGCGAGGACCGTCCACGAGATGGCGTAATATACCAAACCCAACCTGTGACCGGCGATGGACGTACCACTTTTGATCTTCAAAGGTGAATAAGGACTGATTAGGAATGTCAAAAAGATGAACGGTGCCGCCGCTAATAAAACCATCACCCAACGGTTGTCGAAGATAGGGAGTATGAAGATGATATTTCCCACCATCAGATGAAGGAATTTTCTTCCTACAACAGGGTACTTCTTGAGAAACTTTTCAGAGATCAATATGAGTAGGATAACATACAGATATACAGAAAGTACTCCAACTATATCTCCGGTTGTCATCGGAGGTATTATCTTGTATTACTATATAAGTTTAAGGTGTGCCTCCTGTGTCGGTGTTCGAGGTCATATATCTGTGAAGTGAACTTCGTACCTGCGGTTGGGTGATGGAGCGATGTGAAGTAACACCTCTTTTTTTAACGAATAGTATTTTCTACGACCTTCCATACGGGAGGATATCAATCCTGCTCGTTCCAGACGATCCAGATGGTGTTTACATGTCTTACCGTCCATACGGGCTATCTCCATGATCTCAGATACGTACAGATCCCTCTTAGAGAGGGCACGGAGTATCTGCAACCGGGACTTCGAACCTAATATTTCCAGTGGATCCATGGTTATCACGTATAAAATTACTAAGAAAGTTTATATGTATACATGTATTTGGTCCTTTCGGTGATAAAAGATGGCAGAAATACCAACTGAAAAAGAAGGCACCCGACGTGTGATAACAGAAGGAAACATGGAATGGGAAACACACCTAAGTAAAGAACAGGTGGCGGATTTCTTGATCGCACTGGGCGAACAGATGAAAAAAGGCGACGAGATCACGGTAAAAACCGATGAGTGGGAGATCCCATTCAAGTTCAGAGAGCCCATCGAACTCGAGATCGAATACGAGGGCTACGGCGAAAAGGAACTGGAGATCGAGATAGAACTGAAGGGTAAAGTCGGTGGAGGAGACCTAAAGGTCTCCTGAAACCTCTTCCTTTTTTTTATAAGTGTTTTATGCGGAAAGACTCGAACTCACCTTGGTATTCCTCCTCATGTACTTCTACATCCCCGACCACTGCGTGAGGTTGTTCTTCTTTACACCATCTAACGACCTCGCTGACCCTATCTTTAGGACCTTCGAAGATCGCTTCGACCCGTCCGTCTTGTAGGTTTTTCACCCAGCCATTCACGCCTTCTTTTTCAGCCTTCTTCTTGGTATTATACCTGAAGTAGACGCCCTGCACTTTACCAGAGAAATAAACATGCTTACGGATCATTTCCATCTACCTGTATATTATGTCTATGATGATAAATAAGTTACGGTTAAAGTATACGATGATCTACATTGCCCACTTGGACTTTAGTCTATTAACTCTGGTACGATCGCGGGTATGAATTTATACAAATCATTTTGCAAGAAAACCGATGAATTTGCTTTCAAGTCAATTTTTTTAACTAGTATCTGTTTAACACTCCAATATGATTTATAGTCAAAGACACAACTTTTGATGAATGTTTTTGTGTCTTTGACTAGCAGTGGAGGACATAACGAATTGCAAATATGTTATGTCTTCCACTATAGTTCATATATTCCTATTGTGATGTATTGCTATGTTCTAAACTTTAGATATACTTTTGATCTTCTAATCGGCTACCAACTATCAATGTGTCTTAACATTCTAATCACTCTTTGCATCATACCATTTTTCCTATATGGATTCATCATTCACTATAGTATAGGATCAGGCTCCCGACCAATATATGATCAGGATCACTCAGAGAGGGGGATATTATAACCAAATTATAGGTTATCCCCCTCATACAGCTGATAGTATCCTCTGGAGAACAGCATGTAGTCCCTAACCGCAAATATCGGCGCCGGATTTTGATCCGGTATCTCGAAGGTGAGTATTATGTGCTCGCCGGGTACGATAGTCACCATATCACCGTCACCTTCCAGCAGGATGTCGGTAACATCCTCTTCTCCGTTCAACATGGCGCTGACGAGTGAAGCCTCCTGTACCATCACAGGACCGGGTGTTGAGTTATCGATCCCGACGAAGTCAAGGTAGTGGTCTCTGGTGCTGAGTATCTTCACCTCCAGTTCTCCTAGTCCGCCCGGTATGAACTCCTGAAGCGCATCTTCCAAGGGTACAACGATCGCCGAGGGATGGTTGCGTGGATGTAGGACTGTAACATTGGTCAATTCGCCGCCATCGACTCTTAAACTAACGTAAAGGGATGTTTTGTAGTATGGTGGCCAACCACCCCAATCGGGAACTGATTGTATTCCCGCATCGGTTGAGGGCTCTGTGTAAGACTCAAAACCATAACTACTTACGATCAGTTTCTGATGCCGCCAGCGGGCGTTACCGATTTCTCCGAAATTGATAGTGACCACGGAGCCTTCTTCCATCTGTAGAGATTCATTATCCGGGTCACTTATGTTCTCCAATACGTCCTCACCTTGAGAATCGTATGCAGAGATTGGGGGCTGCGGATCTTTGTAGGTGAGATACTCACCGTCGGGAGTTGTACCGACTTCGTATCCCTCCTGATGATCGATGGTATAAAGTGCAAAAGTATCGAAGAAGTCTTCAGAGTACTCGAACTCTTCTATCATCAGAGAGTAGTGTCCGTCTTTGGGTGTCATCGTGTTCTGAAGCACGTAATTATCGTCGACCACTCC
>PUPH01000152.1 GCA_003553085.1 Thermoplasmata archaeon
AGAACGTAGGCTCTGAAACTCTCTATGTCTCGTGGACCTATGTGGGAAACGCGTTCTCAGTCGGTTTCACCGGATGGAACGTGGACGACATCCTTCTTACAGGAGAAGGTGGGGATGGCGATGAGCACAATCTGCTCACATGGGATGCAAGCCCTGATGACCCGGAGGATGTGAGTCACTACAACATATACAGGTCTGAGGAGCAGAGTGGGGATTATTCACTCGTGGACAGCGTCGACGCCGATGGTTCCGACCAGTACACGTACCTAGACGAGGATAAAGGTACGGCTGATGAGATAATTTGGTGGTACTTAGTACGTTCAGAGGGGATCAACGGGATGGAAGAACAGAACAATAACGCTGTTCCGGAACCTGGTGATCTAGATACCTTCGAGATTCAGTTGCATGCGGATCCGTCTTCCGACGGATGGAACTTCGTATCCTTCAATCTGATACCTGTAGACTCCTCACTCAACACTATCCTTGAAGACCCTGAGAATGGGATCTCTGGATCCTACAACAAAGTGATGTACTATGATCCAGGAGATGAAAGGTGGATCTCCTATGTGCCAGGAAGGTCTGAGCGATTCAACAACTTGGAGTCTTGGGACAACAGGATGGGGATATGGATCCAGATGACGGGAACGGACACGCTGACCGTAGAAGGCCATGTACCAGTATCTACTACGATATCACTTCGACCAGGCTGGAATATGATCGGTGTTCCTGGTGAGGCGACTGGAAATCATCAACTTCCAGAAGTTGTGGACAGGATCGGTTATTTCGATACTGCAGAAGAATACAACATAGCGTATGGATACGACACCAGTTCATTCATATTCGAGCCCGGTAAAGGTTATTGGATACACAACCCCTCAGGATCAACGATAGATTGGGTGGTGAGCTACTCATGAAAGGGCACATAGCTGCCGTGGTGGTGACGGCACTTCTCATCCTGTCGTCTCTTGCCATGGGTACTATCATTCAAGATGATCCCTCTTCTTTTTTTTTAGATGCGGAAGAGGACATAGAGCAAGACACCGTTGACTACCTTATCGTTCTTGCAAAATCCGAATGGGAGGATGCCATACAGCCTTTCGCGGATTTCAAGGAGGCACAGGGTAGGAACGTGAAGACCATCACTGTTGAAGGCTATCCCTATATCCAAAGTAGTGATTGGGAACTGAGCATAGAGGAAGGTAACGTTAACTTCGACTACATACACGGTGAGGTAGTGGATGTGTGGGAGAGCCAGGGGGAGCCGGAGGAGTTCTATACACTGCTTGTAGGTGCGGCAAAGTACTTGAGTCCTGCATTCGCAGGGTATGTTGACGATCTGATGTATGACGTGACTTGGCGGATGTGGAGGGATCACGAGTACTGGGATCTAGATGGAAACAGCGACACATTCCAAAACATGGTCGGCAGATGGCCGGTTTACAACGAGACCGAGATAGGATGGTTGACAGATAGGACCATAACCTACACCAACACGTGGGGCGAGTGGACGGAAGATATACGAGTATGGGGGACCTTTGAATCAGATATGGATTACGTATCAGATAGATTAGAAGATATATATCCTGAATATAACGTATCCTACCTGAGAGGGGGTTCCGCGGTTTACGACGATGTAACACAGCAGTTCTTTGAAGACGGGCATTCACTGTATTTCTACCGTGGTCACGGAGGACCATACCTATGGCAGGGTGGAGACTATACCACCAAGGATTACTACGAAAGAGGTCTTGAGTACCCGGATAGATATCCTGATTCGAGGCAAGGTTTGATGCTCAGCATAGCCTGCAGCACCGGACACCTTTACAATTGTACAAAACATACGAGTTTTGGAGATCCATGGGGTATAATAGGCGATGGTAGTTACAGAAATATAGGTGAACAGTGGGTACTGAATAGGAACGGCGGCGTTGGTTTTCTAGGTGCATGTAGGTTCATGACTTCAGGTATGAACAGCGAACTAACTACAGATCTTCTGGACGGCCTTGAAGACGGGGTTATAAAATTCGGTGAATTAGCACTTATAGCACAACATAGAACTCCACAGTACAACCTATTGGGAGATCCGGATACCGATATTGTTTTCGAAAGTTCCGCTCCTGGAACGTTGACCGTCAATAATTTCGACGAGAATGATTCACCATTGGAGGCAGATGTATTCGTCTATCAGAACGGTACTAAGATACAGGTGGCTGAGGATACAGGCGAAACCCTCTTGTTCGATTTGCGTGAGGGTGATTACGATATAAGATCTACTGCTGATTCATACAGAGATACATGGGTTTACGATGTGGGTGTGATAGGTGGTGAGGATACAGAAGTCGACATAGACCTTGAGCGCATAGAACATGATGTAGGGGTGGAAAACGTGCAGTGGTACTTCCCATCTACCAGTGGTTCGGTTGATGTTACGGTAAGAAATTTCGGTACCAGTGATGCCTCGGATGTGGATGTTAACGTGTTGATATCCCAGGGGGAAGGTGGAGAATATACTCTTTACCATACCAACTTCTCTGACAGTGATTCTGGCTTCTCTCACGGAGGGACCAACGATAACTGGGAATGGGGTTGGCCTGAGCAAACAACACCTCGCAGCGGTACCGATGTGTGGGCTACAGGACTCGATGAAAGTCAGCCGAGGGATCAAGATTCTTTCCTGGAGATGCCTGCTGTAGAACTACCTGCCGATGAGTACCATGTTCTCGAATTCTATCATTGGTATGACTTCAATGGCGGCTATGGAAGCGATCTTGGGGATGATGCCGGACGGGTGGTGATATCCACCGACGGAGGTTCCAGCTGGGATCCTATAGCACCTGTCGGGGGCTATCCCGATGTAACTAGTTCTGGAAATCCATGGGGTGGAGGTATACCATGTTATGCTGCACAATCTGGCTCGTGGATAAAGTCTAGTTTTAACATAACAGATTATTCCGGAGAGGAGGTCGTCATAAGGTATCTAGCCAATTCTGATGGTTCTTGGAGATATCCAGGATGGTTCATCGACGAGGTGAGGATAGAGTCTTTTACGCCGATAGTTTACGACGAATATTACGATAATACCCAAAGGATGGACTACATAGCATCTGGAGAACATAAAACGACCAGTTTTTCGCCTACATTACCGGGATCTGGAAACTACACCCTGGAGATAGAGCTGATATATCCACCAGATGAAAAGATGGAGAACAATCACCATCACGAAATCATACATGTAGAGGAAGGTGAAGTCCCAGGAGAACCACCTGAGATCACATTGACCAGACCTAAAGGAGGAGAAACCTTCGCTGCAGGTACCACCGAGGATATCACTTGGACTACGATGCAAGGTGATGATCCAGTTGCTAGTATCGATCTCTGGTACAGCTCAAACGGAGGCGACTCTTGGATTTCTATAGTATCCGAAAAGGATGACACCGGTATCTATTCATGGGTCGTGCCCAACGACATGTCACATGAATGTCTAGTAAGAGCAAGGGCAAGGGATATCCAAGGACGTACAGGCCAAGATATAAGCCAAGGTTACTTTGAGATAGTTGGTACGCCACCTGCACCTCCTGAAGGTCTAACGGTAGAGCATTATGGTGCCGGTGGTACCCAAGAATTGTTCCAGGAGGACTTTACAGCGGTATCTTCTGGAGAGATCCCGGAGGGGTGGACTCGTGATACGACCAATTGGCGTGTTAGTGACAATGCCAGAGCTGGTGGGACCGCCCCCGAACTGCAGTTTTACTACAGCCCCAGTGGTGATGGTACATTCAGATGTTTTACTCCACCGATAGATTCGACGGGCTTCGATGAATTGGAGTTATCGTTCAAACATCACTACGACGCTGGCAGCGGCCAGACCATACGAGTGGAAACATCCAGTGATGCGGAAAGTTGGGATACACTCTGGACATTGACTCCGGGCAGCGATGTTGGCCCTGAAACGCTTACTTTGGATTTCACTGAGAACGTAGGCTCTGAAACTCTCTATGTCTCGTGGACCTATGTGGGAAACGCGTTCTCAGTCGGTTTCACCGGATGGAACGTGGACGACATCCTTCTTACAG
>PUPH01000036.1 GCA_003553085.1 Thermoplasmata archaeon
ATGGACCCAGATGGCAGGGTAGATATGTTGAACCTCATATCAGAGATAGGAGGTTCGGGTAAGACTATACTTTTTTGTTCTCACGTATTACACGAGGTTGAGCGTATCGCGGATAATATAGTCATCATAGATGAGGGCAAATCTCTCAAAACAGGCCCCATCAAGGATGTATTAGGTGATGAAGATGAAACCATCGAACTAAAAGTCCTAGGTGATGAAGATGATCTTTTATCCTTTAAAAAGGGGATCAAAGACTTGACCGATATTTATCGATCAAAGATCATTGCTGATGAATTGTGCATGCTGGTGCGGTGGGAGAGGACCAGTAGAGAACTACTCCAATTAGCCAAAGATCATAACCTACAAGTAAGGACTTACACTCCGCACTCTAGAACATTGGAAGAAGTATTTTTCATGACGTTCAAAGGGGGTACATAGCTTGCCTATGCGTTCTATAAAGTACAAAGAATGGTCCGGTGGAAAGACCAGATACCTCACCAGATTATCTGCCATGATCATACGAGTGATTTATTCATCGTTCACATCCAAGGGTATAGTAGCCATATTCGTAACGGGGATAGTTCTGGTCCATGCATTTCCTGGTGTTGTACTAGTGATGACACCACATCCACGCCTTAGTGCATGGATGTTGATAAGAGAGAGCTTATTTGGGTGGACCTATCTGACAAGTGGCATATTCGCAATATTCACATTTTTGCTGGTCTCCGGAGTCACATCAAATCTGATATCCGAAGATCTAAGGAACAGGTCTTTTGTAGTATATTTTTCTCGTCCCATCGGGATAACGGAATACCTGATAGCAAAATTCTCAGGTGCCTTTTCCGTGATGAGTTTTTTCTGCTTACTACCACCTGTGGTTATCTCTTTGATGATAATGGCCACGCAGACCAGCCCATATTACGGCGATGGTTTACGGGTCCTGATGATGACAGTAGTTGCAGGGATTTTCGCATCTATGTTCTTTATCCCTTACGGTATGATGCTATCTTCTTTGACCAAGAAGAAGCTTTATGCAGGTATAGGTACCTTCATGACTTTATCTTCATTGACCATTGTAGGTGAGTTCTTTTCGACCTTTTCACCACAATGGAAACTGGTCAATCCAATGAATGTTTTACATTACTCCTTTGAAGTGATATTCGGTTATGGTCTTCCACTAGACATAGATGGTAGACTATATGTTATCACGCTGTTTTTATATACCGTACCTCCAGTCATCATCACGATATTGAAGATAATTAACGAAGGGGAGGGGGCATGATGAATATTGTAGAAGCAAATAATTTATCCAAATGGTATGGTGATGTTATAGCACTGAATTCTCTCGATCTGGAGATAAAAAGCGGTATCACCGGAGTCGTGGGGCCAAACGGTGCTGGTAAAAGTACACTGTTTAAGCTGATGTTGGGTTTGATCAAACCAAATAAAGGTTCGATTTCGGTTCGTGGTAGAGATCCCCGAACAGATCATAGATTGATGAAGGAGATCGGTTATCTTCCAGATCACGATTATCTACCTGAAGATATGACTGGATCGGACTTCCTTGAACTCACAGGTGGATTACGAGGTCTTGAAGGATGGTATCTACAAGAAAGGATGGAAAATATTTCGCATCTTGTCGGGATGATCCCCTATCTTGATAGACCCATAAAAGGATACAGCAAGGGGATGAAACAAAGACTCAAGATAAGCTGTGCTTTGATCCACGAGCCAGACATGTTAGTTCTAGATGAACCACTAGCCGGTACCGATCCTAAAGTTAGAAAGATCATCTTTGGGATAATCGAAAGATTATGTGAAGAAGGTAAGGACATAATAATAAGTTCACATGTGCTTTACGACATAGAAAGGTTGACAGATCAAGTAGTGCTTTTGCACCGAGGACGTTCGATAGCCAGTGGAACCATCTCGGAGATCCGCTCTTTACTAGACGAATTTCCACACAATATAGTGATTCAGAGTGATGATATACGTGATATGGCAAAAGATCTGATGGACTATCCTTGGGTCACTTCTATCGATTTCGATACGATCTATGAAGATCAGTTAGTAGTAAAAGTAAGTGAACCCGATCTATTCTTTGAGAATATCACAGACATAATATTAGATAAAGATTACGATATTAAAAAGATGTACAGTAGAGATGACGATCTTGAATCGATTTTCAAATACATGGTGGGTGATTGATCTGAGTTCCGACAGAACATCGGTTATTGCTTTGGGAACACATCTCATACGTAAGATAATATTTAGTAAAAAAATCATAATGCCTATTCTGATAACAACATTTCTAGTATTTGTTATGTATTATGGTTCTACAGATGATGGGTCGCTAGCCACAGGGATAGACATGCTGGATGCACTGATACTATCATTTTTCAATATATTGATATCCATGGTTTACAGTACTAGTTTGATCAAAAATGATGTCGAAGACCGCAGTATAATAAACGTTTTGACCGCACCCTTACATAAAGGTGTGATATTTTTAACATATTACTTTTCTCTTATCGTCGCTGTTAGTTTCATCATGCTGTTCACAACAATGTTTGCATACATGGGATATTTTTATCCTGCGGGTTTAACGTGGACTAGGACTGATTATTTGGTATCAATATTATGGTTGGTGTTGATATCGGTAGTAGTTTACTGTGCATTCTTCATCACTATAAGTGTGATGTTGAAAAGACCCATCTATTTTGGGTTGTTTTATCTATTTATATGGGAGGGTTTTGTAATCATGCTCCCTGGTAGGATCGGTCATTTTACAGTAAATCACTTCATAAGGAGTATCGGCTCCGATCTTATCGAACACGGTGAGATATCGAACTATGTAGGTACGAGTTTTGGCATGTCTATAATCGTCTTGATCGTCGTATGGATATCATTACTTGCTATCGGAACCTACCTATTCACCAACAAGGAGTTCACCTAGATCACCTGAGTAGATCACTTGCATCCACCAGAGATATCAGTTCAACATCCTCCGCTGCTAGGTTCTTCTCAGCACCTTCTTCTCTATCTACGACCACGATCACTTTATCTACTATCGCACCCGCTTCCCTAAGGACCTGGACGGTTTCGACGGATGACCCACCTGTCGTTACTACGTCCTCCACTACAACTACAGTGTCGCCTTCTTTTATATCGCCCTCGATCCTGCTTGATGTTCCATGGGATTTGGTTTTCTTTCGTATCATAAGGAACGGTTTATCGGTCTCTAAAGCAAGGGCTGTAGCCAGCGGTACCGCGCCCAACTCCATACCCGCGATCTTATCTTCATCAACGTAATTAGCCATCTCCTCAGCGATGACTTTAAGGATCTCCGGTCTGGTACTGGCCATCTTTATATCTACATAATACTTACTTTTTTTACCTGATGTTAAGGTAAAATCACCGTATCTGACAGCGCCGCATTCTTCCAACATATACTTCAATTTCATCTATATCACCATGGTTCGTTTTTCAATCCTAGTTTATATCCTATCACGTTCACCGCCCTATGTAGGGCTGGAACCGCTATCAATAATATCAACAATGTGTAGAGCCCTACCCCCTTGAAATATGTTTCCATAGTCCAAGATGGTAAAGCGATCATGGAGAACAACAGAGAACCAAATACGAAGTCGTACTGGTCGAGTATGGGTACGTTCTCCCCCCTCTTCCACCCGGATCTGCGTTTGATCAGGCTACCCAGTACGTCCCCGGTCATGGATCCAAATGATAGTGCAAAAGGTATCAATAAGTAAGAGGGATATAACGACATAGGAGTAAGATCGAGAAGGACACCCAGTATACCAGCACTGATTCCACCGCCAAAAAACCCTCTCCAGGTCTTCCCGTCGCCCAACAACCGTTTGTTATTTATCTCGACACCGAAGTCCATGGGTTTTCCGCCCCCGAATACAACCGCCAGTGAATTGGCGATCAGGGCGGGTATGTAAGCGATGATCCCCAGTGCGATAGTTTCCCACATCGAGTGTGTACAATGTGTGGTTGTAAAAAACTATTTCTGTTCAAAGTTCTTTTACCAAGGCTATCCTTTCAGCCAGGATATCTATACCGCTATCCCAAAGTTTCTCTCCTTTCTCAACTGTCGCTTTTGTTGGATCACCTATAGCGCCAGTATCCGTCAATTCATGAGTGTACCACGTGAAGAAGAGGGGCGGCTTGTTATCAAATTCCATGGTCTGGTGTGGAAACTTCAAATCCGGCTTACTTATCCTATCGGAGTCAACGAGATCTCCTCGATTGGCGAGGCTGGTCGATGTTTCGTACTCACCTGCATGAACATCGTTTTTACTCTTGACCAACTCTTTCTTTGCAGGTTCCATGGATTCTCCGCTGTCCATAAATACATGGAGGTCATGGTCGTACTTCAATCTGAGCGCTGCTTCCTTGAGCACACTAGTATTACCTCCGTGGGCGTTGTATATGAACATCTTGTTGAACCCGTGTTTTTTTACCGATCTACCTATATCAACGACCAATGACATGAGTGTGTCTGGTTTTAAGCTGATCGAGCCCTTGAATCCCATGTGGTGCTCGCTCAATCCATATGAAATAGTAGGTAGGATAGGCGGTAAGGGTGGATCCAATTTTTTAACAGCCTCTTTTAAAATATACATGGCATCATAGGAGTCGGTGTCCAGAGGTAGGTGTGGACCGTGCTGTTCTATACTGCCCACCGGGAGCAGTACGGTATCAACATCGTTACTGAGTTCTTCCAGTTCGATCCTCGTCATTTCGCCCCACAATAATTTCTCTACCATGAAAAGAAGATAGCCGATGTGATGTATATTATTTGTGCTTTAGCCTATGTGTTTGGATACGGTATGATTTACCTATCTCCATACCCGCTGCTATACCCATCCCCCAGCATAAAGGCAGCTGACGGAACTCATCCAGGACCAGAGACCCGATCATATAAAGGCCCTCCACCGATGTTTTTCCTGAGGGTAAGGCAACCTTTCCAAAGTCGAACCCGATCTCAGGTAGATTCGGATCTCTGCCTATGGCTGTAACGATCTTATCACAATCATAGTCATCATCAACGGTGTTGATGGTATAACCTTCTTGTTTTTTCTCATACGTGACTATTTCACCTGTGATCTCCCTTATATCGGTGGATCTTACCTGCTCTATCAGCGATGCAACGGCTTTAGGCTCGTTCCGACGCAGGATGGTGACATCTCCACCAAGCCGATGTATCCTGAGCGCATAGTCGTATGCAGCATCGCCTCCGCCGATGACGAAAACTGTTTCACCATCATATCCTGACCATGGAGGATGATGTATCTCTCCGGGTATGTTCAAAGACCTGGGTTCTGTGCCTGTCGCGACCACGACATGTTCACATGAGACATTTTCATCGTCCGTGGAAAGTATGAAAGAGCGGTCATCACATGAGATCCCTTTCACCTCGACCTTAACATGATCGATGTTCGCGTTATCAACGATGAGTTTCAGTTCATCGACCACCTTTCTCCCGTCATCCTCGATGAACCCGGGTATGTTTTCTATACGATTGGCATATCTGATCAAACCTCCGATACTATCTTTTTCCAATATGATTACATCATCGATGCCCTCCCGTCTGCACTGGTAGGCAGCGGCGACCCCTGCTGGACCGCCCCCGATCACAGCAACGTCTGCTTCGTCTCTTTGCATGACAATACCTCCGCAAAACCATGACATAATGATTTAAGAGAAGAGATATGCACTTCTTCGGAGACGGTGGCTGTGGCATCCGCTAGGAAGTACACCCGGTAGTCCTTGATGTAAGCATGTCGAGCAGTGGTTTCACAACATATGTCAGTAAGTACACCCGTGATGAACACATTTTCTTTTTCTTTGATCAGTTCATCCAACTCTGTTCTGTGGAATGCTGAGTACCTCGGTTTGGTGATGACCTTTCCCTTTACATCGATGCCGTCCCAGATATCCGCTGTCTCCCCTTCTCTGATTATATCTCCCCACCATTCTCCCATCACTCCTTCGTCTCCTTCGTCCTGCACATGTCGGGTGTATATCACTTCACCGCCCTCTGATGAAAAAAGATCTATCAGTCCGTTGATGTTCTCTGAGATGACCTGCCCAGCAGGAAGGAATGCTGGTGAATCCTCTCTGATAAAATAGTTCTGCATATCTATGACCAACAGCACACTATCGGAGAAGGAAGGCTCAACCGACCACCGCTTCCTTATAGGAAGTGATTCGATCCATCCTTTTGTTTTGCCCGCGATGTTTTCCTTTTCTACATAGTCGATACCAACCATGTGACTCTTCATACCTCCATCGTTTCTTTATTCAAGTATGTTTGCAGTATCTGACCACAATTACTTTTGATCTCGTTTTCACGAAGGTCACCTATACTCACGAACACATCGAAACCGGCTTCCCGCATCTCTTTTACTATGGGTAGCCTGTTACCAGTATCTTCATCGAATACGTTGACTAGATCGTTCTCTTCGGCGTTCAACGTAGGATTTAGCGGAGTGACTTTGATTGCAAAGAATTCTGGTGAAAATATGTCTCTAAGTCTATCAACGTCTATAGGAGATTCTCCTATGGCAAAGTTCAGGGTAACTTTCCTACCACCTACATAGAATCTTTCACCATAATCAGCGATCTCTTCCAAGCTCCATTTCTTTGCAGGTATGAGGTGATCTCTATATCCTTCATCGGTGGAATGGAGAGAGAACTGCATCTGAAAATCTCCTCCTAAGATGTCGTGGTTTATTCGGAGTATCTCTTCGAACCAATCGTCTCTACCCGCCGGTGCCACGGTTGAGATACAGGGCATGTATGTTTTAAGATCATATCTTTCGGGTATCTCCTTTATCGCATCGATGACTTCATCGTTCAGAGCTGGTTCTCCCATCCGGGCGAATTGTACTTTGAATTTATCAGAATCGACCTTACCGGATGGTGAATGTTTCCGGATTATGTGATCTACCTGAGCTATCATCTCTTCTTTGGAGAGTGGACCCATGAATTCTCTACCAGCATCACAGAACTTACAGTCGATGGGGCATCCGAACATACTGGACACGATGACCACCCATTTATCCCTACGGTCCTGTGCCCCACCAAGAGAATCGACGAATTCCACCACCCTGTTCTTACCGAAACTACCCAGGTAAACCTTTGCGATGTCTTCGTCGCCCTGTTCTTTGATTATCTCGATGCTCATATGATAGATTCAACACTAAGAGAGATATATAATTTACCCGTCTCAGCCCTTTTGAGCAACCGTTTTATAACGGAAGCTAGATGCATGGTCGATAGAATGATGGATCGTTTGATATCGGACAACAACTCGGTATTTATGGACAAGGACCGACTTCCCGAGAGGGTTTACATCTGGGATGAAACGTTAAGGGGCGGGGAGCAAAGTCCTGGTGTGATCTTCGATGTGGATGATAAGATAGAGCTCTCCAAGCTGATGGATGAGATCGGGGTGGCCGTGATAGATGCCGGTTTTCCCATGATGTCGGAGGGCGAAAGAGAAGCTATCAAGGCACTGGTTGATCTCGGCTTAGAAGCCGAGGTCGGCGCTACCGTGCGATGTGAAGAGGAGGATATCGATACCGCCATCGAGCTGGGTGTTGAAAACCTGTACATGTTCCACACAACGAGTAAATTCCACCTGTATCACAAGCAGAACATGGATGAAGAGGATTGTAGAGATAAAGTACTAGATGCAATCGACTACGTAAATGAGAGAGGTATACAGTTCGATTTTATCAGCGAAGACACGACTAGATCCGATCTCGACTTCGTGACCCATCTTTTTAAAGAAGTTAACGAAAGAGGGGCGAGATGTATCATAATCTGTGACACAGCCAGTTCTATAACTCCTGGGTCCATGTTCTCCCTCACCTCAAAGCTCATAGACGAGATCGGTGGGAGTTGGGGAGTACACTGTCACAACGACTTCGGTCTAGCCGTCGCCAACACCATCGCTGCTATACGAGCCGGAGTTGAATATCCCACGTTGACGGTGAATTCTTTAGGAGATAGTTCGGGGAACCCATCCATGGAAGAGGTGATAATGATCGCAGAGAAGTTGATGGGCATCGATACCGGGATAGATACTACCCGCTTGTACGAACTCTGCAAGATGGTCGAGAGGAGATCTGGTGTATATCTTTCACCTCAGAAACCGATATGTGGTTACAATTCATACCGCCATGAAAGCGAAGTCCACGTCTCAGGCATACTAGCCCACGCCGGTTCATACGAGCCCATCCCTCCGGATGAAGTGGGCAGAGAACGTGATTTCGTACTCGGTAAGCACTCTGGCCCGACCAGTGTGAAAAGGCTGCTGGACACGGAAGGGGTAACCCTATCGGATCCGGCTATCCATCGTATCCTGGATCGGATAGAGGAGGAAAAGACACTAGAACGGCAGGATAAGATAGACAGGTTCTTGAGTATCGTAGAGGATTACAACAAAAACATGCTCGGCTTCCCTGAAGAGAAGTTCTGGGAGATAGTGAAAGAAGAGAGGAAGAAAGGATGAGCACCTTACCTGAAAGGATACTCGGTGGAGAAGAAGGAGAGTATGTGGTAGCGGAAGTGCATCGGGTGATGCTCCACGATGGGAACGCTCCGCTTATCTTCGATGATATGGAAGATGAGGATATCTGGGACCCGGATAGAGTGACTTCGGTTGTGGATCACTTCTGTCCACCGAGTACCGTGGAGAGAGCGGGATTCGTGAAAAGACTGCGTGAGTTCGTTAAAGATAAGGGCATAAGCGACCACGTAGAATTTCAAGGTATCTGCCACCAATTGATGTGCGAAGGAAGGTCACTTCCGGGAGAGATCGTAGCGGGTATAGACAGTCACTCGACGACCTACGGTGCGTTAGGTGCCTTTGGGGTGGGATTCGGTGCAAGCGACACCGTTGAGATATTGAAAACAGGGAAAACGTGGTTCAAGGTCCCTGAGACCATAAGGGTGGATATCTTGAAAGGGAGTTCAGGGACCGATATCGCATTGGCCATGCTTCGGGAGATAGAGTACCGCGGTAATTATCGATCCTTGGAGTTCAACGACGAAGCCGGACTTGATATGGATGCCAGGTTGACGATCTGCAATATGGCGGCAGAGACCGGAGCCAAAGCAGCCCTATTTCCACCGGATGAATGCACCTCCGAGTATCTGTCCGAGTTCGGTATCAAACAACATAGATCATATACTACCAGCGATCCGGAACGATGTGTGGATGTTATATCCATCTCGGTAGATGACCCCCTCGCCGCGGTACCGCATAAACCATACAACGTGAAGACCGTATCGTCCATAGAAGGCAAAACCATAGACCAGGTATTCATAGGATCATGCGCAAGCGGAAGGATATCCGACCTCAGGGACGCGGTGGAAGTGCTCAAAGGAAGAAAGGTACATCCAGACATAAGGCTGCTGATTACCCCTGCTTCCAACAGGATCTTGAACGAAGCGCTGAAAGAAGATCTCATAAGGCCTCTGATAAAAGCGGGAGCTGTCATCTTGAACCCAAGCTGTGGCCCCTGCCCGGGAATAGATAAAGGATTATTGGCTGAAGGCGAAAGGTGCATCACAACACAGAACCGAAATTACCCCGGTCGGATGGGGCCCGGTGAAGTGTTCATAGCCAACAGCAAGGTGTGTGCACAGTCTGCCATAGATGGTGTGATCAGTCTTCCGGGTGGTGTCGATGAAACGTAGAGCGAGGGTTTTCGGTCACGATATAACTCTAGACGAGATACATCCTGGAACTTACTTTTCATTGGATCCGGATAGGGTGGTGAAGGGATTGATGGAAGGTGTCGAGCCGGGCTTCCATGAAACGGTAGAAAAAGATGATATCATAGTAGCCGGTAGGAACTTCGGTATGGGTTCAGGTAGGGAGAGTGGAACATGGGCCATGAAGTTCGCAGGGATAGACTGCGTCATCGTCGAGAGCTTCTCGAGATACATGTTCCGGAACTGTATCAATAACGGTATCTGGCCCATAGAAGTGGAAGGGATACTTGAGATGGTGGAGGAAGGCGATATGCTGGAGATAGATCCGGATAAGGGTTTATTGGTCCTCGAAAGTGGTGAGGAAGTTTCATTCAAAAGATTTCCGCACTGGATGGTAAACATAATAAAGTCCTCTACATTATAGCTTGAACATGTACGATAGCGATGTGATAATCATCGGAGCAGGGCCTGCCGGACTTTCAGCCGCCATAAGGGCTAGACGGGTGCGAACGTACAACCTGCTCACTTCCAGCGTTATGGTGATCTCTAACCATCCTCCCGGTGGATTATCAGACTGGACCAAGGTACGCATGACCGGTGATGGATGGAGTTATGAAAAAGGTGAATTGATCGGCAAACTGATGAAGGATATCGATGATTACTCGATACCGATCATCGAAGGTAAGGTGCAGAAAATAGAGCGTGAAGGAGATACATATCGTGTGATCACCGATGAACGTGAATACCGTTCACTGGCTGTTGTTGTGGCTACCGGTATGAGGATGACATGCAACGAGAATGAATACTTTGGTCTTGGACTCTTCGGGACTCTGAAGGGGTATAGATTCATGGAGGATTATTTCGAGGAACTATGCGAAAAAGAAAAAGGCAAGACCATAGTGTTCGTAGGTACTGAAGAGATGGAGCACACCGTTGGCTTGTTCGAAAAGATCAACCAAGGACGCATGAAGGTGAAGAAAGTACTGGATCATGGTATGAACATAAAGGGATACAGAGAGGGGATGTATGTTTTAACAGAGGACGAGGAGATATCAGGTGACAGGATACTCATCGACTTCGAGTCGTACATGTTAAAAACACCGACCTCCGATATAGTCCAGTGTGAAAAAGATGATAACGGTTTCATCCAGAGTGATAGAAGGTGTAAAGTGAAGGATGGGCTGTTCGCTGCAGGTGATATATCGGGCCCACCTTTTTCATTGGCTAAAGCAGTGGGAGAGGGCACCACAGCGGGCTTGGAGAGTTACAGATACGTGTATAGAAAAAAATTTGGTAAGGAGGCTCCCATCTTTGCATTCTATCCAATACACTACTCCGGGGAAGCCACCTATTTTGAGGTGCCGGAGTTGAAGGATGAGTATCGACCTCGTCTGTTAGGTTCTTACGATGTGATCGATGGTAAGATCGTGTTCAGAGAATGTAGTCTTGATTCCACCGAGTTCAATCATAGATTGCTAGAATCATGCGATGGAACCAGAACACTCGGTGAGATACGAGAAGAGATGGGTGAAGTGGATCCAACTATCCGGTCGCTGATAGACGGTAAGGATCTGACCCTGGAGGTTTGAAGTTGTTAAAACTTCTGCTCAACAAAAAAGTCAGAGCGCTTCCATGGAGGTTCAAACTTTTTATCTTCAGGTATTTCCTGAGCATGCGAGATCCGGATAACGTTGTCGATTTTGCCGGTGGGAAGACACTATCGATTTATCTGCCTCCGTTTCCATCCAGGGCCTTCGACACGTTCCTCGATGCACAGCTGAAGGCTTCCAAAGGTGAACCGGTACCGGAGATAGTGAACATATCTTTGACCACAAGGTGTCAAAACGAATGCTGGCACTGTACCACGCCAGGTGACTATGAACCAGCATCTGATGTCACATTACTGAAAACCATCGAACACTTGAAAGAGATGGGGACCTATCAATTCCTTTTCACCGGCGGTAACCCCTTGCTGAGGGACGATCTCGAAGGATTGATCAGGACTGCACATGGGTCAGCCATTGCGTTGGTATCTACCCCTGGACCCTTAGATAGAGCTCGTGCAAGGTCACTTCAAGATGCTGGATGTCAAGGAGTTTTGGTGGGTTTAGAGCACTATGATGCAATAAAGAACGACGAACTCATGGGCCGAGAGGGTGCATACAAAGATAGTCTTGAAACCATCAAGAACGTTAAAGCTACAGGTATGCTTACAGGATGCTGGATTGTTGTTACTTCCGAGATGATCCCGGATCTAGATAGATATCTTCGATTCGTCAAGGACCAGGGTGTAACGGATGTGGCTATATTCGAACCCATCTTGGCGGACGAGGATCGATTGTTAGATGAAGGGGAACGTGAATATCTGTTGAACATACAAAAGAAGTCAACAAAAAATAAAGGGTATCCTAGGATCATATCGGGGCCGTTCATGGATAGTGAAGAATTCATGGGATGCACCGCGGCATACAATCGACTGCATATAACGGCCGGCGGGGATGTATATCCTTGTGATATGCTGTGTGAGAGCTGGGGTAACATCTATCAGGAGGATATCCGAGAAATCTGGAAAAGAATGCATGATGATTATCCGGAACCACTCTGTGGCTGTCTGGCTTTGAACGACACAGAAGATA
Organism: Thermoplasmata archaeon; assembly: GCA_003553085.1. Taxonomy (GTDB): domain Archaea; phylum Thermoplasmatota; class Thermoplasmata; order Halarchaeoplasmatales; family Halarchaeoplasmataceae; genus Halarchaeoplasma. Next base: position 12,393 of record PUPH01000036.1, read on the forward strand.
GATTACCAGAGTATTACAGACGATTGATCAGAAAACCGAGGAACAGGAGTTAGAGTACTATCTCCTCCCCTGGTGACAGTATTTTGCATCTCAATCCTTCATCTTCAAGGATCTTTACGAGTCCCTCGGCCTCTTCCATCTTCTCTTTTGGATCGTAGTGGAAAGGGACCACTATTCCAGGCTTTATCTTCGAAAGTCCCTCAAGATAATCATCGTAGTTGTCTGGAAAGCAAGCGGTGAACGCAAGTTTCACGAGATCGGCATCGGGGAACTCTGCTGAGTCACCGGTATGCAGTACACCCTGGTATAGGTATGATACACTCTCCTCAGACTTCCAGCAGTTACACGGAAGTACTTCAAAGTCATCGAATCCGTCACCGGGTGCCACTGGTATTCCTTGGATGTCAAATTTCTCTAGGGTGTGTTTTGGTGCATACACCTCGGCATCTTTTGATATCTGTTCGAAGGTGTTAGGATCGAAATGATCGTCGTGTTCGTGGGTTATCAATATCTTATCGGCCTTTCCCAGTAGTTCCACGGTAGGATGTGGATCGATCACGACTCTCTCCTCACCGACGATATCGACGCAGGAATTTCCCATCCATCTAACTCTCATTTCATTTCACCTACCTATGTTATCTGCACACATCTATAATAATTTTTTTGGAGGATATGAGTTGTTAAGTCAACCCAAAAAAATCATAGTATCGAGAACAGAAGCAATAGTATCATAGGATATCTAGTGCCTATGAAATATAGTGGAAGCCTCCTGCCTTTATTTTGAGCCCACTTTTCCTTATCTTCCTTTGAACTGATGATCCATATATCATAAGAAGTGAACATAGTGGTCATGACCATCATGGAGAAAAAGAGGAGGGAATATACACCATGGGTCTGGCTATATAGGGTGACGATGACCATCACGGCTCCAGTGAAAGTGGTCATACCGGCCATGACTACAGTATTTCCAAAGCCGATCTTGTGTGAGATGGTCTCGATCCCACAACTCTTATCCACCTCATGGTCCTCGGCCACATTTACCAAGTTTATACCAAGATTAAGGATGGCATAACCGGCTAGGAAGACCAGAAAACTTGAGGATGGGGTGGATGAAACGATGTAATGTCCGGCCAATATGGGAAGTACGTAAACACCGATGTTGACGGGTATGGGACTCAGATAACCGCGTGATTTTAAACGGAAGGGTGGTGCGGAGTATGCGTAAGCAAGGATCCATCCGATGATTCCTAACAGCGATACGATAGGGTATCCTCGGAAGAAAAGGATGCCGAGCAGAGTGAATGAAATAAAACTCTCGATGTACATGGTGTCTCTGAGTGTTCTGATGCCGAGGTCTTCAACTGCTTGAGATAACTCGATTTTTTTCAAGGAATCCACCTTCCTGTCGTAGTAACAATTGATGTTGCAAGAGAAGGTGACGGTAGAAAAGAAGAATAGTGCGAAGAAGACCAGGTCGATGGAGTAGAGCTGAGAGATGGAATCGGCAGCGTAAAGTGGGCCGAGTAATACGGTAGCTATGGATACCAGCTGTATCTTCCACCTGCTTACCGTAAAAAAACTTTTGATCCTGGACAAAAGAACACCTGTGACCCTAAAGTTTCTGACTTAATATATCTTTTACTTCTTCGATGTCAACTAGAGTGTCTTTACATCCATCTCTGATAAGGGGGATACCCTGTGGATGGATATCGTATAACATCGCCAGTTCCATACTTTCAGCCAGCTCCAAAAAACAGGCAACACCTACGACGCCCCTGGGTTTCAGATCCTCCATTATCTTTTTGGCCATACTTCCACCGGGGACGATATATACTCCTTTGTACCCCAGATCTTCTGCATACTCGGCGATAGCTTGGATATCACATGCTCCACATCTTGCACATATGTATCCTCTGTCGGTGAATTCAGCCTTACATTCGTCTCGATCCCTCAAACAGTGAGGCAGGATCACGACCCTATTATCGAACGGTAATTCTGAAAAATCCTTCTTAAAGGCCATGTTCTTTATGGATATATATGCTTGGTCATAAACGTCTGGATCTATTTCAATGCGTGTGAGAAATGACTTCAATGCTCCCCTACGGGTGAAGTCCATGCCAGAGTTCATAGCCTTAGAGATGATCTGTTTCATGTTGATACAATACTAAAGAACATACGATTTAAACCTATCCCACGATTATTCTTAGAGTGTCTCCTTCCTCTAAAACATGATCCGGGCCCACCCTCTGTTTAGGAAACTTTGCGGTCGGTCCCCATATCCTGGCATACCGGAAATTTTTGACAAAATCGCTGTGCAGTTTTTTACAGACGTCTTCGACGGTCGAACCGCTCTTGATGATCATGGGTTCATCGTCTCCCTTCTCTCCTTGTGGTTTAAGATACACCCTTATCAAGTCTAAAGCATCGAACATGCCTTCTTTAAGTTCTTCTAACCCTATCTCTTCTTCTGCAGAGATGAATATAGGCTCCCACTCGTCCAGTTCTTCTTTTATCTCCCGGACCCGATCATTTCCCACCTGGTCGATCTTGTTTATAACGGCTAGGGCAGGTATGTACACCCTGTTTCCCGCTAGATGGTCGATCAATTCATCCACGCCTATGTTCGTTCTTATAACGATGGTCGCATTGATATATCCATACTCCCTCATGATGGATTTGACGGTCTCTGGATCTATCCTTGTGAGTTCGACTGTGCTGGCCACCTCGACACCGCCTCTATCTTTCTTGTTGATAACGATATCCGGCGGCTTTTTATTCAATCTTATACCCATCTGTTCTAGTTCGTCGGCGATGTCTTTTATATTGACCCGATGAACATCACCTATCAACACCAGTAGGTCCATCACTCTAGCGACGGATAATACCTCTTTTCCCCTACCTTTACCCGCGGCGGCTCCTTTTACCAGCCCTGGAAGATCAAGTATCTGGAATATGGCTTCGTTGTACTCTAGTATCCCGGGAATAACATCTAGAGTCGTAAAATGGTAATTCGCCACCTGACTTTTAGCGTTGGTCAGTGCATTGAGCAGGGTGCTTTTACCCACACTAGGATATCCTATTAATCCGATGGTGGCGTCACCTTCTTTTTTTATCGCATATCCTCCGGAACTGTTGGTCCCTTTACCCTGCTTGACCTGCTTTTCTTTTAACTTAGCCAGCTTAGCCTTTAACCGGCCTATGTGCTGCTGAGTAGCTTTGTTGTAGGGAGTTGTACGTATCTCCTCTTCGATGGCTTCTATCTCTTCCTGTATATCGGGAGTCATCTTCTCCTGCCAATCAAATCAATACACATAAAAAACTATCGGCCTTTATACCTGAAAGCGATATTGCAGCTCCCCTCCTGGCTGACCATACAGGGTCCCACCGGACTGCCGGGGGTACACGCTTCACCGAACAGTCTGCAATCCACAGGGTCGGTTATACCACGGAGTACCTCTCCACACAAACAACCTTCGCGCTCCTCGAACTTCTTTCCTTTCAATCCTTCCAAAACATGGGAAAACATTTCTCGAGCGTCGTGATCCTTGTATCTTCCTCTTGGTTTTAAACCGGAACCCGGTATCACGGGAAAACCTCTCCAATCTACGTCCATGGGCTCGAATACTTCTTCTACCACCTTCTGAGCCTTCAGGTTTCCTTCGGGTTTGACCACTCTATCATATTCATTCTCAACCTCCGCTCTACCTTCACTCACCTGGCGTACGATCATATAAACTCCGAGAAGGAGATCCAGAGGTTCAAAACCGGCTACCACCTGAGGTATATGGTACTTTTCAGACAGTGGTTCGTATGGATGTGTTCCGATTATGGTGCTAACGTGTCCCGGTTCGATCAGGCCATCTAGGTTCAATTCACCCATCTGTAGTATGGCATCCAAGGCAGGAGGGATCACCCGGTTACAGGCCAGTATGTAAAAGTTATCCGGCACCCCTTTTACGAGGGCAGCTGCAGTGGATGGTGTGGTAGTCTCGAAACCTACCGACATGAAGACAACGGCTTTTTCAGTTTTTTCAGCGATGTCAACTGCATCGTCAACGCTGTAAACCACACGTACGTCGCCTCCCTCTTGTTTAGTATGCATCAGAGATCTCTTTTCACCAGGGACCTTCATCATATCTCCGAAGGCGGTGATCACGACGTCTTCTTCTGCAAGTGCGATCATCTCCTCCACCTCCCTCGGTGTGGTCACACACACGGGACAGCCCGGACCCTGGATTATATTTATCCCGACTCGGTTTAGCATCCTTTCCAGTCCGAATCTGACAAGGGTGTCCTGGTGTGTACCACATACGTGCATTATGTTCAGATCTACATCCGCTTCCTTTATCCCTCGGATCACCTTTTTACTGATGTCTTCATTCCTGAGTTTAAATCTATCGAGTTCGTTATCCATCTTGATCCTCCTTTATCGCTTTAACACCGACGATGGTTGTTTCCTTACCTTTGATCAACTTGGGTTGTTTACCGCAATCCGGACATGTGATTATGGGGATATTATAATGGAAAGCTGGGTCGTCCACGTATTCGATACCGCCCTGGTAACCGCACTCGTGGCACTTCACCTCTGCACCAACAGTTACCACC
>PUPH01000074.1 GCA_003553085.1 Thermoplasmata archaeon
CGAGGTCCATTCCAGGCCCGTAGATGATCGCCACCGTAGCTCAGATGGTGGAGCGATGGTTTCGTAAACCATAGGTCGGGGGTTCGAATCCCCCCGGTGGCTTTATTATAGGTAGGAAATATTATGAAGAAAAGATACGTTTGCTTCTCTCAAGGTGATGCCTGGTCGACTCTGAATTCACTATGGGGTGTGATCAGAGAACGGAACTATGTACCCGATGTAGTATTGATCCTGAACAGCGGTCATAAAATAGAGGGATTATCAGACAACCTTCGTGAGCTCATATCCGCACACGGTGGAGATGCAGAGATAAAGATCGCTGATATAGAAGATAGCATATCCATCGATGATGCGATGGATGACTTTGTGATCGAGAGGGACACTATAGCACTGGATATAACTGGTGGAAGGAAAGAAACTATCGTCAAGATATTGATAGACGGCTACAACGATTCTTTTCAACACGTATTCTATTTCACTTCTGAAACCCCTATAGATGTTCCATATCCCATACTAGACCATGACCATATCTCACTCGTTGATCTTATGGAGGGCTGATAGCATGGAACACACATTGACTAAAGAACAGATCATGTTGTTGATAAACTCTGCCAAGGAGAACGGATTGGATAAGATAACCGTCGAGGAACCTTACTTTCACAAAATTATACTGGATATCGAGTTCAAAGATAAGGGTTACCTGGTTTCATTGTACGGTAAAAGCACTTTCGACCATGGGCATGAATTGGAGAATTACTGCCACTCATCCGATATACCCGGGTTCGCAGATTACAAAAGCTGCCTTATATCCTCCGGACTCATACATTTTGATAACTGGAAAGAGTTCAAGGAATGGATCGGATACCTGTATCGTACAGAGATAGACCCTACCCTATCAAGCAGATCCATATTCCTATCCATAGATTCCAATCTTGCCTACTTTAGATTCATTTCAAGAAGATTTCCTATAGAAACAGGAACTGGTACTGTACATGCAGAGTATTTTGATTTTCTCCTAAGCTCCATCGTAGAGTCGGAGATCGACCATCAAATACGGGATAAATATAATGAATCGGATCTGAAGATGATGGGGATGTACACCCACATAGGGGATATAAGGTTCAACTTCCGAAACCGTGGAAAACTGATGACCCGTAAGGCAAAGTTCGCCACACAGGAGTTGAATCACCTGCGTGGTCGATTGAACGCTGCCAGGATCCGAGGTAATCCGTCCAAGAAAGATGCGGAGAAGAACGACATACGCATAGTCGAGTCACTGGAACAATTTTCCTGGGATAAGAACATCGCCGCAGCTCTGATATCCGCAGACAGGAACATGGGCAATCATGCCGAGAATTCGGAGATACCATACTTTGTGCTGGAGATACCCCACTCCATAGAAAGACATCATACGGTATCATCCGACGTTATCCTTAACCTGCTCCATGATCTTGCCCTAACATTTGGAGCCATAAAGATACCTGAAATACAGGTAACACTATTCGGGATATGGGGTGGAAAGACAGACGATGATTACCGGGACGAGGCGGTACAGGCATGGATAAACCCAGGATCCTCTCTTTCAGGAATTGTTACAAGAGATCTAGATCTGATCGACTCCTTATCACTTATGGACTGACTTTCTTAACGATCCGTTCTATATCCTCTCGCCATATACCGAATGGAGACGTGATCTCCTCTGCCACCCTGAATAGGTACGTTTCGTAGGCTTTCCTATCATATGGATCATCATCGTCGTAGGGCGTGATCACCCTCTCTTCAGCCCTCTTTTTACCGGCACCCTTTATCACGTATTTGACCATCTGGCCCGGCTTGACTTCTATACCTGCATCCCGGTACCGTTCATAAGCCGCCCTCCCATAACTCAAACCCCGTTTACCGGAGAACTTTTTTGTGAACGTTAGATCGTCGTATGATACATTCTCTTCTCTGAGTTCGATCATGGCCCTTTTGACCACCTTGAACACGTCTTCGTTGATCTCACCCTTTTCGCCCAATGCACCGATCATCTCCCTCTGCACATTCTTGAAGTATGGGGGTGTATCGTGTCTTTTCAGATACAGCCCTTTGACCTCTGGTTCGCCGTCTAGGACCCCGAAATACCTGGTAGGGACCCCGATCTTCCTGTCCTGCTTGTCTGCGGAGAAGCAGACCCATCCGTAGGTTCCTTCATGTTCCAGTTCCACACCGGTAGCATACTCCACCCTTGCAAGCAGTTCCGAGATGCCGTGGATATCCCCCTTCAACCATAGAGAGTCCACTATACCGTGTATGACTTCGTACCCCATATCCATGGCGATATCTGCAGCCTTCAATAGGGTTTCACGCCCATAGGCAGTTATACTTTCGTGAACCTCTATCTTACTGAACCTCGCCTTCTTGTACCCCGTATATCCAAAGCATGTGACCAACAGCCATTTTAACGCTTGGGCTTTGCGGGCGTATCCATCGTTCCCACAGGACCTACTCTTGTATATCCTCCTTCTTTCCAACACCGGTTCTATGGCTCGAGGTATCAATCCTTTCTTCTCCCTGCAGATACTGTAACCCAACCCAGGGACCACCCTGTCGTTTCCGCAGTCGCAGCCCATGGTATCCGGAGATATGTTGTACCTTACTATTATGGACGGATACATGCTGGCGAAGTCTAACTTCACAACGTCCCTGTGGATCCCGACCTCAGGTACGTAGGTGATACCGCCTCTGTCCGCTTTCAACAGATGGTCTAAAGTCTTGATATCCTCCACCATATTCTTTTTCCACGGGATAACGTATCCGTCCCTCAGAGCATGTTCTATCTCCATACAGTCCACCGCTCTTCCCGGGCTGTATCTCGCCATCTTCTGAAGAGGTATGTTCGCCAGTCTAGAGACCTCCACCAATCCCTCCCAACCGCTCTGTGAGTACATAAAAGAGGCGTTTGAATCTATGTGTATCCTTCCTCTGAGCATCTGTGGTTCCGGACGATATATGACTCTTCCATAGGATTCGTGGGATCTTCCTTCCCGCGGTAGATGCATACTCGGTTCTCTACCTAGTACCAGCGGTATGTCGAGCAGCTCCGACCGGTAGTACAGGTACGGCAGAAGAAAGGTGTCGCCACCCTGGGTGATGACAACGTCGGGATCATACCTTTTTAACCGACTACCCAATTTTTTTATCATATCTTCTTCAGTCCCATCTATGACCTCGTCGTTGAACACTATGTGATCCATAGGCGAGTTCAAAGATCTCCTTCCTCCTACCACGACATCGAGTTCGACCGTTCGCAGGTCGGGAAGCGTCGGATCCATCTCGTACCTGTCCCCGACCTTTTTCCACCCACCATCCCATTCTACTAGTGTCATCGGTGAAATGTCCTTCTCCACCATATATCGGTGCTCCAACATGAGGTCTACATCGTAGAATTCTCTCTTCCCATAACCCTCGAAAAAATCCACGGCGGAAACGTAGGAGCGGGGATCCATAGTCCGGCCTGGAGATATCTCAAATAGACTGCGGTAAGGACCCGTGCCGGGCGCCACTTTTTTCTTTACCTTTCGTACTTTGAACCCCGACCTCTCCAATGTTTCCGGTACATCCCCTTCAAGGTAAAACACGGGTTCGAAATCATCCACTACCTTATGACCGTGTTTATTGTTCCTCAACCATATAGTCATCTTCCCCTTCCGAAAGTCGGGGTAGATGTCCAATATCCATCCTTTCATCCTGTAATCTCCTTTCTATCCTATCCAAGATCAGTCGATGTTCCAGCAGTATGGACAGCAGCATTGTTTCCATGGGGTCTGGATTGGCCTGGTTCTGACCCGCGGTGATATGTTTTTTTGCACTGATGATGAGTTCATCGAAAGCCTTTCTCTCCGTCCCCTTCAGGGCTCTCCTGAACCCGCTCCATTCTGATATCAACTTCATCAGCTCTTCTCTGTACGTGGGAACGCTCCTACCCATGCTCATCACCAGGGGCACTGACCACCGAGTAAAGCTCGTATTCTTTGACCAGGA
>PUPH01000147.1 GCA_003553085.1 Thermoplasmata archaeon
ATGTAAGGTTTTAAAGCTTTCTTTGAGACAAGGTCTACCTTTACACCCAACAATTCACTTAGATATTCTTCGAGTTCGAGAAACTTGAAGAACCCGATGGGTTGCTCGAACTCCACGAGTATGTCTAGATCGCTTGTTTTTTCCTGCTCACCTCTGACATAAGATCCGAATACACCTATCCATCTCACACCATATTTTTTATTCAACTCTTCCCGATGATGGGACAGGATGGACTTTACGTTCTCCAGATCGGTCATCTTTCATCCTCCTTTGTGTTCATATAAGAGATTGGACATACTTAACACTTTTTCCAGACTGGAATTTCAGGTCGGCACCGGACCAGTAGATAAATCGTCTTTAACGCTCATAAGCTGGCACGCGGTTTTGACGTGTACAATGTTTATACTATCTCCGATGTGTTCCGGCTGCTCTACGATCATACGGTCTGAGCTCTAAGAGGAAAAAACTAAACGAATTTTACCCGATCGTTTACAGTGGTTTATATCGCTAAAGAAGGGGTTTCCATCCGGTAATCTTCCCACACACCCTCATTTGCCACGTAGTACCCATCTTCAACATCGAAAACACCCACTCGTTCCAGTTCGTTAAGATGGTTGAGTGTTTTTATACGAGGATTGACCTTTGTTTTTCCGTATAATGTTTTTTCGGAGCGTATGAAATCGTCAAGTTGGAAATGTACTCTTTCACCTTTGATGGAGGATGGGAAAAGATTTGCGTTGGTGAGTCGAAGGAACGGTGTCACATGTTTGATCCGCATCATTTCTTTAAGATAGGGATATCCATCTTTCAAGATATCTCCAAGAACGATATCTATCAATTCCGTTTCACTCAGGTTATCTTCCTTATCGAGATAGAATTTATTCAACTCTTTACCACCGAATACCGTGCTATCTTCCAGGTCTATGTAATTTAAATTTTTCAGGAATTTTAGGTACTCAAGATTGTTTTGGGCAACTTCTCGTTTTTTAAATTCCCCTTCACGGATAAGCAAACCTATTATCTCTATTATTGGGTTCAAACCGTTCCTCAATATCGATGTACGTACCAATCTCTGTTTTGTGATGTTCAGTATCGCTTTTTCAGATCGATCCACCAGGTGCCTCATCTCAGCATCCACACCCTTGGCGACTTCCTCCTTGTCCAGCCAATTCACGATGTATTTGCCGTCCCTCCGTACTACCTCTATGGATTCGATATCGTTCAATCCTATGAACTTCAGGATGGTTTCATCCACCTGTTTGTCATCGATCAGACGTGGAATAGAACATCCTATGTATATGTGTCCAGAGCCATCTGTATCTATCTCCTTATCGGATAAATAAATAGCTCTTCCGTACCTTTCTTTAAGCTGAAGCGATATGTTATCTTCGAACTCTCGTAAAGATCCAAAGGTTGAAGTTGCTCTGTTAATAGTCCATCACCTGCTTTTTGGTTTCTAACTCGATCCAGCAAGTTTCTTTGCTCCTATCAACATTCGTCCTCTATATATTGTGGTTCGAACGTTGATATCGCTTCTTCCATGGAGGTATCTTTGTTTGACATCAGTATTCCCACCATGTACCTTTAGTCGTGCTGATCTATCTGATTGAAGATAGATGATAGTATATAATCATTTTCTATGATCTGGCCAACAATCCTCACTTGGATAGGTATTCTCCGAAGAGGAAATGGGTATCCAAGAGTAAATTCAAACAAAAAATGTTTTTGACGGATCCCGGTTTAGAAATCATTTCCTACCCAATCCACGACTTGAAGAACATCTCGGTGTCCATGAAGTACACGTAGCATCCCTCTGCTTGAATTCCATCTCCACACTGCGTTGGTCGATGGGGTTGTCAGGGATCTACAGTGAGTTGGTACATTTTTTTGTCTTCTGGAAGTTCCTTCGGCCATGGGTCTACCCCCGGGAGCTTGGGGTCATATATTCGCTTCCGTGTTCGCCGTGCTCGTGACCAAGGGGAAGGAGGTCATCGGTATGATCACGGCGGCGGGTCTGTTGTGAGTGATATGGATGGAAATATAACAAATGGAAATGATGCAAAAATATTGGTCTATCTACAAAAAGACCGTTGATGTGAGGCAAGTTGACCATCGCTACCTCCGATACAAGGAATCCGCACACTACATCAAGATGAAGATGCGTGAGAAGCGGGATCTGGTCACGGGTACCTTCGGTAAGCAGAGGTAGTTAACTAATCATATGATATCATGGAAACAAGCCTGGAAAATTACTTTAATAGAACAACGCATAAGGTAATAAAATAGATAGGAGGTAGAATATGAAGATAGCGTGTTTAGGCTGGGGTTCCCTGATATGGGACCCAAGGAACTTAGATATAGATGGTGAATGGCGTGCTGACGGTCCTAAATTGCCAGTGGAGTTCGCTCGGAAATCGATGGATGGTAGATTGACACTTGTACTTCGGTCTGATGTGGAACCGATAGAGGTACTGTGGTCTATGATGGAAACTAACGATCTAAATTATGCCCGGAAGGATCTTCAGAAGAGGGAAGGTGCTTATTATCTCAGTGCTATCCACTACGTAACCAAAAAAGACAGTAAAAGCGATATTCCGGTGGTTCTTGAATCAGTTAGAGCATGGCTCGATGAGAAGGGACTAGATGCGGTGATATGGACCGGGCTTGTATCCAACTTAGAAGAAAAAACTGGTATGATATTCAATAAAGAGAATGCAGTTAAATACTTATCAAGCCTGAAAGGAGAAACAAGGCAGAAGGCGAAGGAGTACATACAGAGAACTCCACTACAGATACGGACTGCAGTTCGCGAAAAGGTGGAAAAAGAGTTGGGCTGGGAGCCTATAGGCAAATAGACTCACAGATATTCACTCTTCACGACACAAACCGTATCCTTCGAGCATCTTGAGAACCTTTCTGTGTGTTCTTCTGTAGTTTCCACTCTTGGTCAGGCCCCTTTCGAATAGGTCGTGGGTTATGCCTTTGATGGCACTGTACATGTTGGGAGAAAAATCCTTGTTATCCAACACGTGCTTGATAACCTTTGAGCGACCAAATATCTCCAGGTTGTAACTCGCAGTGTTGATCTCTGCTGCGCTCCAACTGAACACGCCGTCCTTTGCAGATACTTCGTACCCAGTCTTCAGGGCCTCTTCATAACCTTCTATACTTTCCGCGATCTCGGGGTACTCGTAGAGCACATAAGTCAATAGGGATATGACCCTGTGTGTAGGCTGCTCTACGTATTGGTACCACGCCCACGGCGGCATCTCGCCTTCGTTATCATCCGGCAGATCCTCACGGTACGGGAAGATGGTCCAAGACCCTTCGAAATCTTGGAGGTCAAACCTTTGTTCTTTTACCAGGGAATCACACAGATCTTTCAGGTCTTCTGATGTGTAATCATCATCAGGTATATCTCCATCCACAAGAACTTTCAGGGTGTACTCTATCTCGTCGGTTATCCTTCTGGTGTCTTCGTTATCTTCGAGTGGTTTGAACTCGGTGATGAGTTCCTCTTTATGGAAGTCGTGACCCTCCAGCAGGGCGATCATCCTCCTGTATTCGGTTTTCATATCTCCACAATAGCCACAACTCGTGTTCCCGGTCTTGATATCTTGTTTCATGGTCTTGTACAGATTTTTGATGACCCTCACCGCCTTGGGACAAAAATCCGGGTTCTCATCCAGATGTTTGAGCACCAGGGACATGTGGAACATATCCAGCGTAGAGATCATCTTCGTTATCCGGCTGAAGCCGTGTCCATAGTAATTACTGTGTGTAGAGAACTCGTAACCTTCCTTTAGGACATCCATGTATCCGTCGATCTTATCCACTAAATCAGGGTACTCGTACATCACGTAAGTTAATACGGATATCGCTAAGTATGTGGGATCTCCGACCAGATCGACCCAAGCATCGCTGGGCATACCATAGGCGATCCTTTTCATCGATGGATCATCCTCCACTTTTGGAAGGATGGTCCACGAACCTTCCAATTCGAGTATATC
>PUPH01000056.1 GCA_003553085.1 Thermoplasmata archaeon
AACCAAAACTCTATTATAATCTAAAATGATTCCACGAGTATGCTCACATCTGTGGAAAAAGCGGTGGACAGATTGAAGAAAGGGGGCTTCGTGATGATCTACGATTCCGACGGGAGAGAGGAGGAAGTGGACCTGATGGTGGCATCCCAAAAGATCACGCCTCGGAACGTAAAGAGGCTGAGACAGGACGCTGGTGGACTGATCTGCGTCACCATACCTCCACGAACGTGGAAAAAATTAGGGCTACCGTATCTACACGATATATACACCAGCTCTTCCGATAAGTTCGAGATACTAAGGTACATGAAGGCCGACGATATCCCGTACGATGAAAAATCGACTTTTTCACTATCCGTCAATCACCGAGATACGTTCACCGGTATAACCGATCTAGACCGCTCTCTCACCATCAAGCGGATCGCTGGTATAGGGGAGGAGATCGAGAAGATGGATGACCAGGACGCAGCAGCGGCCTTCGGAAAGGAGTTCCGGACCCCGGGCCACGTGTTCTTGTTGAACGCCTCGGAGGGACTCCTTGACGAGAGGATGGGACATACGGAATTAGCGACATGTATACTCAAACTTACAGATCTTTATCCGAGTATGACGATATGCGAGATGCTATCCGATGGCGGAGGAAGTATGACGGAGGAGGAAGCGGCTATATATGGCAAGGAGAACGATATACCTTTGATCGAAGGGAGAGAGCTGATGGAAGTATGGGAGGAGAACGATGGGTGATAAGACGGTGATGGCCGCAGGTGTGTTCGATATATTGCATCTAGGACATGTGCAGTACCTCGAGGAGGCGAAAAGATTGGGTGACCGTCTGGTGGTGGTCGTGGCGTGCGATGAGACCGTTAGGAAAAGAAAACACGAACCTCTGATGAATCAAGATGTGAGGGCAAAGATGATCGCATCCTTGAAGCCCGTGGATAAGGCCGTTGTCGGTTACGAGGGTGACAGATACCGCACGGTGGAGGAGATAAAACCAGATATCATCGCCATCGGCTACGACCAAAAACATGAGGAAGATGCGATACAAAAAGAGCTGGAGGATAGGGGGATCGACGCGGAAGTTGTCAGGATGGGGCATTACAATCATGATCTGGACGGGACGAGAAAGATAATCCGTAAGATAATCGACTGGTATAGTATGAAAAAGGAACTAGAGAGGGTGGAAGGTACATGAAGAAGATAGGTATAGCAGATACGACGTTCGCTAGATATGATATGTACCGCAGTGCGGCGGACGAATTGAACTCCATCGGCAGCGGTTTTCGCATAGAAAGGTACACCGTACCGGGCATAAAGGACCTGGCCATCGCATCTCAAAAACTCATCGAGAACGGGTGTGATATCGTACTGGCATTGGGTATGCCCGGACCGGAAGAGATAGATAAACAGTGCGCCGACCAGGCGTCGCGCTCTTTACTCGATGTAGAGATCAAACATAGTGTTCATATAATAGAGGTGTTCGTCCACGAGGATGAAGCCGACGATGATAAGGGATTGGGTGAACTGGCGGATAACAGGGCCAGAGAACATGCAGTCAACGCTTACGATCTACTGTTCAGGCAGGATAGACTTCAAAGGATGGCCGGTACCGGTCAAAGAGAGGGACATCCTGATGCTGAACCCATCAGATAAAAAAAGGTGAACCAAGATGAAGATAGGAATTGTGGTGTCGGAATTCAACTACGACATAACGCACATGATGTTAGAGAGGGCTAAAGAGCACGCAAAGTTCCTGGGAGTAGAGGTAAAAAAAGTCGCCCACGTACCGGGTGTCTTCGATATGCCTCTTATGATAAAGAAACTCCTAGAGGACGAAGAGATAGACGGCGTTGTTACCCTTGGAGCCGTGATAAAAGGGGAGACAGATCATGACGAAACGGTCATCTCCCACGCATCCCGTAAGATAGCCGATCTAGCCCTGGAATACGATAAACCCGTGAGTCTGGGGATCACAGGACCGGGTATGACCAGGATGCAGGCTGAAAAGCGCATAGAACGGGCTAAGAACGCTGTTGAGAGCGTCGTTAAGCTTCACAACGGTATCAGATAGGTAAATTTTAGTAATCCTACGTAGATACCCCTGCGATGCCCTACTCTATCCCGACTGACGAAGAGGTAATGGATTCCCTACGTTCAGTGATGAGGAAGATGAAGGGCATCAGCTCTCTAAGGAAGTTGAGGAAGGTAGTTATCAGGGATCTGAAGATGCGGGACCCTGATTACACCGTTAGCCATGAAAGATTGAGGAGATTGGCTGCTAAGGCACCCTTTTTGAAGGTTAGTATCGACGCCCGAAAGAACGAGCGCGTTAAGGATCTGAAAGGAAGATGTCCCGTGTGTGAAGGTAGATTGAAGATGACTAAGAACGAGACGATCTTCGGCGGGACGGTGACCATCGGATACAAATGTACACAATGTCCCTACTGGACAACTTTAAAAAGACGAGTACCTATCCGGTACCACTTCGAATATGAAAAATAACTGGGATGCACATGGATATAGAATTCGATCGAGGAATAAAGGTAAGTGAAGGGGAAAAGAAACTGCTTCTAGACCCATCACACCAAAGCGACATAGGGATAGTTACCCACGGGCATCTGGACCATCTGGTGAAGGATGCCTACATGACACCTCACACCCTGGATATACTGGGAGTCCGTCTAGGAGAGAGAAGAGGGAAGGCCGTACCATACAAAAAAAAGATCGATGTGGGAGGTTTCGAAGATATAACCCTGGTTCCCGCCGGTCATGTGTTCGGTTCGGCTATGATCAAAGTCGACGGGATCCTCTATACCGGTGACTTCAACACCGCTGGAGGTAAGACATGTGGAAAGGCGGAACCCTACAATTGTGAGACCTTGATAATAGAAACCACCTACGGCAAGAGGAAATACCGACTTCCCAAAAAGGAAAGTATAGAGCACGATATCAAGGTCTGGACCGAGATGCAGATGGAGGAAGGGCCTGTTGTATTCGGCGCTTATGAGTTCGGTAAAGCCCAGGAGATGATCGCCATACTGAATTCCTTGGGCGAAGTACCTCATGTTCCGGAAAAGATCGGAAGGATCTGCGACATCTACAAACAGCACGGAGTCGATATAGATTATAAGATGGGAGTTCCAGAGGGAGACTTCACCGCAGTGGTGACTCCTGCGGAATTGAAGAAGCCGGCTTCAGGATTGGCCGGGTTGGCTAGAAAGCAGAACGGTTCCCTTGCATATCTTTCCGGGTGGTGTGCCTTCTATCCATTCTTTAGGACGAAAGACATAGACGCACAGTTCCCACTTTCGGATCACTCCGGTTTCGATGAGCTCATGGGGTTCGTCGAAAGATGCGATCCGGAACAGGTGTTAGCGGTTCACGGTAGTGCTCAGGAATTCTGTTCGGCCGTTGAAACTGAACTCGGTATCGATGCACGCCCGTTGAAGAATTGAATTTGGATGGTAAAAAACGTTTATTATGCACGATGACATTGAGTCATCGATAACATGGAGTACAAGATGGAAAATAACGTCATCGTCGCCAAACTGGACCATGGGACGGATATCTTCAAGGATATCGAGGAGATTCTGAAAGAAAAAGGGAAAGAAAGTGCAGTCGTCGTGTCTGGGATCGGTATGCTAACGGATCTCAAGCTGGGGTACTACGACATCGAAACCGGGGAATACTCATGGGGGGAGTTCGATGAACCTGTGGAGCTCGTTTCGTTGAACGGGACGATTAGCGACGAAGGCACCATACACTTACATGCATCAATAGGGGGAGAGGATCATAGATTGAAGGGTGGACACTTAGGTTCCGGCACGGTGTTCAACGTTGTAGAACTGGTGGTGCTGGTCTTCGACGACATACGTTTGTCGAGGGCTTTAGACGAGGAACGTGGCTCCAAGCTGCTGACGGTGAGATGAGTCGATGCCCTACGAACAATTCGATCATACCGCCGATGTGGGAGTCAAGGCCTGGGGTGAAGGCTTAGAGGAGGCCGTACGT
>PUPH01000120.1 GCA_003553085.1 Thermoplasmata archaeon
TCACCGCCCACTTCGAGAGGCGGGAGTTCTCCTTGAACTTGAGTGTCGAAGGAGAGGGTACGACCACACCGACGATAGGTGATCATACTTACCTCTACGAGGATGAGGTCAACGTGACCGCCTCAGTAGCAGAGGGCTGGTACTTCAGCCACTGGAGCGGTGATTTACCTGACGGAGAGGAGTACAACGAGAACATCACCATCTTCATGGATGATAACAAGACTCTCACCGCCCACTTCGATGAGATCATCCCACCGACGGTTAACATCACCTCTTTCGATGATGGAACGGTGTTTGATAACGATGAAGTAACGATCGAATGGGAGGCCGTTGAAGGTACGTACTCCATCGACCGCTACGAGTTACGACTCAACGACGGAGAATGGATCGATGTTGGCACGGATACCCGGTACACCTTCGAAGGTCTGGATGACGGGGAATATACCTTCACTATAAGAGCGGTCGATACCGAAAGTAGCTACTGTGTTGAATCAGCGAACTTCACCGTGGATACGGGATGGGGTCAACTATGGATACTTCCGGTCATCGGGATAGTGGTCGTACTGCTGGCGCTGGTACTATACCTGATGAAGAGTAACGAGAGGAAGAAAACATCGCCGCCGGAGGGAGAGAGTGAGATCGAGGGAGACGTTGAAGAGTTCACGGAAGAACGGTTAGACGAGGTATAATACTCCCGGTAAGCGTCAGTTCCACGTGTACTGGCTCCCCTTGGCAGGAAGCTCAGCCCGTTAACCCACGCAGACACCATACCGAAGGCTCCTGAGAACATTTCCGAGGATAGTGCGAACATGGAGGGAACGGTCACACAAACCGACCGAAAGGTATACATATATATAAAGAATTATTAAGACGTGTGCACTGAAAGCACACAAATAAGCGAGTGTGAATAGTATAAAGAGGAATAGGGGAAAAACGAAAACGGCAGCTTTGCTGTGCGCCTTGATGATGGTCCTGATACCGCTGTCGTTTGGAGGAGCTTATGGACAGGAAGAGGGGGCGGGAACAAGCATTGCACTAGTTGAGATCTATGGGACGGATGAGCAAAACATATTGGAAAGTTTAGAAGTCGATACCATAGAAACATATGAAAACGCCGTCTTGATAGATACAGATGAAGAAACTATCGATATCCTTACGCAGAACGGTCTCACGGTTGATACTCTGCCGAAAAGGACCACACTTTATGTAGGTGGTCATGAGTTCGACTTTACCGAAGGTGAACCAGACATACAGGATGAACTGCGAGTTGAGAGCTACGAACCCGGAGTTCAAGGGCAGTACATCGTACACATGATCGGACCGATAGCTTCGAATTGGAGACCACAACTCGAAGAGATGGGCGTACAGATAATGAACTATGTGCCGAACTACGCTTACCGAGTTAGGATGACACCTGAGGTCGCAAGCGAGATTTCGGAACTGTACTTTGTGGACTGGATCGGTGTGTATCATCCAGAATACAAGCTACAGCCCGGGCTGGAGACTGGCGTTGTTGAGATAGGTATAGTGTCTAATGAAAATATGAATAAAGTTGAACAAATACTTAAAACCGTACCTATCCGTTCTTTTACCGAATTGGCCAATGGAATATATTTAATCATTGCTGAGATAAGCATAGAAGACCCTCTCTATAAACTTGCGATGATAGAAGATGTGTATTATATTTCAGAATATATGGAACCAGAATTTCATTCAGAAATCGATTCACAATTAATAGGTGGAGGTGCTTGGTTCTTCGATGATGATAATAATCCCAGTACGCCTTATCGGGTATATGGGGATTATGGCGCATATATCAATCAGATAGGATATACCGGAAAAGGTGTGACAATAGCAGTTGCTGATAGTGGTATAGGTGACGGTACTATAGGAAATGCTGGTCATCCCGATTTCACAGGGCGTGTTGTAGGTGGTTATGCCTGGTGGGATGATACATGGGCGGATACTTATGGCCATGGAACCCATGTTGCAGGAATCGCTACTGCTAATACTACAGGTGGTACTGGTTTAACATATGCTGGACATGGTCCCTATTACTTGGCACAAGGGCTTGCGTTTGAAGCACTATTGTACGCTGCAAAGTTAGCTTGCCCAGAAGGTGAATTGTCCACCCCAGAGGATTACTACGATATAGTGAATATTCCAAAACAGGAAATCGGTGCAGATATACATACCAATTCATGGGGAGGAGGTGGTAGAGGAAACTATAGCCGTTCTGATCATGCTTATGATATGGCAGTCAGAGATGCTGACCATGACACCTCAGAAAATCAACCGATGGTGATTACTGTTTCTGCAGGAAATCGTGTATCATTGACTTCAAATCCATACGGAACTACGACTTCTCCTGGAAACGCAAAAAACGTAATCACAGTAGGTGCAACATTAAGTTATATGCCTGACGCTACCGATTATGGTCGTGACCCAGTACATCACGCTGCAGACAATCCTAGTGAAGTATGGTGTTGGAGTGCTCGAGGTTGGACAGATGATAATCGCGTAAAGCCAGATGTAGTAGCACCTGGTAATGGTATCTTATCTACCTTAAGCCCATCGGTTCAACCAGACCCTTCCGAAGTGTACACCGAAGATAATAGATATTTGTGGGCTCAAGGTACTTCTATGTCTAACCCTGCAGTTTCAGGCGCGGCCGCAGTTATTCTCGATTGGTACAATCAGACTTATGGAATGATACCAAGCCCGGCTATGGTAAAAGCTCTACTCATTAATACTGCTAACAACCTACAAAATATACCCAACAGAGACGAAGGTTGGGGTATGGTGGATATTTCTAAGCTGGAACTGCCGAACAGTGACCCCATTCCTTTTTATGTAAGTGACCAAGAACACATATTTACAGAAACTACCCAGATAAAAGAACATCACATTCAAGTAGATAGAGATGAAGCACCATTGAATATCTCCTTAGTTTGGACAGATAAAGAAGCACCAGAAGACGCCGATGATAACCCTACATTGATTAACGATTTAAACCTTGAAGTTATTGCACCAGATGGTGAAACCATTTACCGGGGTAACGCCTTTCCGTATCATCCTGATGTAGGAAGTTTGAGCTCTTTCACTTCCCCAGATACTAATGCAATGTCCGTATTTGATAGGAACGATGATGGATGGGACGATACCAACAATGTGGAGAACATCTACATACACCCAGATGAAGTGGAATCTGGTGTTTATACTGTCCGAGTAATAGCGAAGAACATAGCCGACGATGCCGTTGGTGTAGGCTACAACAGCCAAGACTACGCACTAGTGGCTTACAATGCATATCCCCCCACACCTCTTCCTCCTCATGTAGAGATTACGTATCCTTTTTGGGGGCAAACGTTGGGATCCGATACGATTACCGTCCAATGGACAAGTGATAATTATGATTTCAATATAGACCGTTTCGAGATACGCCTTGACGTAGGTGACTGGATAGACAAAGGAACAGCTACATCCCATACTTTTACTGGTTTGAGCCATGGTCCACATACGGTCACAGTGCAGGTATATCTTAATGTAGGCGGTTCTGACGAAGACTATGTTTATTTCTATATTGATTTAGAAGGGGATGATCCGCCCCATGTACCCATGTATATCAACTCGGTTGAAACCGAGGAGGACACGGCAACAGTTGAATGGATCAGTCACAGTAGTACCAGGGTAGACTATTACGAAATAAGACTCGATGGCGGTGAATGGATGAAAGTTGGTACTAGTACCAGCTATACCTTCAAGAATCTAGAAGAAAGAAGATATGCTGTAACTGTACGCATGTGGGACAATGCAGGGGATTCCTGGCAGGATACCGCGGTGTTTACGATAAGAGGTGATCCGCCATAAAACCCGTTAACCCCTTCTCATCGAAGTGTAAACATACGAATAATAAGAAAGGATGTATGATAATATGAAAACAATAAGCCGAGAGGGAAAGACAAAAAGCTTGCTTTTAGATGTAAGGAGAATAA
>PUPH01000047.1 GCA_003553085.1 Thermoplasmata archaeon
CTAAAACCCTTGGTGGGTTCGTAAGCCGCAGCGGTCAGTTTTTCATCGATCTCGAAGAAAACATGTCCGCCGGGGATGGTATGTGGTGTGGATGTAACCGTTCCTTTTATGTGGACCGAAGTCCATGGTTTCACATCCTCCACTCTACTGTCCTGTATATGGTCGTCGGTGGCTTGATTCGTCTTGAACAAGATCCATCTATCCACCGTCTCACCACCGATCATCCATATTGCCTTTTTTAGCTCCTCCGGATCATCACCTCGAACACCGTATAGGACCGGACATGGAGATCGTGGTGCTGCTGTTTGCTGCATCTGTTCGTGATCGTAACTGTCAAAAGTTTTCTCCGCTTCCTTATCAAAACGGATGATGTCTTCATCACTCAGCCCCCGTTCTGTACCCCACTTTTCTTTATCTCGATAGGTTATCAGTTCGTAAGTATGATCCCTCGGTTCCCATGCCATGGCTGCTAGAGCGCCTATCAAACCCCTACGGTTCCCGTACCCTCTATAGTCGCAATCCATCTTACTGAGCACGGCTTCCACGTCCTCTATTTTCACTATGTCTCTCACCGCTCTCAGGTAGATATCGTATGGTGGTTTTTCTTCGGATACGATCACACCTGGGTTCGTACCTTCCTGTGAGAACTCAGCCCATCTTCCTACCACTTTTTCGGCTCGTTCCAAGGCATCTTCCGTCTTAATTTCTTTACCAGAATATGTGTAGATATGATCTCGATAGAAGCCCACGTTTTTTCTTTTCTCCACACCTGAACCCATATTGATCACCACCGCCCCGTTACCCCTGGTCTTCCAAGGAACGTTAGGGTTCAACCTGACCAATCGTGGATGTTCAAGTAGTTCTAATTCCTCGAACTCTGCTATCATCTCTGTAACCAAAAATGTGGTGCACATACCCTTCCTGGAGTCTGTATCGTCTATGGCGATGAACATGGTTCTCTACTGTATCCTACCGCAGTTTACACACCTTGATTCTCCGAATCCTATCTCCTCGAGTCTACCGCCGCACTCTCGACACTTGCGGATGTCTTCTATACCCCTCTCCATGAAGTGGAGTGGGGGTTCCTCTTCTGGTTCCTCCTCCCTATGCCTTTTGATATAATCCTGAAAATGATGAGGTTCCGCAGTGACGGTGGTATCGACCATCCTGTCCAGATACCTCTGTCTGGGGTCACCTTCAGTAGCCAACCCTAACACTGCATCCACCAGCACGATAAGCCCGTGGATCTTGCTCAGGTTCCTGGCGATGGCTTCGTGAAGAGCAACTCCTCCTCGGAGACCTTCTACCTCCAGGTTCAACAGTATCTTACCCAAGGTCTGCCTGTTGTTGAACTCGAGTACAGCTGAGTAAAATACCTGGAACGCGCCTGCAATCGCTGGGAAATAAATGAAAATGCGGGGCATGTGTGCGATACCAAGTAAATAGAGGGGGATATAGATCAGGATGGAGGATATGAAAAAATCCGCCAGATAAGCGATCACTCTCTTTACCCAGTGTTTTTGTAGAGGTTTGTTGTGGTGAATCAGATCGAATCCTGTGACCATTTTCTCATCTTCCTATTGTTTGTGCCCATCAGACTGCCCATCACTCATCACTTTTCAGTTTTGGATTCTTCATCATCGGGCGTTCCTTTGAATGAGTTACCTTGTAATTATATTTTCCCTTGAGATCCGGTGAAAAAAAATTAATACCGTCTACCTGGATATCGATAGACGATGGAACTATGGATATACATGTTCGACAACTGCGATCCTCGAAGGTGCACAGCTCGACGTTTGGTGGATCAGAAGTATGCTAAGAGGCTAAAACACAGATGGGAACTCGGCTCGAAAGGCATATACCTAACGCCCATGGTGGACAAAGCATTGTCCCCTGAAGATAAAGAGATAGTTGAGAACGGTGGTATCAGAGCAGTGGACTGTACGTGGACCGATGAGAGTAAGATACCGACGTATGCCAACGGAAGAGCTCTTCCATACCTGGTTGCAGCGAACCCGGTCAATTACGGTAAACCCTTTCGATTGACCACTGTTGAAGCCTTGGCTGCGGCCCTCTACATCCTAGGAGCGAAGGAAGACGCTGAAGAGATATTATCACCCTTCAAATGGGGTAAGAATTTCATCGCTCTGAACTTAGAACCGCTGGAGAGATACAGTGAGGCTGAAGACAGCGCTGAAATCGTGGAGATCCAGATGGATTATCTTTGAATCTGTTTGAGCATGTTCGGTATCCCTTCCTCTATCGGATACGATACCGCACACTTTCCACAGTTGAGTTCACCTTGCTCGATCTCCCCCTCGATCTGTTCTTTAACTTCCAACTCCAACTCACCTTTGCAATCTGGGCACCGTAGGATGTCCATCAATTCCCTTCTCATATCTTTATCAAATAAAGACGCAGTATAACATTTTTTCCCTTCTATGCTTTCTTGAGGTACACATCGAACCTAGCGCCACCGAGTTCAGAGTCGTCGATCTCTACCTTCCCACCGTAAAGGTCCGCTATGCGCTTCACTATGAAAGTGCCCAAACCAGTACCTTTTGAACCGGGACCTTTGTACCCTCGTTCAAAGATTTTGTCCCTTTTATCCGATGGTATCCCGATCCCGTCGTCCTCTATGGTCACCAACATACTGTCTCCACGATCTTCGGATCTTATAAGGATCTTTTCTCCATTGGAATGGATAAGAGCGTTGCCTATGATATTTGAGAATAACTCTTCCAACAGTGGTCCACCTATAACTTTACCGTCGATCTCGGTCATATCTATATCGTATCCCTTTTCATCGGCGAGGACCATGTGCTCTTCAATAGCTGCGTTCACATGCTCTATCAGATCAACTGGATAACTGTCCGTGCTCTTTTCGGTCTCTAGCAGTTTCTTAACCTTCATGATCAGGTCCATACTGTCATAGCAGGATTCTATGGATCGATCGATGAATCCGAGGTCTTCTTCGTCCTGGATCTCGTCCTTCAATATCTCAAGATATCCCAATGTTATCTGTGCTTTGTTCTTCAGGTCGTGCCTTAAAAGTGAGTGTAAAAATTCCTCACGCTCCTCCATCTTTTTCTGTTCCGTTATATCGTTTATCACGGCCACGGAACCGGTGTATCTTTGGTCGTTATCCCATAACGGAGATGCAGAGACCAGTACTGAGATCTTGTTCCCATCCCGGGTTAGAAACTCTGTTTCATAGTAATCACTGCTACCTACCTTCCGCCTTTCGTTTGCCTCGGATATGGCGTTCATACCCTCTTCCGTCGCTATCGAGCTCACAGATCTACCGATGATCCGATCTTCATCACAGTTGAGCATATCTAAGAAGGCCTGGTTTACGAAAACGAATTCGTCGTTTTCATCCGTTATCACGATACCGCTGTTGGCCGTCTCTATCAAGGTTCGATATAATCGTTCTCTCCTCTGGAGCTCTTCTTCTTTCTCTTTCTCCGATGTTATATCGATGAACGTTATAAGGACTGCATCTTTACCCTCGAATATGATAGGGGTCACCTGTTCGAGGACCCATCCCTCCGAACCGTCGTCCCTAGCAAAACGATGTTCATACGGTTCCTTTCTTTTACCCCATATCATCTCCCTTGATTTCGCTACAGTATCCAATTTTTCTTCATCAGGCACGAATGAAAGTGGATCCCGTCCCAGCAGTTTCTCCTGACTGCTCCTGAGCAATCGCGCGAAGCAGGGGTTCAACTTTACTATCGTCCCCTCCTGGACAACTATCATACCGACCTGTTTGCTCTCCATCAGACCTCTGCTTATATCTTCTACCTGTTTATTCTGCGTGACATCGATCATGGAGGCTACACTTCTTGTTGAGTTCGGTATCATGTTTATATTCAGATGGATGATCCTTCTGCGTCCGTCTCTATC
>PUPH01000180.1 GCA_003553085.1 Thermoplasmata archaeon
AGATGGACATCATGAGCGGTGTCGGTGGGGCCGGTGCATACTCCGACGGTACGGTGAACCTTCGTCCCGATATCGGAGGAGATCTAACGGATTACACGGGAAACGATGAAGACGCTTGGGATCTGGTCCAAAAGGTATCCGATATACTATCAAAGCACGGGATGCCAGAGCCTGTTACAGGTGATGAAAATAAAGAAGAAAAATTGAAACGCCGTGCAGCGTCGGTGGGCGCCAGGTTCTATCCCATAGTTCAAGCACACATCGGATCGGACAAAGCACCTGGTTTGATAAAGGAGATGAAGGACACATTGACATCTCGAGGTGTGGACTTCATGGTGGAAACCGAGGTGAAAGACCTGTTGATCGAGGATGGGGTCTGCCATGGTGTGGACCTTGAGGGAAAGGGATCCATAGAGGCCGACAAAACACTGATAGCTCCTGGCCGCGTAGGCATGGATTGGGTACAAAGGTTGATATCGGTCACCGATCTAAAAGCGGAGTTCGCACCCATCGATATCGGGGTAAGGGTCGAGGTCCCGAGTATCGTTATGGACCCGGTCATCGACGTGAACAGAGATCCAAAATTTCATCTTTACACCAGGAGCTATGACGACTTCATAAGGACCTTTTGCACTAATCACCAGGGTTTCGTAGTAAAGGAGTCCTACAACGGGTTCATCAGTGTCAACGGCCATTCTCGTAACGACATAAAGACTGAAAACACCAATTTTGCATTCCTTGTGAGGACCCATCTGACCGAGCCTTTGGAAGATACTACAAGGTACGGTTCGGCCATAGCTCAGTTAGCGACCACCATCGGTGGTGGTATCCCCATAGTACAGCGCATTGGAGACTTCAGAAGAGGACGTCGATCGACAAAGGATCGTATAGACCGTAATCCGGTCCAACCCACACTGAAGGATGTTACACCGGGAGATATCTCCATGGCCCTTCCTCACCGTACGGTAGTGGATATAATAGAGGGGTTGGATATGCTGGATAAGATCGTACCCGGGGTCGACTCCAGCAGTACGTTGCTTTATGCACCGGAGATCAAATTCTACGCAAAACGATTGAAGGTTAACTCGAAGATGGAAACCTCCATAGATGGCCTGCATGCCGCCGGAGACGGAGCTGGGCTATCCCACGATATAGTCAACGCTGCTGCAACGGGGTTACTGGCCGCAGAAGGTATCTTACAAGAGCTCTAATCCGAGCGATAATAGCTTTCAGATATCCTCATCTTCCTACCCTGAAGATCGGTCAGGTCTAGGGCCTGCAGCCCGGCGTTTTCGTATATCAAAAATGGACCTTTCAAGCCCACCTGTTTCCCCCTGTGTATGCCCGCGGTAGCCCTCAAGGTTGGTTCCGCCCGCAGTGGCCTAGGTATAGGGTGATCTCGGAGGTAGTTCAGTTTGCCTACTGGTACTCTGTTCCTGACGCTCCTATATTTTCTCTCGATGATGTCCCTGTCGAGCTTCCTAGCCATATATTTGAGTCTTTTTTTTGCCCCTACTCGCTGGGGTATGTTCAGTTCTTCACTCAAACTTTTTTCCGACCTTCTAGCATCGATCCTGTCGCCGACGGTGGCCAAGATCGCGTAGGCGTCGGCACCCTGCTCGATAAGCCTCGTCTTCAACCTCTCCCTCATGGTCATTCCGATCTTGGAGTGGATACCATGGAAAGCTAGGTACACCACGTGTTCCTCACTACAAAACCCTCCTTCACATCCTTCACAATCACCGGGATCGAATATGCATTTCAACCTAGGGATATCCGGGGGTACACATATCTGGCACTGAAGAAAACGAGATACCCTTCTACTTTCTGGGCATGGTGTGTATCCTCCATCAAAACTGCCTACACAGGTCTTCTCCTGACCCACGTTGAAATCTATGTATCCTAAATCCAGTTCTATGATGTCACCATCTTCATATGCTTTCAAGATAGGTTTGAATTCGCTCCATCTGAAAGATACTACATGTACTTCACGTTCTTTGAATATCGTTTTACGATCGTCCAATAATGATCTAGCATCGCGGAACACGGTAGGTTATCTCTGAAGTGCCTATTTTGCTTTTTCCACTGCATCGTGGAATTTAAATAACTACTACGCAGTGTACCTACCCGATGAACTATAAAACGATCCAGGATACAGTACACGGAAGTATCCGTATCTATGGTACATTCCTAAGACTACTGGAAACCCCTGAGATGCAGAGGTTACAGTGGATCAACCAACTGGGGTTGACTAAACTGGTATTCCCTGGTGCCAACCATACACGCCTGGAGCATTCCCTGGGTGCCTACCGGCTGGCGGAAAGGATGTCAGACAGTTTGGGCCTATCTAAGGAAGAAAAACATACCGTTATGGCTGCTGCCCTCCTTCATGACATAGGTCATGCACCATTTAGTCATACGCTTGAAAGCATACTGGCCCATGAAACGGAAAAGGATCACATGGATATAACCATGAAACTCATAGAGGGTGAGAATGAAATAGAGGATAGAAACTGTCCGACGATACCCGAAATCCTGGAGGAAGATGGTATTTCTCCGTCTGACGTTGCGGAACTGATCAAAGGTAAAGATGAAAGAGCATCACTGGATGATATAAACGTGCACGAGGGGCAGGCGTACTTCGGTGACGAAAAATACCTTTACCATATGATACACGGACCCATGGATGTGGATCAGCTGGATTATTTACTCAGAGACTCCCACTATACCGGTGCGGCACATGGGATCATCGATCTAGAGAGGTTGCTTCAAACGGTGGAGATACACAATGGTAATCTTGTGGTCTCCAAAGGCGGAATCTCTGCGGTGGAAGGCATGTTGGTCGCTAGAGGTTTGATGTTCTCCTCGGTATATCTACATAAAACTGCGAGGATCGCAGAGTTGATGCTGGCCAAGGCGGTCGTCCCCCTGAAGGACGATTTCATGTATATCTACAGGATGACCGATTCTGAACTGCTCGCCACGCTCCGAAAACAAGGAGGATTCCAGGCGGAGATAGTGGATAGGTTGAAGTACAGAAGGCTCTACAAAAAGTGTTTCACACTTGTACCGGACATGTTAAAAGATCTGAAGGACCAAGAACGCTCGGCGGCAGGGTCTTTGGACTCGATACGGCGGATGGAGAGGAGTATCGCTTCCCGGGCACGCGTATCCGATGAGAAGGTCATAGTCGATGTTCCAAACGAGGAGTTGAAACTTTCTGAACCGCGACTAGACAAAACGAACATCAAGGTTCTTGATGATGGTAAATTACACGATATGTTTAGATACAGTCCGCTTTGCAGAGCACTACAAAAACGCCCTTCGATCTCGTGGATAATGATGGTTTCTTGCCCGGAAGGATTGAAAGATACGGTTAGAAGATGTGTACAAGAAGAGTTATTTGATGACTCTGGAATATGATTAAAAGACATAACAACTATTATATACCCCAAACATAATTCAGTCTATAAGTTGATTACAATGGCTACAGATGAAATGGATGAG
The DNA here is from genome assembly GCA_003553085.1 of Thermoplasmata archaeon. GTDB lineage: Archaea > Thermoplasmatota > Thermoplasmata > Halarchaeoplasmatales > Halarchaeoplasmataceae > Halarchaeoplasma. The sequence goes on from PUPH01000180.1 coordinate 3,508, forward strand.
GATTACGAGGAAGCAGAATGTCCAACCTGCGGAGCCATAATCCCATTAGATGCTGCTGAATGCCCTGAATGTGGACAGATATTCGAAGAGGAAGAGGAACTCTGGGAATCTGAGGAAGAGGAATTATCTGAGGAAGAGCTAGAAGATGAGTGGGAAGACATATTAGAAGAAGAACCAAGCAAAGGAAAATTGTATTTGGGGATAATCGTCCTACTATTTGGAAGCGTTGGATTAACCTTCATGTCCTGGTTCCACAACGTTATCGGTATCTTCCATGACATGGGTATCGGTGGTTATGATGGATATGGACCCATCGATCAGATGGTCGGTGCTTCCGGGGCTATCGTATCGATAATCGGTTTAGTTCTGATCTATCTCTGGTACAAGGAAACCAAGGAAGAAGATATACCCGAAGAAGATCTGATGGAAGACGAAGAGTTCTTTGACGAAGAAGAAGAATGGGATGAAGAAGACGAAGGGTTCTTTGACGAAGAAGAAGAATATCCCGAAGAAGTCCCTGGTATGGAAGAAGAATCAGAACCCGTCGACGAAGAGATACGCCAAAGCCAGCAGGTCCAGTAGATCTTTTTCTAAAAACCCTTTCTTTTTTTCACCTTTTTTAGGGGAAATCTTTTAAAATAGTACATCGCTTAATAGTCATGGATGGGATCTGTCTGACGGAGCTCGAGGAAAAAGAGGCTAGGTCGGAAGTCGCGATGGAAGGGGAGCAGGAGGACACAGTGGATAAAGATACATCAAGCGATGAGATGATCGGTATAACCTACGGTGACGTCGGTATAACCTCTTTGAAATGTAATGTATGTAAACCGGTGGATAAGGGAGAGTACGTGATGGTTGCACACCCGACAACCGAATGGGTGTTGGGACAGATAGAGAGTGTCGAACGGAAGACCAATCTGTCGGTAGAGAAGGCCATGGAGATATCCATGGGAGAAGAAGTCGATATCGAAGAGACCGTGATCGCTAATATAAAGGTCATCGGGTTCCGTGATCATCGTGGACTGCTAAAGACCCCGGGAAATCCTTTTCGAGCCGGTGAAAAAGTCTACCTGGCTGAGAACGGTTTGATAAGAGATGTTCTTGGTCTTAAGAAAGACGAAAACGGAGCATTTGTCGGTAAGTTAAGAGGACACGATATAGAAGTAAAGTTGAACATCAACACCATCGCTCAGAAACATCTTTCTGTATTAGCGAAGACAGGTAGTGGAAAGAGCTACACCACCGGTGTGATCATAGAGGAGATGATGAAAAACGAAGTGACCATGGTGATCTTGGATCCCCACGGAGAATATTCATCTCTCGCTAAAGCAGGGAAGGTACCTGAGAACGACTTCGGTGTTAAAGCCCGAGGTTACGGAGATATAATCACTGAATTTTCACCGGATCCCGAGATAAATCCGGGTGCAAAACCACTGAAATTTTCTTTTAGAAACATGAAACCCAGAAAGATACTGGATATGATAGGTATGAACAAAACGCAGACCAACGTTGGAGCACTTGAAGGTGCCATGTCCAGGTTGGCTGCCGCCAAGGGTTTCTACAGCATATCCGATGTTATAAGAGTGTTGAAAGAGAACGAAGAAGGTAACGCATCCTCACTCATATCCGCCCTAGATTCCCTGGAATCCAAACGTATCTTTGCAGCAAGAGGTACACGCATGGATGACATCGTAAGAGAAGGGAAGACCACGATCATCACCTTGAAGGGGACCGAACCGGATGTTCAGGCTTTCGTGGTGGACAAATTATCCACCGCCTTGTTCGAACTTAGGAAAAGGAACAAGATACCCCCGATGATGATGTTTGCTGAAGAGGCGCACAATTTCTGCCCACAACGTGGTAAAACCGAATCATCAGAGATATTCCAGACCATCGCCAGCGAGGGCAGGAAGTTCGGATTGGGCCTTGGAATTATCACTCAAAGACCAGCGAAAGTGGATAAAAACGTTCTCAGTCAATGTAACACCCAAGTGATACTGAAGGTGACCAATCCCAACGATCTAAAGGCCATAGAATCATCGGTGGAGGGATTGAGTAAAGAGATGGCTGAAGAAGTACAGCGATTGTCCATAGGCGAGGCCATAGTCTCCGGAGGCGGACTGTCGGAACCACTTTTCCTAGAGGTAAGACCCAGGGAAACACAGGATGGTGGCTCGTCGATCAGAGTAGTGGGTTGATATCATTGGTATCTAAAGAACGGGTCGAAAGATATCTGGAAAAAACGAGATCCGCTTTGGATAAAGTGGAGATATCGTGTCCAGAAAAGTCACACCTAAAGAAGGTGGCTGAAGATTTTTTATCCATGGCTACATGCTACTACTCCGATGCTTTACATTTCTACGAAAAGGATGAACTGGTGGATTCTTTCGCATGCGTCAACTATGCCCACGGTTGGTTGGATGCTGGGGCCAGGTTAGGTCTCTTTGAAACCGGAGGCGATGACCAGTTATTTACTCTTGCAGAATGACCTACATATATCGTGCGCCATGGTTATCTATAGATGTTGTGTAAACGTTATCGGGACCCAGCATATCTTTAAGGATGTCATTCAACTTTTCCGTATCACCGACTAGGAAGACTGAATTGCCGATCATTGACATACTACCTTTACCATGATCTTCCACCGCTTCAAATATATCATCCATGTCCCCCCTGATGAACTGGGTTTCCGTTGCGAACCTTCTTGATAGTTCACAGAAGGTTTCAAAATCCCACTTTGGTAAAAAATCCTTCATACATCCCTCTCCAGCGAGTTTTATCCATTCGCTTATGGAGGGGTCTGAAAGAATATCGGGAGTGATCAGTTGACTACCGGTTATACCAAGAACCACATCTCTTTCCTCCTCTTTTTTTACTATCTTTCCATGCGGTGGAAGTCCAGGCTTCATCCGGACCTCGAATCCACCGACGGATTGTGCGATAACATCGCCGAGTCCTGTCCTGCAAAAAACCTCCGCCACATGTGCGGCCGTTAGTGCTTTTTCCTTCGGATGGTCCATCTCTTTACATACAGCTAATGCGGAAGATAGTGCACAAGCACCGCTCATACCGAATCCTTGACTGAATGGGAGTTCCGTTTTCAGCCGTATTGTACCGCCTTGAGCAAGTGCGCTCACCGCTTTCTCTACCACCATCAATGAGGTCAGTTTTCCATCAAGATATATGTCCCAACCGCTTTCATCTACGTCCACCTCAGCATGAACTCCTAATTTCACTGAAAAGCCGGAACCCTTCGAACCTATCTCCTCCATATTGAGTAGATTTTCAGATGGGATGAAAAATCCCGTGATATGGCCCGGGGCGAACGCTTTGGAGGTCATATCCTCCTCTCTACCACGGATAGTACCCTGTCAGCGATATCCCTCTTCCTGCCTTCATACCATTTGCCGGTGCTCGTTATATACGCCCTTGTTTCATCCATACCCACGTCCTTCAATGAATTGGCTACGACCACATCGGCTCTGTTCTGTTCCACCATATCCTTGGCCTTCTCCATGGCCTCCTCTCTACTGTCGGCTGCCTTATAGGCTACTAGGAATTCAACACGATCCCTTATGGCATCGATGAATTTTGGTAGAGGCTGCAGTTCTATGATAACTGGTTCTGACGAAGGCAACTTGCTCTTGTGTACCTCTCTCACACCGAAGTCGGATAGAGCTGCGGGTACTATCACAGTCCCTCGTACGTCATCGGCCATATCAAGTAGATCTTCGAAAGTAGTAAAGACCCTCTTAGGTATCCACTCGGGAACATCAACGGACACGTTTCCGTACCATAATTCCACCTCGGCCCCCTTTCTATAGGCTCTTTTTGCCAGTTCTAGACCGCTCTTACCGGATGCCTTGTTAGTGAGTACACGCATGCTGTCCAGGGGCTCCTGTGTCCTACCGGTGATCACCGTGACCTTTCTGCCGGTCAAAGCATCGCTGAGTTCTCTGCACACTTCGTCGAGGATCTGATCTCTAGTTGCGATCTTTGCAGTGCCCTCGGATATATTGGGACCCACGAACTTAATCCCCATATCCTTTAATTTCCTTATATTGTCCATCACGATAGGATGTTCATACATACTCTGGTGCATGGCGGGTACGATCATCATGGGAACACCTGACCCCATACAAGTCGTTGCGAAAGTGGTCACCGCCGTATCATCGATCCCCGTGGCGATCTTCGAGATGGTGTTGGCTGTAGCCGGAGAGATAAGGAATAGGTCGGCTTTATCCGGCACCTTTCCACAGTAGCTTACGTGTTCCACCTGTCCAGTGATCTCGGTTATCGGCTTTTCACCTGAAGCGAATTCCATGGAATACGGATGGACTATCTTCTGAGCCCATTCAGTCATAACGCAGGTCACCTCGGCCCCCTCACGTATCAGTTCACGTATCAATTTAACACATTCCACGGCAGCTATACTGCCGGTCACGCCTACCACTATCCTCTTTCCCTGTAAGTCAACGCCTTTAGAACCTCTTAGATGATTTGAAGGATGCATAAGATGTAGATGGAAATCTAACTTATTAAATTGTCTGTTACTATCGATGCAAATCTTTAATTAGCCGGTCGAACATTATATTATCATGATACCCTACATCGGTCTCGGGATATTAGCTTGTATCGGTCTATTGATACTTGTTATAATAATCCTTATAATCGCCTTTTTCCTCAAACTACTCATCGCCTTTCTACCCGCAACAATCGCGGCCATACTCGTATTCTTGTTCATCGGTCCATTTTGGGCGGTAGTGACTTTCCTAGTACTGGCACTGATCCTTTCGATATTTGATAGGAGAAGGTAGCCTCACCTTTTTATCTGCTCACCGACCATCCTGTCAACTGTCTGAAGAAAATCATCCAGCTTATCTTTTGGTATAGTGGCACCCGCGGCTATGTCGTGTCCGCCGCCGCTGCCATCCAGCTTTCCACACACCTGATTGCATATGTTCCCTAGATCCAAGCCTTTACCTACCAAGTATCTAGTACCTCTACAGGATATATCGATCCTATCGTCGAGCTTTGTTATCCCGAACACCGGTTTGCTCTGATCGAAGAAGTACAGCATCCCTAAGCCGGCCAACTCTCCTTTCCGGGTTTTTCTCTCTTCGAAGAAATACTGTATATGATCCATCTCCTGAGTACCATCCTTTTCCAGTTCATTCAATCTTTTCACCATGTCTCTCCGATAGTTTTCCCTTAATTCAACCGCGGTGGATCTCGCATCCTCGTCACCCAGACATAACGAGAGACCCAATCCGGGTCTAGATACTCTTGCGCAAGAATTCAATAATTTGTACAGTATATCCACACTCATGTTTGAATCCGGATGAAAGAATTTGGACCCTTTGATGCTCTCGATGACATGGTGTGGGATATCGTGTTCCAGAAGTGTTAGAACCAGTAACGATATCAGTTTTCTTTCCTTTTCTTTGGGGATCTCATCAACAGGTGCATCGGGGTCGATCCTGAGTTCTTTGATGATTCGCTCTACCTCATCCACTCTACCGGATATACCAGGGAAATAAGGGTCGCATGCTTTGATAAGGGCATCCTTGATCCCATCTCCGTCCAGATAAAGACCTTCTTTGGATACCAGCTTCTTCCTATCCAGTGCATCTTCAAGCAGTTCCTTATTCAAACCGGTGAATCCACCCACGTTCTGTTTATCCGCAGCTGCACCCGCCAATCCGTAGATGGCTTTCGCCCAGTTCGTTTCATCATATTTCACAGATAAGATAAGGGCAAGGGTACCTCCGCTCACCTCCCGGGAACCGTCTATCCCGAATTCATGAGGGTTGATGAACACCTTTTCATCTTTTCCATCTATACTTGCATCCACTTTATGATGGTCCAATACTATCGCCGGTTCCGAGATGGATGCTATACTCTTAAGATGGCTGTTTCCTATATCTGTAAATATCAGGGGCAGACCTTTAGGTATGGTATCCGGAAAGGAGGAAGAAAATGTGGTGTGAAAGCCTTTATTGTTCTTCATCAAGGTCCGTGCCAGAACCGCAGCTGCTGAGATACCATCTGCATCATAATGTGTGACTATTCGGAACTTATCGTAATCATCCAGCATACCTGCGGCAGAATCAAACCGCTCATCTAAAGCATCAGACAGATATTGCAATTTTACTCCCCGTGAGGAACTTTTTATTGTGTCAGCATCTCTGCCAGGTTTCTGTTATATCTCCAGGTTTCCGGAAGAACACCTTTTCTTTGGTAGTACTTAACGAGTCTTCTTATCTTTGCTTCCACTAGCTGCAGACCCCTTTTGTTGCTGAGATCCTTTGGATTCTCGTCCATGTGTTCATGTAGGTTAACAGCTTTTTCCATCAAAAATAGAAGATCCTCCGGAAGCTCGGGATAAACTTCCTGCTGCTTCATTATATCGGAGATGCTTTTACCGGTCACCAATTTTACACTTGGCACACCGTAGCGATCCCTGAGTGCTATTCCGATCTCCCCTGAGCTCAGGCCCTGTTTGGCTAGAGTGACTATACGTTGTTCTATCTCGTCCTCTTCTAAGCGAACCCATTCAGGCTTCTCGCTCACCAGAGGGCGGTTTGAACCTGATCTGCCTCGTTTTCTTGCGTGCATTCTTGCCATGATCTTATCTCCAGCGTCTTTAAAGGGAGTTTTTGATACAGGTACTCATACTTAAACCTGACTGTTGATACTAAGGGTACTCCTTTTTAAACTTTTTTCCCACCGCTAAGTCGTGCCCAATCGTATCTTCTTCTTTATCTCACCGATGTATCTCCTTTTCTCCGGTAGCTCTATACCTTCTTCGCTGCATAACAGCAGTAGAGCTACTTCTATCTCAAGGTTCATCTCGTCCTGTTTCTTGTTTACCGCAGCCATCAACTCACTCCTTGAATATCTACTGTTGTTGAGTGCGGCTGAGAGCATCCTTGGAAGCAGCGGTTCCTTCTTATCGACCTTGAGTATCCTCTTTGTCGGTTTGAACCCTACGGGAAAACCCACGGAAAGGTGGTCGAAATTCACACTGACCTTATCCTTTGACTCTTTCACAAGTCCCTTTTCTTTTGCTGTCTCCAAAAGATCCTTGGATTCGGATATGCTGAACCAACCCAGGTCTGTGGCGGGATCGTAGATGAAATCTTCTTTCTTCATCTCCGTCACTCCCTTCCTCTGAAAGATGAAGGCGATCGCTTTCTTCAATTCTTCATTTGGGATCGTAACACCTCCTTCAAACCGATTATCCTTCCTTCTATATCGCTATCGTTTCTGACATCACCGGCCGTGAATATCTGATAGTCTTCCTGAGGTGCGTTCCGCAGTTCTAATAGGTCCAGTGTGGAATCATCTAGATTTGAAATTATCACGGTTTTGATGCCCATGTCTACGACCTTTTTCAGTACTTGAATCAGACTCATGTTACCGATCTCGTCGGAGGGGGAGAGGATCTTTCCGTGGAAGATATCGATGCTGAACACCATGCTATCGCTGATCTCTACCGCTTTTTCGACGAAGTCCATATCACGAAGGGTTTTAGTCGATATGACCACCCTATCTGCACCGGCCACATAGAGGTCTAGCAGAGTGTTCATGTCCCTTACACCACAGTCAACCCAAACTTCTCTGCGGATGCTCAACCTCTTTATCAGATCCAACTGGGGACGGTTCCTTTCGATCCCATCTAGATCAATCAGGTATATCCTCTCATAATCGCTCAAACTCTCGAACAGTGTGTTGATATCGGTGGCCTCTCCGTCGATGGTATGCTCGACATACTCATCGTTTTCCGTTACCACAACCGAGCCTTCCTTGAAGGATACCGAGGGAATATCGTCCATGGGCCAGTGAAATGTGGTCCACCCATATAAAATATTCCTCTAACTAAGGAGATGACTCAAGAAAGCCAAGAATCGATGTAAGGGCATCCCATTTTCCCACCTGACAGTGTAATTTCCATGTACTGTTTTTTCGATGGGCGGTACCGTGCGTTTGACCACGCCTTGTTTCTTCCTCAGTTCCGGAACATCTAGAGTGAAGATCCTCCAACGGTCGCCCCTCCTTCCTTTGATCCTGAAGGCGTAGAGTGGCAGTACCTTACTGGCTTTACAAACATCTATCATCCACTCCGCCTGCTCGGTGAGTCTTTCTTCATCGCTGAAATAGATAACATCGTGTTTTGAAGATTTGACCTCCACCGGGAAAGAGATCTCTCCCCTTATGGCGATCAAGTCCATCCCCAGACTGCCTCCGGCCCTGACGACCAAAAAGGGAAAATCTAGTATGGACATATACCCCTCTTTCTCCCTCTCATCACAGGTTTTTGTGACCTCTTCCAAGGTTTCAATGTCTCCGGAAAGGATACCTCTCAATTCTCTCTCGTATTTTCCAGTGGCCATCGTGAACCAGATATGCTTCTTTGTTTATAACTGTAGCTATATTCAGGGTGACAGTCTGCTGGTGTCCCTGGGGAACAGTATAGCCTCTCGTATGTTCTCAAGATCAAGGAGCTGTTGAACGAATCGGTCCAATCCCAATCCGATGCCACCATGCGGAGGCATCCCGTACTTGAATGTCTTGATGTAAGACTCGAAGTCATCCGGGTCCAGACCGAGTTCATCCATCTGAGCTATAAGTACGTCGTATCTATGCTCCCGCTGTCCTCCGGATACCAGTTCCTGTCCTTTGTATTCCAGATCGAAGTAAGTGGTAATGGAGGGATCGTAATCCTTCCTCATGGCGTAGAACGTGTTCTTCTTCAGGTGAGTTGGGAACTCGGTGATGAAGAAGAAATCTGAATCATAATTCTCCTCGACATACTCGCCGAGCATCTTCTCACCTTCTGTGTCAACCTTCTTTTCGTCCTCCCAATCCTTACCGAGGTCCTCGAGGATCTCTATGCACTCGTGATGTGTTATCTTCTTTATCGGATGTTCAGGGACTCTGACCTCCGCACCGAGCTTGTCTAAAAGATCTGATCCGTTCTTTAAGAGATATTTCAAGGAGTGTTCGATCATATAACTCGTCATGTCCATGACATCGTCGGAGCTCTCGATGAACGACATCTCAAAATCAAGAGATATGAATTCCGATGTGTGCCTCACCGTATCGAAGTCCTCTGCACGATAGGCCGGTGCGATCTCGTAAACTCTTTCCAGACCGGCTCCCATGAGCATCTGTTTGAACAACTGAGGACTCTGGGCCAGATATGCATCCGTACCATAGTAATCCACATCGAATAAAGTGGCTCCACCTTCGGCTCCGGCAGCCACGATCTTCGGTGTATTTACCTCTATGAAACCCTCCTTGTGGAAAAAATCCCGAATCCCTCTTAGAAGCAGGTTTCGAACCTGGAATATTGCCATCTTCTCTTCCTTTCTCAGGTCCATGAACCTGTTATCGAAACGAGTATCCATATCTGCATCGACTTTGTCTATGACACCCAGGGGTAACGGTTTTCCAGCAGTGCTATCGACCTTGACGGATGTGGGAAGTATCTCGTACCCCAGTTCCGTCTGGTCCGTATGCTGTATCTTACCCTCTATCTCTACAACGCTCTCCCGAGGTATATCGACCAGTTCACTGAATTCTTCGCCTATCTCTTTCTTCACCAGGACGACTTGAAAGACTCCCTTCCGGTCCCTCACCTTGAAGAACGCTATTCCCCCTAGGTTCTTGACTTCCTGAAGCCATCCAGCTACTTTACACTTTTCACCTTCCTCTAGTTCCATGACATCAGTCGAATAGATACGTTTCATACAAACCACATTGAATATTATACTATAAAAGCCTTTCATGGAGAAAAAACATATATCGGTCTTCGACTTAAGGTATAATGATAACATGGGCCGAAATGAATACGACATAAAAAGAGGCCACTTCAAGAACATCGAAGGCGGTAAACTGAAGGAGATCATGGAAAAGCACTTCGAAACGGTTGAAGAGGAAGGGGATAAGTTGAAGTCGGAGTACGGTGCGATAGACTATTTAGAGGTCTGGACCGAGGGGAAGACCGGACTATGGGTGGATGTAGAGATGAATGAGGATGCCCCCGATGACGTTGCCATGGACACCATCTCCAGGTGGAATAAGTTCCTTCTGGAGGCCACGGGATTCAACGCAAAGAAACGTAGAGATCGTGCTAAAAAGAAGGCAAAGAAAAAGTAACATCAACCCCTTTAGATGGTCTATATGGCAGAGATGAAAAAACTGGCAAACCCTGCTCCCTTGGGATTGATGGGTTTCGGTATGACCACCGTACTTTTAAACATACACAACGCCGGTATAATCGACATGAGCAGTATGATCCTGGCCATGGGTATATTCTATGGCGGGATGGCGCAGTTGATCGCCGGATGGTGGGAGATGAAACAGGGCAACACCTTCGCAGGTACCGCTTTCAGTTCATATGGTCTTTTCTGGTTGAGTTTAGTAGGTATCATCATGATACCCGAGATCGTCCCAGGTATAGCTGAACCTAGTGCAACATCCATGTCAGTTTATCTTGCCATGTGGGGACTTTTCACAGGATGGATGTTCCTATCCACTCTGAAGATGAACAGGGCACTCCAGGTGGTATTCGGAACACTGACCATACTTTTCTTCCTACTGGCCATAGGTGAGCACAACCCTACGGTATGGACAATAGCGGGATATGAAGGTATCGTGTGTGGGTTCAGCGCCATCTATCTGGCCATGGCAGAGGTGACCAATGAGATACATGGTGAAACCATATTCCCCATCGGCCCGGTGGAGTGAAACATGACCCTGGTCAGGTATCTCAGGGCCGGAAAGGAGTCCAGGGAATGGGAACAGAGATTGCTGCTGGACACCGGCCGGATCATAGTAACATCATTCATCTTCGAACTGAAGAAACCGTTCTCACATATGGGGTCACCCCTCATAGAAAACGGCTTCAGGGGGGTCATGTACGATCCATTCGATAGATGGTACAATGTGGTCGAGGTCATGGACCAACAGGGACGTTTGAAGGGGTACTACTCCGACATAAGAACACCCCCGATCAGGATCGAAGATGGGTATGAGGCCATGGACCTTCTTTTGGATCTTTGGGTGTATCCTGACTGCAGATACCTGGTCCTCGATGAAGACGAATTCCAGGAAACATACCTCTCTCCAGGTATCAAACGGATGGCTTTGAATACACTTGATCATCTTGAACAAAAGATAAAGAAGGAAGGGTACCCACCGGGATGGGTGAAAGAAGTTAGAAAAGAAGACTGGGGTATCTACCGATGATCTCCACATGAAATTTGATACTTCGCGGGACTTCCGGCCGCCGACAACACCGCCGAAATAACTATGCGGAAGGATATATACATATTGTCGATCGGGAATCCGATACAAACCTATATAAAGCGTCATACGGCCGGTTTATATTTCCGTTCATCAGTTTACCAGAGAACGTCTGACGAAACCTTTTTTAATACCACTTACAATCTTCGATATCCCAAAGACGATATGATATAGATAGGTTAAATCACCTTTGTAGGTAAATGCCTATCGTGGATTTATTTCCACATGAAATGAAGGGGTCTTTGGAGGTATACGCAATAAATATCTGGGGAGATATTAATGGAACCGAACATATTCACAACGTACATGCACTCGAAAAAGGTCTTCAAGGGGAACAAGGACATACTCAGACCAAGCTATATTCCAGAACAACTTCCACATAGGGAAGAATATATAAATGAGCTGGCCTCGATAATGGTCACCGCACTGCGGGGTAACCGTCCTTCCAACGTATTGATATTCGGAAAAACAGGGACCGGAAAAACCGCCGTAGTCCGATATTTAGAAAGGGAAGTGGAACGGCTGAAAAGAGAGAACGCGGACAGCCAATTTCAGGGTGAATTTCAGGAATTTAACGTTCATAGAGTAAATTACGTTTACATAAATTGCGAGGTCGTAGATACCCATTACGGGGTCATGAAGAACATCGGCAACAAATTCATGAGCGAATGGAGCGAACAGATACCCTTTACCGGATGGCCCATGGAGAAGGTTTATGAGTCTTTGAAAGAGCGTATCGATGAAGAGCCCAGGGTGGTAGTGATCATACTGGACGAGCTGGATAAACTGGTCTCCAAAAGCGGAGATACCGTTCTTTATCACCTCTCGAAGATCAACTCTGAATTGAAGCAGAGTAAAGTCAGTTTGATCGGGATCTCCAACCATCTCAAGTTCACCGAATTCTTGGATCCAAGAGTGAGAAGCAGGCTCGGTGAGGAAAAACTGATCTTTCCACCATACAACGCCGAACAGTTGAAGGACATACTCACCGAGAGGGTTAACAAAGCCTTCGAAGCGGAGAACATCATGGACGATGATGTGATAGCTCTCTGTGCCGCTCTGGCTGCTCAAGAACACGGCGATGCAAGACGAGCTTTGGACCTACTAAGGGTCGCTACAGAGATAGCTGAAAGAGAACACTGTGAACATGTAGATACAAATCATGTTTACAAAGCCAAGAACAAGATCGAGCAGGACTGTGTTAGAGAAGCTGTCATAACCTTACCCACCCATTCTAAACTTACCATGTACGCCATCCTTCTCAGCAGGACTAACGGACACAACAAACTGACTACCGGTGAGGTATATGCTGGTTACAAAGAGGTCTGTACTGTATCCGGGATGGACCCTCTGACACAGAGGAGGATAACTGATATCATCTCGGAATTGGACATGCTGGGTCTCGTGAATGCTAGGGTAAAATCGTTCGGACGCAGGGGCCGTACGAAGGAGATACAACCCAGCGTACCTGAAGTAGATACTATCAGCATAATCGAACAGGATGAAACCATAATTCCTGTAAAAAAACTGAGGACCTTTGAGGATCACCAGCAGATGAAACTCATGTGATAGGCGGATACTTTCCCGCCACTAAAACCTCTTCTTCATCATCCTTTTCTTTCTCTGCTTATCTTCATCCTTGCTTTCTCCCCCATCATCACCCCTCTCTAAATCAGCATCCTCTAAATCAGCATCCTCTA
>PUPH01000075.1 GCA_003553085.1 Thermoplasmata archaeon
CGGTCGTCCCAGACGCTATGAGCGCTTTAGATATACTAGAAGTTGACAGCGACTACGATCTGATCATCTCTGACCACAGGATGTCCGAAATGACCGGTGTAGAATTATTGAGTAAGGTTAGACAGACATATCCAGATATAAAACGGGTCCTGATAACCGCCTATTCGGAACTGGACCTAGCAAGGGCCGCGATAAATGAAGCCATGGTTCATAACTACATAGAAAAACCGTGGAACCAAAAAGAACTGAGAGCTACTATACTACATCTTCTTAGATCGGGTTCAGAAGAGAACAGCGAAGATATCCGATTAGAAGAGGGGAACGCATATCTGCTCGAAGAACAGAAACCTAACGAGACTTTTAAAATATCCCTTGAACGTATGAAGGACATAGGAGAAGGTCTGTTGATCACCAGACTCCATCGCAACAAATTGAAGCAAAAATACGATTTCGATGAAGAAAAGATCGACTATCGATGGCTGACCAAGATGAGCGGTAGAGGTAACATCGATCCAGTGGATCTTGAACTTACGGCCGATCTGATAATCAGGTACTATGAGCAAGGTGGGAAAACCGTATTGATCGAAGGTGTAGATGCCCTTCTACGGGATAATTCATTCAAAAGGTTCGTTGGATTTATGGATAACCTAGTGGATGTAGTGGGTATGAGTGAAGGCGTACTTGTTATGAATCTAGATCCAAGGATAGTCTCGGAAAAGGAACTAGCTGTGATGGAAAGGAAGATGAACACTTTTAAGCTCTAAGCCTACAAAAATTATTTAGATTGCCGTAGCCCTATTTCTATTTGGATCCCAAAAATGGAGAAAGATATAGATAATAATTCTAAGGTGGAAAATAGAGATATCGATACCTTAGAAAAAAATGGGGTTATCAACCCACCTAACTCTTCAGCACACCAACGCATGGATGAGGAAAGAGAAGAATTGATAGGTCCAGATGATATCGTCCATAGATTCGTTAGACATCGTAGAGAGAGGGGGATACAAAAACAGAGAAAAAAGAAAAAGTGGAAAGAACAAAGCCTCATCAAAGAATTTCTAAACATTAAAAGTAAACAAAGACGAATCTCCCGCGGGTTGAGAAAACTTGAAGAGGATATAGAAGAACTGAGCGGCGGTGTGCCTGGTGGTGCACTAGAAATACTTAGAAATATCCTTGAAGATGCTTCATTTTTAAAAGAGGAAGGAGAACTAGATGAAGTTGAAGACTTGCTGCAGTATGCAGAAAAACAGAAAGAATTGATCCTGTTAATACTTCGATCCATAAGAACTGCAGAGAAGCTTTTCGTCAGGTATGAGGGGGGATTAGACGAACTGACTTATCGGAGCAGATTGGAACGGGTTGAAGAGATGTGTGAGGAGGGGAAGTTGGAGAATGCTTCCGAGGAAGTTGAAAAATTGGTCACCGATCTTAAAAGAGACATAGAAAAGATCCGGCGTAGCAAGACGAGATGGAGGGACGATTACAAACAAGAAAAGGAAAAAGGGATGATAAACGGTTTGAGTTCCAAAAGGAAAGAGGCTAAGAAAGCAGGATTCATTAACGGATTAACAGAGAAGAAAAGGCGACCTCGGAAAAAGAAGAAAAGGAAGATCTTTACGTACCTATTGATAGTGGTGATCGCTGTTGGACTGATATCCTCGGCTTACTTAGTATTCACCCCTCTTGACGAAGAACGGACTATCGGCATCGATGGAGATTTCGATGATTGGGTGGGCATCCGAGCATACTACGAGCCTCCGATCGAGAGGTTCGACGAACCCAGTATGGAGATCGATGAATATAAGCTCCACGTGGAGCGTGGATTCCTATATCTCTATGTGGATGTGAACGGCACTTTGTTCGATAGTATGGATGAAGTGTATTCCCTGCGTGCGTTCATCGATATAGATGAGGAGGAAGGATACGATCTGGGTAAGATGAGAGCAGAGTATATGATAGAGCTGTACGGATGGGAAGAAGAGATGGAGGGCTCGGGATTCTTCGACTTCAACAGTTCCAGAGAAGCGGACGATTGGAACGGTTTCCAGCGTAGGGGCGGCGTTCAGGTCGCATACGAAGGCGGGCAACTAGAGGCACGGGTATGGATCGGTAAGTTGGAAAACGATAGGTTACCACGGGTCGCTTTCCACACACAGAAAGGAAACTACTCGCATATGACCCGTGGAGCGGTCGCTCCCGGCATGGACGCTTTGATAGTAGACTCCAGAAAGACCGGTCCTTCAGTGGTGCAGCCCAGCGAGGAGGTGGAGATCATGACCATAGACACCTTCTCCCTGTCCGGCGATACGATCTTGGAGGAGATTCATCTGGAGTACAACGACTTCTCTAATGAACACATAGATACCATCCTTGTGTATCGTGATGACGAACTGTTGGTCAGCAGGGCCTTCAACGGCTCTTCTGTGATATCCATAGGTTCGGAAGTTGGCGAGGAGAGGGTATCGTTCACGGTGAACGCGATAATATCCAACGAAGCTTCGACGCACGATGTGGTGGGCTTAAAACTCACCGATGCTTCGGTGTCGGAAGGTCTAGTGACCATAAGGCCAACCAACCTGGATAATGTTTACGTGGGTGAGATACCGGAAGTACCCGGTGTGAACGCCGCCTTCTCCGATTGGGATACACATCCTTCCTGGAGCGATCCCTTGGACGACCTTACACCCATAGGATCGTGGAATCCGAATATAGACATACGTAGGTATTCCATGGTCGCCTCGGAGGACAGAACATCCTTTATGACCTCTGTGGAAGGCAACATGCTCGGAGGTGCGGAGGTACCGTACCAGCGTGGAAGACCTCCTGAGCTGGTGGACAGTGACGGAGATGGGATCCCGGATATATACGACCCGTTCCCCAACGACTTCACCAACGACGGCACTCCCGACCACCTGATGGTGACCGAGGATGGTTTACCGGATGTGGATGGAGACGGTGTTGCCGATTATCCATATGGACCTGACATGTGGTTGAACACCACCATCCCAGTACACCCGCAGATACCCGAGGAATATTGGGGTCGAGAGGTGAGCAGATACATAGGACCGGTGACCATACCGGTGCGCACCGGCGAGGACTCCATGCGAATATTCATCGACAGTGACGGTGATAGAGAAACTGGATTCACCGCACCATGGCTTAACAACATCGGTGCTGAGTACATGATCACCGTGACCGGGAGGAACATGGAGGTACTCAGCGCCAACTACAGCAGATACGTTGGTAACGGGAACGACTGGGAATGGGAGCACGTGGATGATGTGGATGTGGCCTTAAACCACACATCACTGGAGACCGAGATCGACCTGGAGCTGAGCGATGATGCAAGGGTGACCTTCGTCAGTACCGATTGGTCCGAGGTCATGGACGTGGCTTCACCGATCAACGGACGGACTCGATCTAAAGAGGCGACTTCATCCTCGGTTTCATACGCTTTCTATCTAAGAGAAGATGATGCTCTGTCAACGGAGATGGGAGACAACGAGCTCATAGAAACGCTTGAAAACAGAGATGGTATGAGGTCGCACCAGTGGCACTCTTCGCCCACTGCAGAACGGATAAACATAACGGGAAACCTTAATTCGATATTGTACCTTGATCCCACACCCCGTGGTGACAATCTACCGGGCCTGAATGTGAGCCTATACGATGAAGGAGAGTTGATTGCACATGGTGAGCTAGATAATATATCCACAGAGGGTTGGCGAAGTATTTCAATGGAACCTTACAAGGGGTACATCCCAAAGGGGGCGGTGTTGACCCTTGAAACGAAGTTAACGGGTGATCCAGATACTGAAGCACTCGAGATGGAAGTTCATTATAACTCAGGGAGTCGGAACTCTAGAGTGTCAATACCGAC
>PUPH01000118.1 GCA_003553085.1 Thermoplasmata archaeon
ACAGAGAATCAATTTCTCTGTTTACTTGCTGTACTACCTTAGGGTTCATCCTTTTGTTAGTGCATCCCAAGGCAATTATAATTAGTATGTAATCTAATTAAAATAGTTTCGGGATGAAGCCGATTCAGCCAAAACATTTAAATAGGTGATGCTTAACCTCTCAGAAGTATGTCAACGACCGGCATCGAGTTAACTCACTCCGGCGTGAAGATGAAGGGAGAATGGGATGAGGTCTGTCATTTTGCCAAAGATTTCGAAGATCTAATCCAGGAAGCCGAAGCCAGCGACAAGACCGTAAACAGGTACAACAACTGGAGACCACGTAAAGACGAATCCCAGGACGACATGCGGAAAAAAACCGTAGATGAGGCAAAAGTTGATCCCTCAGATGTAGAGAACGGAGGATTTGCCAAGAAGGTCCATCGGATGGAAGAATCCAACGGTAGGAAGAGTATCAAGACAAAAACATCAAAGGCGTTCAGAGACCTCTATATTGGTTCAGCCAAATGCTTCAGTAGGATGGAAGAGGTGATCTACGGTAAGATGATGCTGAAGTTCAATCCCTATTTCTTCGATGAAGAAGATTTCTCTGCAAACCTACGTTTCAAAGGTAAGCGAAGATGCGAACTCAACGTTAACTTCAATAACGAGAGGATACGTGATAAGGTAAGATCGATGGTAGAAGGTTCTGCATGGAATTGATTTTGATCGTATTGGTGCTGGTCGCAGCAGTTTTTATGAGTGTGGCCATAGGAGCATCGGCCATAGCGTCTGCTTTTGGTCCTGTGGCTTCCAGTGGTTCTACTAACATACTCAGAGCAGCACTGCTAGCGGGTCTCGCTGCTTTCTTTGGAGCGGTCCTACAGGGAAGAAGGGTGACTGAAACCGTGGGATCAGGGATATTGGGGGAGAGCATCGGTCTTACACAGGCCCTGATCATCCTGTCTATCGCTTCTACTCTGGTCATCGCCAGTACCCTCACGGACTACCCCATGCCCACGGCATTCACAGTAGTAGGCGCCGTCATAGGTAGTGGTATAGGGATAGGTGGTTCGGTGAGTTGGGGGTCGGTACATTTGATACTGGGATACTGGGCATTGGTTCCGATCTTAGGTATAGCGTTGGGATACGGTGTCTTTAAGGTGGTGAAACGTTTCATACCCAAGGAGGGGAACGAGGAACGTATCAAGATCGTTGTGTTGATCTTAGGGTTGATCCTGGCCTTCAATGCCGGAGCAAACTCCATAGGTAAGGCAATCGGACCTTTGACGGCCCTGGACACGAGCACGACAAACCTATTGATCTTTGGAGGGGTAGCTATGATGATAGGCAGCTGGATATTATCACCCCGTGTGATAAACGCCATCTCCTACGATTACTCCAATATCGGCCCCAGGAGATCCATGGTGGCCATTGGAACCGCAGCGTTCCTTACTCAGATCGGAACGCTCCTAGGTGTTCCGATATCTTTCCCACAGGCCATCATAATGGCGATCATCGGAAGTGGTATGGCAACAGATATGTCAAATGTGGCAGGGAAGAAGATATTCTTGACTGTGGTGGGATGGATATCGGCATTCATGGTCGCTCTTGCATTATCCTACGCCATCGGCAATATTATATGATTTATGTAATCATCAAACAGTTCCGAAAACCATATTATACCTTATCTCAATCCGTACAAGATGTCCAAGGAAGAATTCCAATTCCAGGACCTAGTCGATGCCCTCGAAAGGGAAAAAGGATCCAGGACATTGCAGGAACTGGAAGATGATTTTTTTTCGGACATGAGGAATTTTATCGGTACTCTTGAAGAGGAGGTTTCACAGAACTCTCAAGATATAAACGCTTTCTCTAAGATGGGGTTCGACCAGCTGTTGAAAGCAAAATCAATGTCAGACAGCCTCATCAATCTTAGGTTGAAAAAAATATCCATCGCTGCTGTGCATCAGCAGATGGGGGTAAAAAAGGTGGATACAGAATACATGACCCATAGAGAGAAAGAATTGTTCAACGATATCAAGGACCTGTTGAGTGAGGCTAAAGGTGAGTTGACAGCTGGAGAGTATCGGAGGAAAACAAGGGAGAAAGCCACTCCGAAACCACAGAAAAAAACCATGGAAGAACCTAAGGAAGAAATACCAGAAGAAAAAACTACTCCAAAGGTACAAGAAAAAGTTCAGAATGAGGTCGGTGAGGAATTGTTGGTCCACATAGTCGAAGACGTTCCTACATTCGTGGACATGGAAACAACATACTCCCTAAAGAAGGAAGATGTGGTCACCCTTCGGTTGGATCTTGCAAAGGTTCTCATATCTCGAGGGTTGGCCAGAAAGGTAGATTTTTCTTAGAAATATGTGTCGTATTCACCTTCATCTAGTGAGCGCTGTGCGTCTCTAGGATCTTTTCCGTCAACGGTAACTCCCATGGAAACACAGGTGCCCATGACCTCTTTTACCCTCATCTTGAGATCCTTTCCTAAAAGGTCGTCCTCCTTCATGTCAGCTATCTGGATGGCCTCGTCTATACTCATATCGGCCACCTTGTGAGATTCAGGACTACCGCTGCCTTTCTCTATACCGAGTTTCTCCATTATGAGAGCAGTTGTGGGAGGTGTCCCGACGGTTATATCATACTCCTTGGTTTCAGTATCCAGAGTTAATTTGATAGGGACCTTCATACCTTTGAACTTTTGAGTTTTCTCGTTGATAGCGTTCACTATCTCCATTATGTTCACACCTAGAGGTCCCAACTGTGGACCCAGAGGTGGACCGGCGCTAGCTTCACCGCCATCAACCAATGCTTCTATCGTTTCTTTTGCCATGTTATCACATCAATTCTACTTTTCCTTCTCGAGTACCCGCACGTGGTCGCCTCGAACGGTGACCGGTATGGGCACTGTAGCTTCGAATAATTCTACAGTTATCTCATCGTTCGATTCATCTATCTGGGTGACCCTAGCTTTTTCACCCTTGAACGGTCCTGCGGACAGTTCTACTATATCTCCTTCAGCTATACCTTCAACAGCTAGTTTCGGTGCAAGGAAATGCTCGATCTCTTTGATATCGGTCTCGCCTTGTACAACACCTTTAGCCTTTCGTATACCAGAGATGGCATCCTCGATCACGTGAGGACTCATGACCTCCATGAATAAATAACCCCTGACCGGTTTCGGGCTCAGTATGGAGAATATCCCTAGCTTTTTGTTCTTTGCAAGGCTAGAAAGATAATCGGCTACATTCTTTTCCTGGCCGATCTGTGTTTTTACCGCTATCACCATCGGCCTTGCGATGGTCATCAGATTGATCGAGTCGGATACCAATGTATCCTTTTTAGATGTAGCTTCGAAGATAACTTCCAATTTTTCACCATAACGAGCGCCGTCCGGAGCGTTCACCTCCACATTGAATATTTCAAAATCCCCTTTCTCTATCTCGATATCCTTTTTGAACACATCGTCATCTTTGGAGAGGACTGTTTCACCAACAATATTGACCTTCCAATTCACCCTTTTTGATTCCTCCACATCATAAACCAGCTTAGCGAGGACTTCGACCACTTGGTCCTCACCAGTGTCGTTGATCACCTTCAATTTATATTGATGACCTTGACCGGTGGTTACCGACTCGTGTTTAGATTCGGCTTCCACCCTCAACCCAGTCGGTATTTTCTCCTCTATCACCGGTTTCTTCTCTTCAGGAGTAGTCTCTATCTCTTCTTCGCTAAAATCATCAAGAAGCCCCATTTAAATCACATCAAATGATAAAATAACCAGGGACGAACTCGAAGAGCAAATAGATCAAAAAGCCCAAACCGCCTAGCAGTAAAATACCGAGAAAACATATGGTAAGTGTTTTGAGGTATTCCTC
Source organism: Thermoplasmata archaeon (assembly GCA_003553085.1). Lineage (GTDB taxonomy): Archaea > Thermoplasmatota > Thermoplasmata > Halarchaeoplasmatales > Halarchaeoplasmataceae > Halarchaeoplasma. Next base: position 3,870 of record PUPH01000118.1, read on the forward strand.
CTGGTCCGGTTTCCTGGCCATCTTGAATATACGGCCGTACTTCCCCTTACCTATCTTGTTAGTACGCTCTTCGATCTTCTTCTGTACGTCCCATGATCTTTCTAATATGTCCATCTGCCTTACCTCATGCTACACTCTGTATGTCTTCTCTTCCCCTGGGATGATCTCTACCAAATATCTGTTTGGATTTCACACCGGTGATGACGACCATGACTCTCAGTGTTTTATCCAGAGCGGGTTCGATGGATGCACCCCAGATGATCCTTGCGTTCTGGCCTATCTTGCTTTCAACGATCTCCGCTACCTTTTCGGCTTCGGATACCGTCATGTCATTACCGCCTACCACGTTGACGAGTGCGGCGTTAGCGCCACTGATATCCACTTCTAACAATGGAGAATTGATCGCTTCCTCTATAGCCTTTTCCGCACGGTTCTCGGAATCATCCTCGCCCATGCCTATCATGGCTACACCAGCACCTTCCATTATGGTCTTCAGATCATTGAAATCAAGGTTGACAAGACCTGGTTTTGTAACTATCTCTGTTATTCCCTTAATGGAACGAGTCAATACCTCATCTGCTATCTTGAAGGCTTTATTTATAGAGAGCCTAGGTACAAGATCGAGCAATTTGTCATTGGGAACGGTTATGACAGTATCTGCTATACTTTTCAACCTACCCAATCCCCATTCAGCGTTCTCCATACGAGATATACCCTCTGCTTTGAAAGGAGTTGTACAGACAGCGACCGTCAATGCACCTTGTTCCTTTGCGATCTCTGCTATAACAGGTGCAGCGCCGGTACCGGTACCGCCTCCAAGACCACAAGTCACGAACACCAGATCGGTCCCTTCTAGCAGTGCACTGATGTCCTCTCTTGCTTCCTCGGTGGCTTCTTTACCGACCTGTGGAAGTGCCCCAGCTCCAAGACCCCTGGTCTTTCGTCTGCCGAGGAGTATCTTCCTCTGGGCATGAACTGTAAGTAGGTGTTGAGCATCCGTGTTGGCTGCGATGAGTTTAGCACCTTTGATGCCTTCCTCGCTCATACGATCTATGGTGTTACAGCCACCACCGCCGACACCGATAATCTTAATGTCAGTCTTCAGCCCTGCGAGTATCTCTTGTAATTCCTTATCATCATCAGAGAGTCCTCTAGTTTCGCGCTCTTCTTCTTCCCTTGCCCGTCTTGGGCCGCCACGGGAAAGTGCTTCTTCAACAATCGACTCCATCAATATACACTCCATCAGCAGTTATATTAATCTATACCCGTAAGCACCTGCCCGTATATAAAATATTTTGCCCTAAATCGACGTCGTTTGAGACTTTTGAGCCATCTACAGGTCATACGACTTAGTGATATGATCAGGAAGATATCTCAGCATCACTATCAAAAGTATGAAGAGTAAAAATGCGAGTATCAAAAATAAAATGGTGGGGGAAAAGAAGGTCCCGGCAAAACCCTGGAACGCCATCAAGGATCCTATGAGAGAAAGCACACATGCCAAGGATATGTTGACCAGTAGCTTAAGGTGATGGTTTATCACCAGATGAGACATATTATCGGGAGAGGCCACTCTCTGGAATAACCTCGAAGCAAAGTATAACCTCCATGCGACGAAGAAAACCAGGTACACCCCTATGATCCTGATCAGAGCGAGTTCACTGTATGGAAGAAATCGATTCATGTAGGCGAAAGTTAGAACTGCCATACCCAAACCAAAATAGAATATGGACTTCAGACCCGATCTAGAACCTACCAAAGCTAGGAAGGTGAAGAGTAACGGGAGATACCAGATGGAAAAATGGAGAGAGACAACTGATGCGAAAAATCCTGCAAGTAGCAATGGCATCAGTGACTGAATACTGGGAGGTGTTTTTATCTCAGATATCTTCCCACCTCCTCTACAGCAACCTCCAACGGTTCGTTGGAATTCCAATCGATGACCGGGCAGTACTTCCACAGTTCGTTCATGGTATGATCTCGTTTGAGTTGGTACATCTTCTCATCTAACTCGCTGATCGGATCACCTATCTTTTGCTCTATGGATAAAGGAGAGGGAGACACCACCAATATATTGTACTTTCTACGGCTGATGTCATATACGGTCTCAATCACCTTAGGATTTGTAAGAGAAGAAATGATTATGAGCAGACACCGGGATGGGAAGAACCTTTGGAGAAGTCCTTGAATTTCGTGCAGCTCCCAGAGACCTCCGGAAGTCAACGAACTGAGTTGGGACAGTATCTTATAATACTGCTCCCTACCATAGCCAGGATAGACCCAAGAAAGCCTCTCGCCGAGCACTATAAGACCGACACGATTTCTATCGGCGAGTATGTTCGAAGAAAGAGTCGCTGCCGCTCGAACTGAAGCGCTGAAAGTATTTTCTCTGATACTCCCTATGTTTGAACCCTTGAATCCATCTACGATCAGGATCACATCCCCGCTCATCTCACCTTCGAAATCGTTGGTTATGGGCTCTAGATTCTTGGCCGTCGCCTTCCAGTTTATATCTCTCATCCGATCTCCCGCCCTGTATTCCCTCAACGCAAAAAATTCAGTCCCAACGCCCACGGACTTGGAAGATATATTACCCAACCGATTTTTTGGATACCTGGGTCTTAAGGCCCCCTGTTTCATCTCTTCCTGGGCCGGAAGTACATGCAACGAGATAGGGTTTTCGATGATCGTTTCGGTCCTAAAAAAACCAAAATAGTCTCTAGCTCGCAGACGGATATTTCGTGTGGTATAATCTCCTCTTAAAGGCACGGCTACACGGTAGCTGATGACCTTCTTCTCACGAGAATCTAAAGATAAAACATTGTGATTTGATCCTTCGATCACTTCGAGTTCGGGAGGTAGTTCGTCGAACACCTCTAGGAACTCCAAAGGTTCGCCTTGATTTTCGATGTGTAGTTCGAATCGATACTCGTCATCTTCATGAAGATGTACCTCCTTTCGAGCCCTTTTTATTACAACCTCGATCTCGTTAGGGGGTATATCTTTGAATGAGATTATGATGATCGAAAGGAACGTTATGGATGCTGCCAGCAGTGTCCAACTCCCAAAAAAAATCGCAAGGACCAAGGCAAGGATTGAAAGTAACAGCAGTACCGCGGAAGTCCTGTTTCTATATATCATTCCCATTCCTCCATGTGTTTGAGCAGATCTTTCAACCACCGTTCATACCTTCTATCCTTGCCGCCAGCAGTTTTGGAGATAAAATTTTTGACCTTTTTTTCAGCAAAAGAAGGACCTGTATAACCATGCATGAGAAACCTCTCGATCTTTTCATCCTGTATTATACTTTCCATGATCTCCCTATCCGCAAGCATATCCTCCACTAGATCATCGCTCAAGCCCTTTTCAGACTTGACCTTCGATAAGAACCATCTGTGGATGTCGTCGTGTACACGCTCCCTGCTGTGCTCCGATCCCTCTATGGCACCTTTGACGAATACCTGCACCGAGGGCATCAAAAGATGTTCGATGTCATCCAACGTTTCGGTACGTTCCCATTCCTTTGAAGGATTACTGAAGATCATCAACTCCTGAACCACGATAAGACCTAGGAGGAACAAGATGAAAAGAGCGAACATCGCCCGTAAAGGCCCCCATAGGATCAAGAGTGAAAAAGATAAAAAGACTATTGCGATGAGCAGCAGGATCGTGTATCCTCGGGATATGAAACGGATCAACTGTTCCTTCATAACACCACCTCTAGCTGCCTTTTTAAACTCTCAAGGCTCTCTATTGCCCTTCTTTTTTCAGTTTCTTCGAGTGGGTGATGGCTGTACCTGGCCTTTTCAAACATCGATGTGAGTATGAAGAGAGGTTCCTGGCCGAGGGCTAACTTTTCCGCAGCCCGTGCACGGAACTCCCTCGGTGTGAAAGAATCCCGCTCATCCACCCCTTTTTCCTGTAGATGCTCGCTCATCTCGATATAACAGCGTATTATGGCGGATCTAGAGTCCTTTCCGCGGTATAGATCTTTTAATGTACGATCGATGGTTTCACTGACATCCTTTTCCACATCCTCCTTGTCTGGCTTGTGAATAAGTGTTAGACCACTTTTTACCAGTAATAATACTCCCAATACCAATAAGATTATTAGGGGTAAATATAGATTAGAGCTCCCAGGAGATGAGCTTGTACCGGTGACTGCTGAAAACCCGCCGCCAGAACCCGATTCAAAGGAGGTGGATGTTTCGATGAAGTCGACGATGGTCCTCCAGCTTATCACAAATAAAAGTGCTATCGCAAGGGGGGCCATGGTAGATAACATCTGATGAGCAAGGGATCTTCTGTTTCCCATGATATGTAGATATCCACCGACCACCAGAACTACCGATAGAGTGATCAATACCACCCATCTGACCACCCTCCAAACCCACGGACTTAAGTAGGTCCCGGATCTCCCACCCTCGTGCTGCAGTTCATCTGAAGAGTAACCTGGTGCGGTGCCTTCACCCGTCACATCAGTTATAGTATAGAATAAGCTACCCATCAACCATGCGGATAGGAGGAATATCACAGCTGCGATTATCAGGCCCGTACCTTTATCGATCTTCAGAGGAAACACCTGTTTGATTTAGAACCTATGATGAACAGTACAAAATACATATTGGTCGTGGTTTTAAATATTTCCCCGGATAAGCCACACAGGACGGCAGAGATCGTCCGATATCGATGTATATTTGTACTAAGAGACATTCGACAGAGATAGAGAACAGGTAAGATATAAATTGAGTCTAGGGGAGGAAAACTTATTCCGAGGATGAGGTTCGATCTTTGTCGCTGAGAAACTTTTTCAAACGCTGGAGGTTCTCTATTGCCTCCTTTTTCTCTTGATCACCCATGGGATGGGTGCTGTAGCGTGCTTCTTCGAACATGGCCGTTAGATTGTAAAGTAGTTCAGAAGGGATGTCCAGTTTTTCCAATGCTTTGGAGCGGAACTCCCTGGAAGTCAAAAATTGCTGATCGCTCACACCCTGCTCTTCCAGATGGTAACACATCTCTATATAACAACGTATTATCGTGGATTGGACGTCTTCCCCTCGATACAGTTTTTCTAGGGTCCTGTCGATGGTACGAGTTACACCGTCTTCTGATAATTCTATCTTATCCTTCTTTGGTGTAAGGAGATAAGCCCTTACCGCCACGATGACCACGAAAAACATGATGAGTATAAAGAAGAGTAGATAATTGGTGCTGGTAGGTGGGTTCGCTTCGTATCCATTACGATCTGGCGAAACTTCTCGAAGTACCGAGCCCTCCGGCATGGTCGTGAATGCGCATATATCGATAGAGGAAAGCATGACCAAGGAGAACACTCCGATGGCGGCTCCTGCGATCACGCTCTGGAACAAAAGCCTGTCCATCTCCTTGTAAAAATAAGCCAACAAGCCACCCGTAAGCCCAAGGGTGGCAAATGAAAGGATACCAGCCACTAAAAACTGCTTGATTAAGACCCTATCGGAAGGAGTCGTCTCCCCTTCTTCCTCTGGATAGACGACGCGGCGGTATTCAGGAAATTGGCTTCCTTCCATATGGACCGCTGTCTCGTACAGCAGTCCCATCACCGACGACGTGATCAAAAATAATATCACGGCTACCAGAGTTATATTCTTCTTGTCCACATGTTGTAATCCCTTTATATGGGTTTAAATGTTTTGAATGATTCGAGTGATCAGCGGTAGAAAGCGAATATTTTATTAACAAAGTGAGGATAGTGAAATACATGTTCGAGGAAGAGTATCGGCTGGATTTCTTCCAGGAGAATGGGTTCTTGAGGAAACGCTGCAGTGGCTGCGGTGAGTACTTCTGGACTCTAGACGAGGATATGGATGTTTGTCAGGATACACCATGTGTGGAGTTCAGTTTCATAGGTGATCCTCCCTTCAAGAAAGAGCTAACTATGGAAGATATGAGAGAATACTTCCTTTCCTTTTTCGAGGATAGAAATCATAAACGAGTGGAAAGGTATCCGGTCATCGCCCGGTGGAGGGATGATGTTTTTCTGGTTCATGCCAGCATATACGACTTCCAGCCACACGCCACCTCGGGTAAGGTAAAACCTCCGGCCAATCCCCTAGCGGTCTCTCAACCCTGCATACGACTGCCGGATATAGACGAAGTGGGTAAAACGGGTAAACACCTGACGAGCTTCGAGATGATGGGACATCATTCCTTCAATTCTGAAGAGGAATTCATCTACTGGAAGGATGAAACCGTTCGGTACTGCCATCAGATGTTGGTTGAATTAGGGGTGGATGAAAAGGAGATCGTTTACAAGGAACACCCATGGATCGGAGGCGGAAACGCCGGCCCATCCTTGGAAGTCAACGTTCGCGGCTTAGAAGTGGCCACACTGGTTTTCATGAACATGGAGAGAGACGATGAAGGAGAAGTGGAGTTAGATGGTCAGAGATACAGACCGCTGAAGCTCAACGTGGTGGATACCGGTTATGGACTGGAAAGATGGGTTTGGATGTCCGATGGAGCACCGACCATATACGATTCCATATTCGGGGAAGTGATAGACTACATCTGTGAAAAACTAGGGGTGAAGCACGATCTTGAAGACCCGTCTTACCGTGATATGTTGGAGGGATACACCAGATTATCCAGCAATATGGATGCCGACTATAATGACGAAACTGTTTTAGATACCTTGGTAGAACAGGTAGAAGGGTATGAAAAGGAGGAGGTCTTTGAGATCCTAGAACGTCTAAAATCCATTTACACAATAGCCGATCACAGCAAAACGATAGCTTTGATGCTTTCGGACGGTGTAGTGCCGTCCAACGTGGAGGAAGGTTATCTTACCCGTATGATCATAAGAAGGATACTCAGGCAGATGGACTCCATGGGAGGAGAACTGGATCTGAAGGATCTGATATCTAAACAGATGGATGTATTCGGAGACATATTGGAGGAGAGCGACGTGGTTTACGATATGATCGATGCCGAGGTCCAGCGTTACCGGGAGACCATGGAAAGGGGCAAGAGGTTGGTCAAAAGAGAGTTAGGGGATATGCAGGGTGAAAAATTGTCACTAGAGAAGCTGGTAGAGTACTACGATACACACGGTATCCACCCGACCATAGTCAAGGAACTGGCCCAGGAGTACGATATCGAAGTTGAAGTACCGGATGACTTCAATACACTGCTGGCCCAGATGCATGGAGAACCCGAGGTCGAACATGAGGCGGAGAAAGGATCCGAACTACCATCTACTGAAGCATTGTATCATCAGGAACCTCCCATCAAGGATTTCCAGGCAAAAGTCGTACATGTTGATGGAGATGAAGTAGTATTGGACAGGAGTGCTTTCTATCCGGAAGGAGGAGGGCAGCTGTGTGATAAGGGAGTTCTGGAGAAGGGCGGTCATGTGATGAATGTGAAGTACGTGGAGAGAGATGGGGACGCGGTGGTGCATCACATCGACGGCGATCTTAAAGTGGGGGATAAAGTCAATGGTAAAGTGGACTGGGAACGGAGGATGGCCCTGACCAGGAATCATACCGCAACACATCTGATAATAAGCGCTGCAAGGAAGGTACTCGGAGAGCATATATGGCAGAAGGGTGCCCACAAGAGTGTGGATAGTGCCAGATTGGATATCTCTCATTACAAACGTATAACGTATGAAGAGCTGAACGAGATCGAGAGGATAGCCAACGAGCTGGTACTGCAGGCCATACCCGTGGAGAAAGAGATGCTCACACGTGATGAAGCCGAGAAGAGGTTCGGCTTCGAACTGTATCAGGGGGGAGTACCCACAAGTGATACCATAAGGGTGGTACATATCTCCGATGTGAGGGACTACGACGCCCAGGCCTGCGGTGGAACACATGTTGATAACACATCGCATATCGGTGCCATCAAGATACTGAACTCCCAGCGGATACAGGACGGGGTAGAGAGATTGGTTTACTCCGCAGGCATGTCCACTGTTGAACACATGCAGAAGATGGACGAACTTCTCCGTAGGACCGGCTCTGTGTTCAGCGTAGACAGAGAAGAGCTGCCGGAAACTGCAAGCCGCTTCTTCCATGAGTGGAAGGAACGGGGAAAGATGCTCGATAAACTGAAAGCCTACCGTTCCATGGCCGTGGCCGACGGACTGACACCGGAAGAGATCGACGGTGTGAAGTTTGTGATGGCGGAGGTGGACCTGGACACTAAGGAGATGCTGGCCGTGGCCGAGAAGTTCACCGATGAAGAAAAGAGTGTCGCATTACTCGCTTCCAAGGGGGAAGGCGTACAGCTAGTGTTTTCTCGAAGTGAAGACCTGGAGGTTAACATGGTAGATGTGCTCCGGGAAGCCGCCAAAGAGGTCAACGGCGGAGGAGGAGGGACCCCGAGAACAGCCCAGGGCGGAGGAAAGAAGAGTGAGGGGAGAGAGCGGGCGCTGGAAGTCGCTAAAGGGGAAGTTCTGAAGCGCTTGTAGTGGATGTGCCCGAGGTTGGGGAGTACAGCGAGAACATCACCGTTTTCATGGATGATAACAAGACTCTCACCGCCCACTTCGATGAGATCATCCCACCGACCGTTAACATCACCTCTTTCGATGATGGAACGGTATTCGATACCGATGAAGTAACGGTTGAATGGGAGGTCGTGGAAGGTACGTACTCAATCGACCGCTACGAGTTACGACTCAACGACGGCGAATGGATCGATGTTGGTACGAATACCCGGTACACCTTCGAAGATCTGGAAGATGGTGAGTACAACGTCACCGTAAGAGTGGTTGACAGTCAAGATAACGACCAAATAGTAGAGGTTGACTTCACTGTAGATACAGGTACAAACATGTTCTGGCTGATATTTTCGGTGATCTTTATAGTAGTGATGGTGGTCGCTGCAGTATTTTTCCTGAGGAAAAACGGGATGCTGCCTAACATATTTTCAGATGGGGAAGAATCCACTAAAGAGGTCGAACAAGATAGAGAAGAAGATGGACCAGCGGGGATTTGAACCCCGGGCCTCTACCATGCCAAGGTAGCGATCTTCCAACTGATCTACTGGCCCATGAATGAGCGGTTGCGAGTGAATCGGGGCATGTAGATTGTGGGTATTCATTCCCGACTGATCTACTGGCCCATGATGAACTTTTTTGCGAATGAACGAGGCACAGATTTTTGGAGTTTACTCCGATACAATCTACATGCCCTGAACTATACTCTTTTATAGAGTATTCCGTTGAAGACTGCACTTACATAAAAAACTTTTCTTCGATGATATCGATAACAGACCTACTTATCCCTATACGCTCCTTCAATAAATCGATGAACTCCTCATCGATGGTTCCCTCTTCCAATAAACGCTCTAGTGTTTCTACATTGGACCTATACTCCAGTAGGTTCAGTTCAGATAGATTTAGTAGGACTAGTGCTTTTGTGGTATCGTATCCCAGTTTCTCTGAGATGATCCAAGCTGAGTTGAAAAGGTCCTTAGCATGGTGTAACTCTTCGGGATATTTCATGATTAATTCCGCAGTAGATAAAAGTATGCTAAGTTCGTTTTTCAATTCACCAGTTTCTTCACATATCTCCATGGATTCATCTTTGAGGTCGATAATCTTATGCTTGATCTCGTCCCTGGTCTCTGGATCATCCGATGCCTTCCCTTTCTCAGAATATAGATACACCAAGTTACTCATCAATGATGGTAAGCTGTAAACATAATTGAGCTTTCGAGCAATATCTAATGAGGATGCAAAGAGACGTTCCGCATGCTCCCATTCGCCTTTTGCCATCAGACAAAGTCCCATGTTGTTCTGTATCTTATATCTATGAGATATCACTTCGTTTTCACCAGCTAGATAAAGTGCTTTTTTAAAGTATACTAGCGCCTTATCCAACAACCCCTTTTTTCTATGTATTATACCGATAAAATTATAGGCGGATATCAACAATTCAATATCGTCTAATTTCTGTGCTAGCTTTTCTAGTTCAAGTAACCTATCAACCGCATCTCCAAGCCCGGATGACTCGTTGTCCTTTAACAAGCGTAATCTGTAAAGTTTTGCAATGGCTATAGCGTCGTCGTCTCCAGAGATTTGGGCTAACTCTTCAAGAGTAGCTATATCGGCACGATATTGTTCGTATAAACCATGAGATATCCAAGTCGATCTTTCAATCTCTAAGATCTCTTTTAAAGTTTTAATTTTCCTTTGTACATCCTCATCTAGATCAATTGCCTCATGATAGAAATACAGAGAACCTTGAAGATCAAGAGCCCGTAAGAACTGTTCAGCAGCTTCCAGCGAATACTGAATTGCCTTGTCCTTCATTTCATCCTTGTTCTTCAGCGACAATTCAGCGATCATTGGGACATACTCATCGCCCCTAGATTCCAGTGCACGGACCATCGATAACTCTAGATTAGATCTGTCTTCATAGGTTATAGTCTCATAAGCCCGCTCTTTTAACCGTGAATTAGCAAATCGTCGTTTCGCTATGATACCGATCTGTTCGAGGATCTCAGCACCCTTCCTGACAGACTCTAAGGCGATTCCACTAGCATCGGATATGATCTCGACATCGAATTCACCCAGCACGGAGGCGTACTTCAACATATCCATCACAATTTTATCCAAGGTAACAAACTTATCTTCTGCTAGAGATTCGATATCAACATCGGATTTGATCACGACCATGGATATCTTGCCTTTATCCATACCCTCGATGATATTACATACGACATCGGGAACGCTTTCCAAGACCTCTGTTTCATACTGGCAGATCATGGGGATGGAACTGTTCCTCACAAAATATCTAGTCATCTCAACTGAAAAATCATCCATCTCTTGTACATCATCGAACACGAAGGCAAATCGGTTTTTACTGAACTCTAGTTTCAACTTTTTCAGCATCTTTTCCTTTATGTTCTCTCGGGTAGCTTTCAACTTACCTATTTCGATGATGCCTTCGTACTTTTTAGAATCGAAAAAGAGGTTTTTCATACTAGTCCTGATAGAGATTATGAGTTCTGATCCGACATCACCATCCCAATCTACCAACATCTCAGAATGATTTCTGTGAACTTCTGCATTAAGACGGGCTAGTTCCTTCTTTAAACCCTCCGATACTTCGCCGATGTAAGTAACGGCCATCACACCTCGATCGCCCCTGGACATCTGTATGGTCACTTCGCCGAGTTCCTCATCATCATACGTCATAGCACCTAGTGCACCAGAAGATACATTCCCGGTCATCTGATCCATGGAATCTTTAACGAAGTTGTTTACAGCGCTCAACATACCTGAAAATATATCTGCATCCAAGCTTCCCTCCTCTCTTTCAACACTAGTGATCAAGACACCACCATGATCCATAAAGTACGCTGCGAGTATTTTTGGTGGTCTTTTTATTGATAACATAGATGAATATTCATCGGGGAGTGCCTTTTCGAATAGGGTTTTTGGAGTTTTATCCACTAGGGCTTCCTATATCTTGAAATCAGACTTAAACTTATCAACGATTTCAGGTAGTCCATTTTCTGCCCCTAATTCCCTTTCAATTAGGATAAGACCTCCTTCTTTGACTTTACAAAGGGTAGACATCCGATAAAGAAATATTACATGCTTGGTTATATGATTTTGCTATATTTGGCAAGGGGTTTATATAGATAAAAATCATTAGATGGTTTGTGTAGAATATGAAGAAATTTAAGAAGAAGATCTTACTGCTTGGAGAGGGGGCGGTTGGTAAAACATCGTTGGTCAGACAGTTCGTTGAAGGTAAGTTCAGTGACGAGTACATAGCCACGATAGGGGCCAACATAAAAAAGAAGGAACTGTCGTATCCAGAAGAAGGTATGCAGATAGACCTTATGATCGCTGATCTGATAGGACAACAGGGTTACGAAAACACACAGCGAATGAACATGATGGGGGCAAACGGTGCTCTGATGATCACAGATATAACGAGGTACGAAACGCTCGATGCCCTCGAAGAATACTGGATCCCGCTTCTAAAAGAAGTATTGGCAAAGGTACCTCCCATCATCTTTTTTGCCAATAAATCGGACCTGATCGATCTTGAGGGTGAAGAAGCGAAAAAATTCCGTGCGGAGTTGCTCTCATTGGCTGAAAAATACCGTTCAAAGTTCTACCTGTCCAGTGCTAAGACCGGAGAGAACGTCGAAGAGGGTTTCAGAGATATCGGCCTCCTGTCGGTGGGTTATGAGGCAGAAGAACACTACGGGCCGGATCTGTACGATGTGAGGGGAGAGATAAACTCAAGAAAGTTCCTGGATCTTCTGCAATCTCAACTATATATGGAGATCGGCAGCCGTGATTTCGCCAATTCGATCATCAAAAAGCAGACTGGAGATGTAGGTCTTGATATCAGGGATGTTACTCATTCTAAAGAAAAACTCCAAGACCTGGTCGATCGGATAAAAGATGTAGAGAAAGACCTTCTCCCCACGGATGTCGCGGAGAGACTTCATCGGAAAAGAAAGGGTCTGTTGAACCGGGTCAAGGATTGACGGACTTTGAGTCGTAATACTTGTTAATCAACTTAAGAAAGACGTTGGC
>PUPH01000019.1 GCA_003553085.1 Thermoplasmata archaeon
GATCCAGACATCGATATGTTCATACTCTTTCCGGAGGAGACCCCTGTGGATGTGTTGAAAGAGATCGGCTTGAAGGTGGGAAGACAGGTGCTGGAGGATACCGAGGAAAAGTACGCCGAGCATCCCTACGTCCACGGAAGGTACAAGGGGTTCGACACGGATATAGTCCCCTGTTTCGAGGTAGGGGATATCGAAGATATGAGATCTTCCGTGGATAGGACTCCGTTACACACGGAATATGTGATGGCCCACCTGGAGGAAGAACAGAAGGACGAAGTCATACTTTTAAAAGCGTTCTTGAAAGGTATCGGTGCCTACAGTGCTGAGAACAAGGTACAGGGATTTTCTGGATATCTTTGCGAGCTTCTGATCCTGGAATACGGGGACTTTGGGTCCCTGCTAGAGGCAGGCGCAGGGTGGGATCGTGGGGAAGAACTTGGTCCCGAGTCCGAAAATAAGGCCTTTGACGCTCCTCTCACATTCAGGGACCCCGTCGATACGGATAGGAACGTTGCATCAGCCCTGTCGAGATACAATTTCGATCTATTCCGGTACGCATCGCGCTCTTACTTAGATCATCCTAGTGTCAAATTCTTTTTCCCGAATCCCATACCCGAACTCAGTGAGGAAGAGCTGAAATATCGTATCCGTTCAAGAGGCACCGATTTCTTGGATATATCGATACCCCGGCCAGATATAGTCGAAGATAACCTTTACCCTCAGATGAACAAAGCACATAGGGCCTTAACAGATCATCTTGAAAGAAAGGACTTCAAGATCATCCATGACCAGAACCTAGTTACAGAGTCTGAAATACACATCCTTTTCGAATTCGAGCGTGCTACCTTACCATCGATAAAAAAACACCAAGGTCCTCCTGTCGGTAACCCTCATACAGCCTCTTTCGAGAAAAAGTACGGTGAAAGAATATACATAGAAAACGGTCGTTTGATGGTAGATCGAAAAAGGACAATAGACACCGCAGCTAAGGCCGTGGAAGATGCGATAAAAACACTGGATCTCGGCAGTGATCTGAACGATCTATTCTCCGCTAAGTCGAGGATATCTGAGGATGAGAAGATAGCGGAAAATTATAGCGATATATTGAGTGAGTTCATGGACGATAGACTGCCGTGGAAACGCTGAGCTAGATATCCACTGATCGACGCAACTGGATCATATTCTCTTTTGGATCACCCTTAAATATGGCACTTCCAGCGACCAGAATATCGGCTCCGGCTTTGACTACTTCGGCCGCGGTCTTAGGAGATACACCACCATCCACCGAGATCTCCGTGATCAGTTCCTCGGTGTAGATATATTCGCTTATCTCCTCTATCTTAGGCACCACTTCATGCATAAAACTCTGGCCTCCGAAACCCGGATTCACCGTCATAACGAGTACCATATCGACCTGACCGAGGATGCTTCTGTAAGGTTTCCATGGAGTCGGTGGATTGATACTTATCCCTGTTTTAGCTCCCGTATCCCTTATCAGATCCAATGTCCTCTCTATGTCTGGTACATCTTCGTGTGCTTCTACGTGTACGGTGATATAGTCACTCCCGGCGTCTACGAAATCCTCGATGTATCTTCGTGGGCTCTCTATCATCAGATGGGTATCGAATATTTGATCTGTATGAGATCTAATCTTTCGGATAACACAGGGACCGAAGGTGATGTTGGGAACGAAATGACCGTCCATTATGTCGAGATGTAGCATCTCCGCGCCTTGGACCCTATCGATGGAATCTCTTAAACAGGAGAAATCCGCTGAAAGTAGAGATGGGGCGATCTTCACCATGTGTCACACCTTACCGAATCTCTTCTTAAAAAGGAATTTGAAGTTCTCCCAGCCGTCTTTCCAAGAGCGAATCTTAGCCTCGCCCTTCCGAGCGCGCAGCTTTATCGGAACCTCTTTGAAGTTGATACCTTTCTTTATGGCTTCTATCTTGATCTCTTCTGACAAGGGCATCCCGTCGCTCGTCAAGTTCAGGTGTTGAAGTACCGAGCTTTTGAATACCCACATGCCCGATTGAGAGTCCCTCAATCTGATCCTGAATAGAATATTAGCCGTTGTCTTCAGTACCCAATTACCGAATCTATGTACCAGCCCCATAGCCTCCTTCGAGATGCTCGAGAGCCTATCCGTGCTGATGAATTCGTAGCCTTCTTTTTCTATCATTATCAGCATCTGGGGTATGGACGAAGCCGGATAAGTGCAATCGGCATCCAATGTTGCGATCACATCGCCTTCAGCCTTCTCAAAACCGGTCTTGTACGCTCTACCATATCCTCTCCGGGGCTCGCTGATCACTTTAGCACCTTTCGATCTGGCGATCTCCCTGGTTCGATCCGTCGAATTAGTATCGACGACAAGGACCTCAAAATCTCGGTCTGAAAGTGCTTGGTTCACCTCTTCGATAACCTCGCCGATCGATTCTTCTTCATTCATCGTTGGTATGACTACTGAGATCTTCATATCGATGTGAAACATGGGCAGGTTCTTTATAACTATTTCTGAAAATACTATGATTTATCATACACTAAATAAATGCTATGTTATTATATGATATACATCGAAATACGAAGCGATATCCATCTGATATTCGGATGGCTGCTAGATCTGAGTCGTGCATCTACTTCATAGTATATCTTCAAGCATGGATGCTATATCGTTGGGCATCTTTGCGACGGAGACCCCCGCTTCTTTGAAAGCCTTCATCTTTGAGTCGGCCGTACCGGTTCCGCTCTCAGAAACGATAGCTCCTGCGTGCCCCATCTGTTTGCCCTTGGGAGCGGTCCTACCTGCTACGTATGCTACAGCCGGTTTATCGAAGTGTTTCTTTATGTACCTGGCAGCCTTTTCTTCGGCACTTCCTCCGATCTCTCCGACCAGTACCACGGCTTCCGTTCGGTCGTCTTCAGCGAATTTTTCCAAAACGTCTATGAAGTGGAGACCGACGATGGGATCACCTCCCAGTCCGATAGCGGTACTCTGACCGTATCCTTTGTCCGTTAGGGAGTTAACTATCTCATAAGTCAGTGTACCGCTGCGTGAGACCAGTCCTACCTTGCCCTGTTCGAATATGTGGTTGGGCATGATGCCAACTTTTGTTTCACCTGGAGTTATTATCCCAGGGGTGTTAGGACCTATTATCGTAGTCCCGTTGATATCTGCAAACCTCATGAGCTCGGTGGAATCGTGTACGGGTACTCCTTCCGTGATGATCACCACTGGATCCATGCCCGCTGCGATGGCTTCCATGGCGGCGCCCTTTGTAAAACGAGCGGGGACGAATATTATGGATGCGTTGGCACCCGTTTCCTCCTTTGCCCTTTCTACGGTATTGTAAACCGGTATATCCTCCACAATCTCTCCGCCCTTACCAGGTGTTACTCCTGCCACGATATCCGTACCGTACTCTTTCATCATCTTACTGTGAAACCTACCCTGTGTTCCCGTGATGCCCTGTACCACCAATTTTGTTTCCTTTCCTACGATTATGCCCATGTCTTCGGTGAAGTATAGGATATTTTTAAATGCTTCGATTAAAAGTTTCAGAGTATCAAATATATGATCTACATTTGGTATAAGGATCTTTTATCCATAACTATAGAATAGGTCAGGGATGTGGATATCATGGCTTCACGATCTCGCGAGGAGAATAAATAATGGAATATATTGCTATATAGACCTATATTGCTTACATACACATACATAATCTATACAGATAAAATATATATGTGATATGTGTTTAGTACTGATTTGATGAAAATGAAAGAAAAGAAAAAGCCCAGTATAACGGTGTTCGGAGTTCTAGTGATGATATTGC
>PUPH01000117.1 GCA_003553085.1 Thermoplasmata archaeon
GAGTTTCAGAAAACAATCCAGAAACTCTTCAATCGGTTTAGCAAAAAGAACACCTTCGCTAAAGGATGGATTAAAAAGTTCTACTCAAAAATAACATATTAGTTATGTCTAAGACTATAATGTGTGGGAGATGATGCTAGAGGTGGAAGGAATTTATACTAATCCTTTGTTTATCAAATAGATATATACTATTAAATACAGAGCAATAATAAACCGCCAAGATACATGTTCCCATTATCTCTAAAATTCTACGTCTTCTTCAGCATCCTCCTCATCGCTGAATATGGGTAAGGTTTCATTCTTTATCGATACGAATATGACTAGCGATACCGTCGCTATCACGATAACCGAAAATATCAGCCAGAACAGGAGGTCATGGGTATATTACATCGTCCCTTTGTGTCTAATACTGATGTCGCTTGATATGAGCACACGCATAAGAGACCGGCAATCCATATAGAACATCTTCTCGATGAGATCCGATGGTATATCCCATTGACTCCAGTTCTTCTACCACGTCAATGGGTACGCAGTCTATGTGATCGGGAAAGCGTTCCTGGATCGTTTCATATATATCTCTCATCACGGACTTACTCCGGGAGGATAAGCACAACACGCATATCCTTCCCCTAGGTTTGAGCACTCGACTTATGTTTCCTAGTAGTTTTCTTCTGTCCTCTTCGTGGAACAGCTCAAGACTGAAGCTCATCAATACAGCATCGAACACGTTCTCGGAAAAGGGTATGGACAGTGCGTCCGCCAGGATCAGATCCGTCCGTCCATGATCGCATGTTTTGACCAACCGTTCCTTTGCTTTAGATATCATCACTGGAGAGATATCTAAGCCGCATACGCTGCCTTCTTCTCCGACCTGTTCAGCCATGCGCGCCATGGAATGACCCGTACCGACGCCGATCTCCAGCACGTTCTCACCGTACTGTACATCCATCATGTCCAGTATCCGTTCTCTGCTATCGCTTTTGAAAGATTCTTCAAGTACAGAGTATATTCCGCTGATGCGATCGTATTCAGCCACGGTAGTAGAAAGTGTCGGTAGAACATATAAATCTGTTCTCCCATTTCAGAAGGATGTGATGCAAAAGTTATAATACCCCCTGTAATTTCGAGAACATGTGCCCGTTTGGGCAATATTTAAAGGTGGTATCATGGCAAGGACAAAATTATCGGATGATAGAGACCTCACAGAGGAGCAGCGACTTTTCAAAGAGAGTTTACTCGAGTGGGCTGAAAGAAACATGCCTCTGGACAGGGTCATAAAGATGAACAGAGAAGGTCACCCATATCCTAGAGAGTTGATAAAGGGGTTGGCTGACCTGGGTGTGATCATGGGAACCGTACCTGAAGAGCGCGGTGGTATGGGACTAACGTGGAAGGATCAGGCATTGATAGCTGATATCATAGGATATATCGACCCGAGTATCGCCACCGCCGCAGGGTTCATGGCCGTCGAGACCGGTTGGGGATTCACCATCGATCGCCATGCTAACGATGAAATACGAAAGAAATACGTTCAACCCGCCATACGCGGTGATAAGTTCATCGGAATAGCAACCACCGAACCCGGTGGAGGTTCTGATGTAGCCAACTTCAAATGTACAGGTGAAAAGGATGGGGATGAATGGGTCCTCAACGGAGAGAAGACCTTCATAAGCGGTGTCGAGGAGGCTAAACAGATAGGCGGAGGATACTGGGTAAACGTAAGGACCGGTGAGAAAGTACCCGGCGCAGCACACAAGAACATGACAGCTTTCTTCGTGCCCATCGATTCAGAGGGATTGACCCCGACCGAACCCTACGACGACGCTGGAAGGAACTCCATATCGACAGGCGGGTTCATCATGGAAGATGTCCGTGTTCCCGAGGAATACATGCTCGGTGAAAAGGATAAAGGATTCTACTATACCATGGAAGGTTTCGACAACGCAAGGATACTTATCGGTGCCAGTGCAGTGGGCGTCACCCGCAGAATACTGGAAGAGGCTGCTGATTATATAAAGGAACGAGAGGTCTTTGGATCTCCGTTAGCCAAGTACGAAGGTATCCAATTCGAATTCGTCGAGAGGTACACCGAGATGGAAGCCAGCAGACTGATGGTGAACAAAGTAGCGGACATGCAGGATACCCGGTACGACGAAGAAGGATGGGCGGAAAGGAGCGGAAAAGCAAAAACTTACAGCCCAACAGAGATAGCCAAGTGGATCTCCATGATAAAATACAAAGTACCACATCTGGCTAAAGACACTGCTGACGATGCGATGCACTGGCTCGGAGCCGCAGGCTACAGTTCCGAATACATATTCGAAACGGCCTGGCGCGGTGTCATGTCTTACTGTGTAGGCGCCGAGGGCGGAGCCAACATACAGAAGATCGTCATCGGCAGAGAGACGCTGGGTAAGGATTACGTACCCTACAAATAAACGGGTGAGCCTTTGAGGTTCGTAGTCTGTGTAAAACAGGTACCGGATACCACCGAGATAGAAGTGGACGAGGAAACGGGCACCATAATAAGAGAAGGTGTCCCTTCCGTCCTTAACGCCTTCGACGAGTTCGCTCTGAATCTTGCCGTCGAACTCAAGAACGAGGTGGAAGAAGATGTGGAGATCGTTGCTTTGAGCATGGGTCCACCCCAAGCAAAAGAAGCCCTGAACAAGTGTTTGGCCATAGGAGCGGATCGTGCTGTTCTCCTAACAGATATGGTCTTTGCCGGAGCCGACACATGGGCTACATCGGTAACACTCTCCAGAGCGATAAAGAATATCGGAAAGACCGATATCGTATTCATGGGTCAGGAAGCCTCAGACGGTAACACCGCACAGGTGGGACCTGAAGTCGCGGCTCATATGGGTATCCCTCAGCTGACCTTTGTGACCGAGGTGGAATCTGTAAACAATTCCCATGTCGTTGCAAAGAAAGAGACCGACGAAGGTTTTGTCAGGATAAAGTGTGAGACTCCGGTTATGATCGCTTGCATGCCGACACCTGGTTTCGAGCCTAGGATACCGAACATCCGTGAGATAATGAAGGCTAAGAAGAAGGAGTACCAAGAATGGAGTCATGAAGATCTGGGTGGTGACCCTTCGGAATATGGTCTGGATGGATCGGAGAGTGTGGTTATAAAGACCTATTCACCACCTCCGAAAGGAGAGGGGATCATAGTGGACGACGAACCGGAAGTAGCCGTTAAAAAGCTGATGGACTTCTTCGAAGACGAGGGGATACTATGATAGAGATACACGAAGACAAATGTATCGGCTGCGAAAAATGTTTGAAAACCTGTCCCGTGGACGCCCTGAAGATGAAGGAGGGAGTAGCGAAGGTGGATGAAGGATTATGCATATCATGCAGCGCATGCATACCCGCCTGCCCAGTGGACGCTATCGAACCTATCTTGAAGGCAAGTAAAGCGGCATCTGCCGACTACAGCGGTGTATGGGTGTTCGCTGAGCAGCACGACGACCGGTGCAGACCCACAGGACCCGAGCTGCTGGGTAAAGGTCGTGAACTAGCCGACGAATTGGGAGAAGAACTGTGTGCTGTTTTACTGGGTAGTGATGTTGGCAAGTTGTCTGATGAGCTGATAGCTTATGGTGCGGAGAAGGTGTACGTGGTGGATGATAAGATACTGGAGAACTATACCACCGAAGCATACACGACCGCACTGGTCACACTTATCTCGAAGTACAAACCGAGTGTATTCATTTTCGGAGCCACACACCTGGGACGAGACTTAGCACCTTCAGTGGCCGGACGCATGGGCCTTGGTCTGACCGCGGACTGTACCGGCCTGTCCATAACTGAAGTCGAAGATGTCAAGGTGCTGTTACAGACCCGACCCGCTTTCGGTGGAAACGTGATGGCGGACATAGTATGTCCCAACACAAGACCGCAGATGGCGACCGTTAGACCACACGTGATGCAGCCGCTGGAACCGGATCCTGAAAGGGATGGAGAAGTCATCCAAGAACATGTCAAGATCTCACCCGAATCCATCAAAACCGAGATACTGGAGATCATGGAGCACGAAGATTCCGGAGAGATATCGGTGGAGGAAGCCGATGTCGTTGTAACCGGCGGCCGAGGTGCAGGCGGAGAAGAAGGCTTCAAGATGCTCAGAGAATTAGCGAAAGCACTGGGAGGCACAGTGGGATGCAGCCGTCCGATAGTAGAGGAAGGTATGATGTCGAAATCACATCAGGTCGGCCAGAGTGGTAAGACCATCTCTCCGGAGCTATACATCGTATGCGGAGTTTCAGGAGCGGTGCAACACAGAGTCGGCGTAAGAGGATCAAAGTACATAATCGCGATAAACAAGGATCCTAAGGCACCCATATTCGACATGGCTGATTTCGGTATAGTCGGCGACGCGTCCAAGATGATACCGATGCTCATAGAAAAGGTGAAGGAAAAGACCTGTTAGAACATGAAGAACGTGCCGGTCACCAGCAGCCAAATTATGACTGCTGATATCAGCATGGTGAATGCAGCAGCAGCCCGCATATAGAATCTTTTCATGTCCGCTTTAAAGTACTCCAAAGTGAGGATTATACACAGGTGTATGGGAGATACCAGATATCCCATCATTACGAACAAAAATATGGCGGCGACTACTTGAAAATTAGGATCGGGGACCATCTCCACGAATATGGGGAAGCTTATACCTGCCGCCGCGGGAAGGTGACCCACGAGTAGTCCGATGGCAAAAGCGGCGACCAATATCACGAACACTAGAGGTACCCGCCCTTCGAGTATCTCCACCAGAGGTAATAACACGCCCGTCCTTTCGATCACACCTTTGAACATCATTATACCCAGACCGGCCATGAACAATCGTGTAGAGAGCCCTTTTCGAAGGACGTTGGGGATTTGAGCTAGCTCGTAATGTGCACGGTTCTGCAGTAAGAGTATCATCACCGCAAATAAAAGACATAGGAAAAGAGGGACTCCAAACAATCCATTCAAAACTAAAGCCACTATTATGGGCAAAAAGTCGAGTATCAGATGTGAAATCTTGGCGATACCGTCGATCTTATCCTTCTTCACCTCGATCCTTCCTAGACCAAAAATAACACCTGCGGTTATGTGAACGATGAATATGGGTATGTTGAAGAGTACGATGTAATATAGGTTCACCCCCATAACACTGGCTGCGATTATCAATCCGAGTTCAAGGGGATAT
Organism: Thermoplasmata archaeon; assembly: GCA_003553085.1. GTDB lineage: Archaea > Thermoplasmatota > Thermoplasmata > Halarchaeoplasmatales > Halarchaeoplasmataceae > Halarchaeoplasma. Next base: position 5,198 of record PUPH01000117.1, read on the forward strand.
ATAGAGAACCATGCATGCCTGAACCACCAATTTAGAAAAGTTTTGTGGACCGGGTCTAGACCAAGATCGTCGCCCTCTTTATCGATCATAGGTGCAGAGACAAGAGCTCCACCTGGCATGGGCAGTAGTCCGAATATCGCTGGTATCGAAGCTATGACCATCCTCCGGTCGGGAACCGCCAGTCGCAGTTCCTTTATTATCCTGCCCACCTGTCCGGAATCACGATAGATAAAACCCATCAAGCCTATCAGCAATATGACGACAACCAGATTTATGGTCTCGTGCTCCACCAATATGTCTCGTACCCAGACCAGTGATGTGAACGATGGTTCGGATGTCAGTAGTAGTACGGCGGTAGCGGCTAGTAAGGCCAGACCAAAATCGATCTTTCTCGATATCAAGATCCCAAGGACTATGAATGCTACCCCTACACCGATCAACGAGTACATCGAAGGAAAGCGGGGTTAAGAGGTATAAAATAATTTCCCAATCGCTACAATATATCTAGGAGGTCGATGTCCGCACCGGAAACTAGGGCGTACTTGCCTTCGTTGCCGCAGTAACCGGGTATAGAAAATATAGACAACAGTTTGGAATCGAAGAACCACTTGTATCCCTTTTTGAAGCACTGATGGCCTCGGATTATTCGCCGAAGCGCGTTCCTTTCTAGAAATCTGCGTACTGCATCCGAACCGTAGCATTTACACACACCCCTATACAGATTCGGTGTGTAACCTGGATCGGACCCCGTTGGGTCATTCCATAACAACTCCTGGTATGCAGGGTCGGACTGAACCAACTCATGGATATTCCAGACATATTTCAAACCCTCAGCAGGGCCTCCGTGTACAAGAAGATCACTTTCATCGATCACCGCCGCTACGGGAAGTGAATTATAAAATTTAGATATATTTTCGTATGCACTTTCAGAGTACTTGGAAACCAACTCTCTGTGAAAGCCGTACTTATGGTTGATACGGACGGTCTCGTGGTTACCCCTTAAAAGGATGATGTCTTCAGGCCGCTCTAACTTGTGCCTAAGAAGATACACAAGGTTCTCTATCTGTTGTGCACCTCTGTCCACATAATCGCCCAGGAATATCAGAGGTAAGTTTTCATCCAAGGAACGTTCGATCACGAAACGTGACACGTCCAGGTAACCATGTGTGTCCGCCACTACCATGTACTCGTTCCATCGCCGTTCAACTAGGTTCCCATCTGTTATGGCATCAGCTCTTTGGATCAGCTCTACGAACTCGTTTTCAGGCGGGGATAAGCTCACAGACATCTGTAGATATCTTACCTCGAATCTACAATGTCCTTCACTTCTTTTAACCTTTTGTCGGCTAGATGCTGAATATCCTCACACTCTTCGAGAACGGTTTCCACATACTCCTGGTCCTTCATATCGGCTAGGTTTATCTTCACGTTCGCTATCCCACCGACGACACCGGCGTAGGCCATCTGCGCACCGACTGTGGCATCGCTGAGCGCACCCTTCTTACCGTGTTCGGCTGCATCCAGCATCAACTCGATCACCTCTGCAGACATCTTGGCGGTATCCAGCGGTACCTGTACGGCATGTTTCAAACCTTTGTCCATGGCCCTCTTACGCTTATCACGCTGCTCTTTGGTAGATCTGGGCATCTGTTTGGCTTCCATGTAAGCATCGAACGCCCTGGTATCTTCATCGACGGCTTCCAACAATCTCTGCTTCAGTTCCTGTACTCCATCGGCCACTGGCATCAGTATCGGATCGACATCTTCGGTACCGCGTCCACCGGTACTAAGGTTGCATACCATGGAACATAGTGCGGCACCTAAGGAACCCGACAGTGCGGCTATGCTTCCACCACCGGGTGTAGAGGAATCACGTGAAACCTCGTGCACGAACTCATCCACTTTCATGGAGGCGAGTGCATCGTCAGGTATCCATGGCGCACCGATCACCTTGGATTCTATATCGAACTCGGAAACATCCCTCAACCCCAGTGATTGTATGGCAGTTTCAACAACATCCCACCATGGTACTCCCGTGGGTTGACCCTGTTTTTCGAGATAATATCTTCCGGATTCCATCAGTGCTTGATATGGGACCAAGCCCACTATCTCGCTGCCTGTTACCGTTACACCCATATCTCTAGCTATCTTCTTGGACTCTTCGTACACATCGTGGATGGACGTCTCTTTATAATTGGTCAGATTGATGGATACCTGAGCCCGATTGAAATCATCCACGTACCACCCTATGGCTTTGCAGTGGCTGAATTTTCCCCTCTTCTTTACCGCCTTACCCTCTAGATCCGTAACGTCGTAATCGTAATCCTTCTCCAGGAACTCTTTGAGGTCATATCCGTGCTCCTCCTGGGTATGCTCTCTTATGTCTTCGAATGTGCTCTCCAGATGGTCGCATTCGCCGCATGGATATCTGTCCTTGGAATATCGAACTATGTTCCCCTTCCAATAGTGGTCGTCAGGTGATCCCTCTCTCTTCGATCTTCCCCGATCCCTAAGCTCGAAGGCGATGTCCCATGCGATCTTTGTATTCCGAGTGTTCAGATCGATGTTGTAAGCTATCAAAAACTCCCTAGCACCGATCACTGTCGCACCGGTCTTTTTAACTCTATCGTTCCACTCCGCCGGGCCGAAATCCGGCTCCCAATCCGGATCAACGAGTTTGTCCTCTAAACCCTCGTATTCTCCCGATCTGACGGTTGCCAGGTTCCTACGCTTTTCCTCTGTAGCAGCTTCTTCATAAAGGTAAATTGGTATGTTCAGTTCTTCACCGACTCTCTTACCGACCTCTTTAGCTATATCCACACAATCGTCCATGGTCACCCCTTTCACAGGTACGAAGGGGCACACGTCGGTTGCACCCATACGAGGATGACTCCCCTCGTGCTTGCTCATGTCGATGACCTCTGCGGCCTTCTTTATCCCACGGAACGCCGCTTCTTTCACCGATCCTGGTTCTCCGATAAAGGTGACCACTGTTCTGTTCATATCCGCTCCCATATCTATGTCTTTGAGCTCCACTCCTTCCACCGCTTCTATCTCTGCGGTTATCTCATGGATCATTCCCTTGTCTTTTCCTTCGGAGAAGTTCGGTACACATTCTACTATCTTCATGATCGAACACCGTTGGATGAAATATGGGAGGGTTAAAAAGGTTTACCGTCTCAGGAAGTTCCCTTTTTCCGGTACCAGTTCAAGAACACTATCAAAGCCGCTGCTACCGCCACAACGAATGGAAGCAGTGTTAGATATAACGGATACCTCGGAGAGAAACTCCACGTGTCCGAGGTGGTGACATACATGCCATCGTCCACTTCCACATACCACTCGTAATCCCGTCGTGTGCTCAGGCCGTCCCAACCCATCCTCACCGTAGAACCACTTTCCACACCCTCTACCTCTCCGATCAGTTCGTCGTTACTTGCATCGTAAAAACGTACGGTGAGTTCATCTCCATCCGGGTCGTTGACCAGTACCTTTAGCTCGGGATCCGTGGACGAACTTCCCCGGTGGCTGGGTGATTTCAATTCAGGTGGATCCGGTGGATGATTGGTGGTGAAATTCCACGTTTCCGATGTCGTTGAATGGACCCCATCATCGATGACCACATACCACTCGTGAGTTTGACCCCTTTCCACATGCCAATCGACCTCGGCGTATTCACCACTCTCTAGGCCTGTTACGCTCCCGATCTCGCTATCATCAGAAGCGTCGAAAAATGTTGCACTCATAGTATCTCCATCTTCATCGTGAACGGGTACGGCAAGGCGTATGTCCTCCGGCAGCCCGTGTGCTCCATCAGCAGGATAGGGGTCTGTGGGCGAGCTCGGGGGATGATTGGTGGTGAAATTGAAAACATCGGATACGGTACTCAGCTCTCCGTCGTCCACCTTTACGTACCACTCGTATGTCGTACCGGTCTCCAGTCCCTCCCAATACATCTCCACTCGTTCACCGCTGGTGACACCCGTCAGCTCACCGATGATGCTGCCATCGGATGCATCGAAGAATGTCACGTCCAGATCGTGCCCGTCCGGGTCGGAGATGTTCACCGAGAGGACGACATCTTCCTCCAGCCCCGTACTTCCAGGATCTGGTAAGGGTTCTGCAGGAGTATCGGGAGGTCTCTTCGTGAGGAACGACCATACGGGAGATCGTGTGGTCGAGATACCGTCATCCGCAACGGCGTACCATCTAAGATCGGTTCCCGGTTCCAATGGACCTATGTTTATTTCTGCTCTGGTATGGTTTTCCACATGAGTATCCTCCCCAAGGAGTTCATGGTCCGAGGTGTAAAAGGATACATTCATGGCATCTCCATCTCGGTCGCTGACCAGTACCGATAGAGATGTGTTCAGTCTGACCCCAGTGGTTTCGTTCGAGGGGGTCGGATCTACCGGTTCATCCGGTGGGTAACTGGTGGTGAAATTCCAGGTGGGAGAATGTGTAAACAGATCTCCGTCATCAGCCTCAACGAACCAACCGTACCGGGTACCCGCCTCCAAAGAGGACCATACAACACCGGCACGAGCACCGCTCTCCACATCTGAAACGGATCCGATGGGCTCTACGGTATCCGATGAGTAAAATGTGAGGTCCATGGTTTTATCCTCTGAATGGGTCACTCTGACCGAGAGTTCTACATCTAAATGTAAGCCTCTGGCTCCATGCACAGGCACCGGCTCTTCCGGAGGTTCGGGCGCATTCACCTTGAATGCGTTGTTCATCACTAAAGCATAATCCTGGTTAGCCGAACCATCTCCGTCGGCATCTGCAGGTACGTTCTTTCCGACGACCCTGATGGTGTAAACACCCTCCTCGAGGTTATCCGGGTGGATGTAGATGTTCTCAACGTTGTTCCTGTCGTCCCGTCCATCACCGTTGTTATCGAAGTTGCTGTTCGCGTTCGGCGGGGTCCAACCTTCCTGGAAGGCATTTCCTCTGTAAACGTCTCCTGCTGGAGAGATCATCTCCAGATCCAAATCGTTCCTAAGTGTTGGATCAGCACCGGCTGAGGCTGGTGCATCGGTCCAGGTGAGAGTTAACTTCAGCGGTTCATCATGATCTGAAACTTTGATAGAGTGCTCTTCTTCTTCACCCGTAGTGATCTGCGATTCCTGATCGACCATTTCTATGTTGGTCGATGATGATATGAGATCCGGGAGGAATACCATGCCCCAGCCTTCCTCTCTGTTGGGTATATGACCTGTGTTCCCCTGGTCGGGATCTAAAGGCCGTGCGGTGTTGATGAGCATGGCTTTGACCATGGCGGGACTTGGAGTCACACCGTGTACTTCTTCGTACCATCCCACGACCACCGCTGCTGCACCGGCAACCGTTGGGCAGGACTGTGAGGTACCCTCCATCACCATGTGATCATAGGTCTCAGAATCGGCATCCCAGTAAGTTGAAGCACGTGCCATCCCCGGAGCCACTACATCCGGTTTGATCCTTCCGTCCTGAGTCCATCCTCGTGAGCTGAAACCCGCAATATTGTATGGATTATCCGATGTGAAATCGGGTAAGTAGTTCTCGGAAGCCCCCACAGTGATCACGTTCTTCGCGGTACCCGGCGAAGTGATACTGGTCTCATCGGGGCCGCTGTTCCCAGCCGCCACAACGATGACCATGGGCTGGTTTCCCTCCTTGATCATGTCTGCATCTCTGACCGCTTTATCGTAAGCCTGGGATACTTCTCTGTAACTACCATCATCCACTTCACCCCAAGAGTTAACGTGTATATAGGCCCCGGCCTCCATCTTGGCGTTCTGAACGATCTGGTAGTAATCCGATGGCCCCACCCAGTTCTCGTCATCATCGAATATCCTCTGAGCATAGATTCCAGCATCGGGTGCTAGTGATTGGGCTAGATAATAATCTCCCACTTCGTAATGTTCTGGGAAAACCTCCTGGGTGCCTGAGTAGGTGTTTCCCCCGGCTAGACCGGCCACATGAGTTCCGTGACCACTCCCGTCGGCCCATGCACCTTCTTCCGAGCTCCACGTCTGATAATCGAACCCTCCCATGACCCTACCGGTGAAGTCGGGATGGCCGGCATCGCCGACGGTGCCGTCACCTATACCCGTATCCGCCAAAGCTATGGTTACACCATCCCCGGTATAACCTATCTGGTTCACATAGGCGCCGTGATCCCCATACTCCCTATAAGGAGTGTTAGGGTCATCGTCGTCATCCATGATCCAGCACCCTCCACCGATTATCTGAGAACCGATCTCGTCCATCAGGCGAGGAGGATGATATGGGAGTATGCTGATCACCTCCGGAACACGTGCTAAACGATCCATGGAGTCCTGATCATCAACATATACCAGAGCACTGGTGCCATCGGGATCCATCTGTAAGATAGAGATACCTGGAATACCTTCGATAGTCCTCCGGTCACCGTTTACCGAACCTACAAAGACCAGTCCGGGTTCGGCAGCCGGGGATATCTTGTACTCCGGTCGATATGTGCTGACGGCTTCAACGAAGAACAGATCGTTCAACTCAACAGCGACCTCACTGGTGGTGTATACTTTGTATGCATGATCAGGTACATAATCGATGATCTCTGCACCCCTTTCGATCAGTTCGTCCCTCCATTGTGGGTGAACGGGACCTATCAGATGCACTAGATATAGCCCTTGGAAACCATCGAGATAGCGAAGCTCCGGATCTGAAGGTATATCATGACGTTCTCCATGTATGTAAAAACCGCTCCGTTGGCCCAGATCGATGACATCTGGATGGCCCCTGAGTATCTCATAACGCTCTTTGCCATCTACCAGGGCATAATCCGGATACATTTGGATCACCTCTAGGCCGTCCATATCTATCTCGCTGTTGAGTCTCACCATCAATAATCCTCCCTCCGGCTCCGTGGTATCTCCACCGAGCACTGGAATTGTCAATAAGAGGACCAAGAATATGGAAACCCACTTAACGATCGATGTTGATCTCATGGTTCGCTACTGTTATCAACGTAGGTTAGCAATATAAGGATTGTTAGGATCTAAACAACGATCATGATCTGTAAAATCTCTCCATGTCCAGGAGAGTCTTGCCTGTTATAGCTTCCACTGCGAACACGGCGGAACTGGCGCACCCATCGACGCCACTGCTCAACTCGTGTGCGGAGTCCCCGGCCACATACAGACCCTCTATGGGAGTTTCAGGACCGAACCTTCTTTCATGATACCAATCAACCGTCCTAACCAGTCCATCTACTATCGGGAAGTACTCACCACCGAGCCATGTTAGATCTCTGTCGAGATCAACTGATGTGAAGATATCCTGCATATCACTTTTGAATTTACTGATAAGATCCCGTTCAGAACTCAAGTGTGCAGGGTCTACCTCCGCTGCAAAACTTACGTAGTACTCACCGGGAGGGGCCTGTTTCAACCTCTCATCTACCTCGTAAACAAGGTAATACGAATCCACGTTAGAGACTTCTGATTCTGGGACCATTATCCAAGTACCTGCCGGCTCTTCCATCAGTGGTCTTTTCACACCCCCCATGACCATGAAGAGATCCGTTGCGTCCTTTTTAGCATCCCTCAAGCGAGAACGGTGATCATCATCCAGTTCAGTGACGAGATCCAACAACCCGTACACCGGTGCACTGTAGAGAACCTTTCGACAACGTATCTCCCTTCCATCATCCAACACCACACCCTTGGCAACACCGTCTTCCACCGATATCCTCTTTACCTCGGTTCCTGTGAGTATCTCTCCTCCGTTCTCCCGGATCACCTTTCCAAGGGCTTCAGCAAGCCTTCCGACACCGCCTTGTGCAGCGAATATCGGTGTACCGTGCTTCTTCATCCCTTTCAGGTACGCCTTCATACAGAAGATCAGGTCTCCTCCTGAAAGTTTGGAGGTCTCCGTGGTAGTTTGGTAGCCTGCTACGAAACCGTCGGTGAACAACTCCCTCGCATCATGGTCGAAATCGAACTCGTCGTAAACATCGTCCACCAAACGATAAATCCATGTGTCCATCACCTCTTGGTAACTCAGCTTCTTCACATGATCCATGAACTTCTTTATCCTCATCTTAGAACTCAATGACAGAAAGGGGAATGCCTTAAGATGACCTATCAGTCCTTTCGGTAAACTATGGAACTGACCGCCCTTGTAAAATAGTGGTAGGTTCAGTTTGACTGGTTTTGCATATCTACCTGCTCCCGTACTGCGTATGACGTACTCTAGATAATTATCGGTAGCGAAAACATGATGTCCGAAATCTACATTATAATTCTCGACATCTGCCCAACCCCATTCCTTGGGTGTTCTAGTCCCCGCTCTTCCTCCCAGGTAAGAATTTTTTTCGACTACGAGCACATCTAGACCCTTGGAAAGAAGTGCTCCAGCACACAAGCCTGTGAAACCTGCACCGATCACGATGATATCTTTCATATATTACCACCTTTCACGGGATTAAGATATATGCATATATACCTTTTTTGCAACGATCGTCGATTATCGTCCGTGTTCATTCAAAAAAATATCATATCCCTTCAACCCACTAAAAAATAACACTATATGGTCAACCCCAGGATCCCACTGGTCGGCGATATTCATCTTCATTTCTTTTTAGTGAAGTACCATTTGTACAGAAGCGCCATATCTCTGGGAAACAGTGCTAATCTGTCTCCATCCTCTACTTTCCGTTCGATATCAGAATACTCCCTGTTGAGAAAGATATGGCTCACTTCATCTTTTTTGATCTCTAATAGGCCCATGATATCCGTGATGCAACTATCTTCCTCGATCTCGATCTTCACTGAACCGATGGAACCGGTTGTATCATCCGATCTCTCGCCCCTTTCCCTGAGTTTTCCATATAGCACAACTTCGATTTCCATATCACTCAACTACTCGATAGTTATCCACCACCTACCACCGGAAAGATGGATATCTTATCTCCCTCTTCCACCTCGGTATCCAATCCGTCCAAGTAGCCTATGTTTCTACCATCTTTGAGTACGATCTTATCATCTCTCAATTCGGCATGTTCATCATCCTTGAAGAGCTGTTCTTCGAGCTCAGCGACCTCGGACACCAGCGCTTTTAATACGTCTCTGACATCCTCGCCTTCTATCTCAAATTCATTACTGCCAGCGATCTCAGCGATCTGAGCGAACAGCTTGACCTTGACTTTTCCGGACATATAAATAAAAAAAGAAGAAGGTTTTCAGTCCTCCCAGACTGAATCCAGTTCTTCGTCAGGCACGTCGAAGACCACGTTATGGGGTGGTAGCTCTTCCTTAATCATGAACTCTGGCAGCCTGTCATCTTCCTTGGAGAATCCGGCCCTCTTGTTGAATTCCCTCTCGGTCTCAAGCACCTGTTTACCGAAATTCATGACGTCCTCGATAGAATAGTCCGTTCCTAGGACACCGTTCACAGTATCCACAACCCCTTCCAATCCTTCCTCGATATCTAAGATCGCGAAGGCTATGAAGAGACAGTATCCAGCACTGTCGATGGCGGCCGTGGCACGCTGTAGGCTTTTAGAAAGCTCACCTTTCTTGATATCGAAAGGATCTGCCTCACCACCGACGCCCATGATCTCTGGTGCTATGGCGTATCCTGCGGTATGGTCGGCTCCCATAGGTGACGTAGCGTATGTCACACCGATGCCTTTGATAGGTCTTGGATCGTAAGCCGGCATGGCCTGACCCTTGACCGTCGGTATCCTATCGACTCCGAAGGCCCTTCCAGTGTATTCCGCACCGTTGGCCAAGATCCTACCCAGGGCTGTCTTGTTGTATATCTCATCCATCAGCTTCAGTGCTCCTTCTCCATCACCGAAGTCTAGAAGACCTCCTTCCATGGCTACCGCGATGGTGTTACCCGCTTCTATAGTATCCATACCTAGATCGTTACATGCACGGTTCAACTCCCCTATCACATCGAGGTCGTATATACCACAGTTGGGACCCAGTGCCCATACAGATTCGTACTCCAATACTCCGACTGGATCTTTTCCATCTTCTTTCGTCCATATCTCGGAACACCGTATTATACAGCTCGGACTGCATTTGTGCGGTCTGACCCCGCCTCTCTTCTTGATCTCCTCGGCCTTTCTTTCACCAGATACCTGGGCGGACCGGTCATCGCTGCCTTCGGAGAAGTTCCTCTGTGGTAAACCTCCGCTCTCGTTGATGATGTTGATCAATACGGAGGTCCCGTAGGAATAGAGTGCCCCGCCTTTCTTGGTCACATCGTGTTCCGATAGAGCTTTTGCCAATTTCTTCCTACCCTTATCGAAGGTTTCCTTGTCCTTGATCTCGATCTTATCCTCTTCAGGTTCTTCTATCACGATGAATTTTATGCCTCGAGAAGCCATCACCGCACCTAGGCCGCCTCTACCAGAGTACCTTGACGACATTCCCTCTGGATCCGTGTATGATATACCTGCATTGGCGGCTCCAAGTTCTCCTGCGATACCCACACCGGTTATCTCGATGTTATCTCCGAATTCCTCGTGGAGCTTATCATAAGCCTTGTACAGACCCATCCCTAGATAATCATCGGCCTCCACGAGTTCCTCACCGTCATTACCCAATTTAAGGATGTAATACTTGTCCTTCTTAGCTTTACCTTCGATAACCAGCGCTTTGATCCCTTTTTGAGCCAACGTCTTAGCGAAGGGGGTACCTGCATTGGATTCCTTTATACCTCCAGTCAGCGGTGATTTGGCACCTGCCGATATCCTTCCGGAGTTGGGCGAACCGGTGCCCGTGACTATCCCCGGGGCAAATATAAGTTTGTTATTAGGTCCCAGGGGATGAGCATTAGGAGGTACTTCATCGGAGATCATCTTCGATGTAAGCGCTCTACCACCTAACCTTCTATATTTTTCAGGAACATCCTCGTAATTCAGGGTCCCTTTCCCCATATCCACTCTCAATATTTTCTGCGTCATGTTCACACCGTGTCAAATATATCACAATAGATGTTTAATAAATTTTGCATTAACGTAGTTGATCTTATGACATCCCTAGATTCCATCATGGGTGGGTCGCGTATTGATGTGAGTGCGAGGATGAAGTTAGTTCAGATAGAGATATGAAGACATCTAGAGCTCCCGGGAATCTTTCTCCACCAGCTCAACGTTATCGAATAATTTTACCTTGAAGATACGGCTGGCCTTGGAGTGGATTATCTCCACCACTCCACCGTCATCCTCCAGTTCGATCTTGCCTATGTCCTGATCACGGATACCGAACTTATTGAGTTCCTGTACGATATCCCATTTGGTGAAGTCATCGTCACTGGCGAATCGGAAGGGGACCATACCGAAAATATCTGCGTTCTCTTGGTAATCGATACGTTCTCTGACACGCCCCTTCTTTTTCAACTTTAGTTCCTTCAACTCCCTGTCGACGAACTCTTCGATCTCCTCGAGGAATCTAAGCTCGTCACCGCTGACGAAGGTTATTGCTTTACCTTCCTTGTCCAGCCTGCCTGTCCGACCTATACGGTGCACGTAGTCTTTGTGATATTGGGGTACGTCGTAATTGACGACATGGGTGATATTTTCCACATCTATACCTCTAGCTGAAACGTCAGTAGAAGCAAGTATGTCGATCTTACCTCTTTTAAAATCATTCATGGTCTTTGTTCTAGCGGCCTGACTCATGTCGCCGTGCATCGCATGTGCTTTATAACCATACTTGCGTAGGCGATCGACCAAGGTCTGGGTCCATATCTTCGTATTGCAGAATATAAGATACTTACCGGGCTCGTTGTCGAGTAAGGCAGACAATTTTGCCATCTTATTCATCTTACCTACCCGGATAAAATACTGGTCAACACCCTTTGCGGATATATCGTCTTTGGAAAGTTTCAGTATCTTAGGATCCTCCATGTACTTACGACCGAGTTTGATTATGGGTTCGGGCATGGTAGCGGAGAATATCATCATCTGCTTACCTTTGGGTGTACGGGATAATATCCACTTAATATCTGGAAAGAATCCCATATCCAGCATCCTGTCGCCTTCATCCAGTATGAAGAACTTTATGTGATCGAGCTTCAACTTGCCCCTCTTGATGAGGTCGATAACTCTTCCCGGAGTACCGGCCACGAACGATGCTTTTGGTATCCGCCGGATCTGCTTCTCGATGCTGGCACCGCCGTAAATCGCCACCGTTTTCAATCCCCGGGCTCTGGCGAATATCTTCGCTTCACTTTCCACCTGCTGAGCCAGTTCCCTGGTAGGTGTCATCACCACTGCTTCCACCCCTTTACCGCCTTCGATACCTTCGAATATGGGTACCAAGAACGCCAGTGTTTTACCGGAACCGGTCCTTGCTTGGACGATCAGATCTTTATCATCCATGGCCAAGGGTATGGATTCCTTCTGTACATCAGTGGGCTCGACGAACTCACCTTTTTTAAGAGCCTTCTGTGTTTCCTGACTAAGCTCCATTTCCTCGAATCTGCTGATTTCGCTCATCTGAACTGATTCCGCTCTCACTCTTCTTCGGCTTCAGATTCCCCTTCAGGCTCCTCTTCGAGTTCGCCTTCCAGTTCCTCCTCTAACTCTTCGCCCAATTCTTCCGCCATCTCTTCATCGATCTCTTCAGGCTCCTTCTTGCCCTCATATTCTTCGACGAACCTGATGTTCTTTATCTCAGTGTGCCGTCTTAGATCTCCGACTATCTGATATTTTACTACGAACCAGCCCTGCCCATACTTACACTCGTCGGGTAATATGACCTCTAATACATCATCTTCAAGATCTATCTCGAAATCTGCATGACCGTAATCCATATCTAGTATGGCCTGGACGACCTCTTCAGTAGTTTCGGCTTTAGAGCGCACTGTATACTCGAATCTGAGTGTTTCTCCAGCCAAAGGGTGATTGAAATCAACTCTGACCCTTCCTGCGGTGGTCTGTATTATCCTTCCGCTGCGGTCGTCGATATTCACTTCTTCACCGACTGTAACATCGAATCCCCTTCGTTCCAGCTCTCTCCTGCTGAAAAGCTCAATCTTACCGGCATCACGCTGACCGACTGCCTTCTCAGGAGGTACTTCCACCGAACGCTCTTCTTCAACTTCTGCTTCAAGGAGATCTTCTTCAAATCCTTCCATGATATTCCCTCGTCCCAGTTCTATAACTCTGGGACCGTAATGAGCGTCTTCGTCGAAAATTTCTTCCTCTTGAGCTTTAGCCTCGTCAGTCGTTTCGAAGAGTATCTTTTCATCGCCCTCGTCTTCGGGCAGTATCCATACGTTGTAATCTACATATACTAAGTCTCCTTCTTCCATTTGAGACACCTTTACCCCTGGTACAAGCAGGTCCTTTTTAAGCATTTTGTAAAGAGAGCCGTTAAACTTATCCTATACCCCCTATATCCGAACTTCATGGATTTCAAGATTCCGCCGGTACTGGACGCCGATCGTTTGATGGATAAGGCCTTCCGTAGGGCTAGTAAAGTGCAGAAGAGGGGTAAAGACCGGGAGGACGGCTACCGAAAAACCGTCGCCGGCAAGCTGAAAACAGTTTCAAAGGTGCTTGAACAGACTCTGAAAAGATACGAAAAAAGCTTTCCTTCCTTCGACCAACTACCACCGTTCTACCGGGACACTATACACATATCCCAGGATCTAGATAGGGTGAAGAAGAGCATCGGAGCCATCAACTGGGCCCGCAGGAAGATAAAACGTGCCATAATAGAGGATCTCCGTAAATTGAGGGACTGTGAAAAGGTCGGTGAGATGGATAAAGTGAGGAGAAGTGCCTATGGTAGAACATCTTCTTTCCTAAGACAGGTTTCCAGCGATCTTGAATTCCTAGAAAGCGTAAGAAAGGCACTGAACCAACTTCCGGACATCAGGATGGACATACCTACAGTGGTTGTAGCAGGTTCCCCCAATGTGGGTAAGTCCCTTCTAGTCAACAAGCTTTCTTCCGGTAAACCAAAGGTGGCCAGCTATCCATTCACCACTAAGGAAGTTGGTGTGGGACACTTCCGGGCCGAGGGGTTGATGTGCCAGATAATCGATACTCCGGGGCTGCTAGAGAGACCCATGGAGGAGAAGAACGAGATCGAGATGAAGGCCATAAAGGCAATAGAGGATCTTGCCGACCTTATCATATTCCTGTACGATCCATCTGGAACCTGTGGATACCCCATGTCCGACCAACGTGCACTCTACGACCAGATCAGCGGTCTGTTCGATGACACCGAGATCATGGAGGTTTACAATAAAAAAGATCTAGTAGGAGAGATGGAAGGCGTATTTCAGATATCGGCCTTGAGCGAAGAGAATATCGAGGGATTAAACAGGGATATCACCGAAAAGATAAAATATGCCTTCCGAGAAAGGTGGAACACAGATGTTCGTGAAACTGATCGATGAGGTCAAATTCCTCTTCAAAGCGTTGGAGGATCATAAGGGGTATAGAGTAAAACACGGAGAAGGCAGACTCTACCTATCTGAGGAAGGTATTTTGGTTTCCGAAGAAGGTTCATGGTATCAACTCCCTCTGGATATGATCTACGATATCAACAGGATAGAAGGAGAACATCCGGGACTGGAGTTCAAGATACCCGGTATGGATGTCATAGTGAGAGGAACGCGTAAAGAATTCCTATGGGCTCTAAGGCATTTCTTGTTGCCCACTGTCAGAAGCAATTAGAATAAGAGCAACAACAACGAAATTCCCCCTGCCATCACTATGAACTGCATCGTTGGTATCTCTTTAGTATGGTGTGGAAAACGATATCGCAGCTTTTTCCTTAGTAAAAATAAACATGCTAGATATATCGCTAACGATATAGATGCTAATATGGGGTTGAGTACGGAAAGCAATGCGATCAGTGAGAAGTAGTCCTCCGTGGGAACCGGTCTTATCTCTTTAAAATAGTAGAAAACAACGAGAAGCACCACCAACCCCCATTTTACACCGAGAAGAAGAGGCGTATCTGGCCGTACGATCAGATCGTGTATCAGAAAGATAGGTGGAAAAACGTACCATAGTTCCGGAAGATACCTGCGGTTACCCCAATTCTTTGTATCGATCAGGGATTTGACTGTTGAAGCACCGAGTAAAAACAAAAGAGCATATACTTGAAACTCCTGCATACCCAGTGCGTTCAACATGGATACCTCTCTTTATCAACGCTCCGTTTTACTCTTGGATGGGCGAGAACGTTCTGCACCCTTTCCTTTCTTACGGAGTCCTCTGGATTTCTTACCCGATGAAGTCAGTCCACGATATACTCTACCCTTGTTTTGTGGTTCGCAGATCCAGTTGATCTTTGGATCGTTCTTGATAACGGGATGATGCGGATCTACCATGATCATTTCGTAGTATTTGTAACGACCGTCTTGGGCAACCCAATATGAGTTTAATACCTCTAGATTTGGATATCTTTTAGCAGCCCGTTCTTCAACTATGCGCTGAAGGTTCTTACGGGGAGTCAACTTTTTGAAACCCATCCTTGTGGGTCCACGTCCGCCTCTAGGCCGGGATCTTCGACGTCCACCTCTGCGTACCCGGCCTCTGACCATGACGTACCCCTGCTTTGCCTTGTAACCAAGGGTCCTAGCACGATCCAATCTGGTGGGTCGCTCTATCCTCTTGAAGTTCTCCTCGCGTCTCCATTCCTGTAAACGCTCTATCCTCAACTTCTCCAGATAGTCTTCCTTGGGACGCTTCCATGTATCTCGTATGTAGTTGTACATGTTCCCTTTGTTCTCGAGGGTCTCTTCTTCATCGTCAAAATCTTCTTGTATGAGTTTTTCTGCCATGTTTACACTTCCTTGTTTGTGGATTCACCCATTTACGGGCACATCTCCTGCGGGTCATATACCCGCCTCTTGGAAGCAAGTTAACGTAAGCAGTATATATGTGTTTTGCTCACAATTTTTTTATCGGTTCTTCCTGTATTATCTGCCCCATCTCTTCAGCCGATGTGTCTAAGATCACGATATCTCCAACGCTGTCAACATGACTCATGGAGATGGCTAGTTTCGTTTTGGACAGTAGGGGTTTGTCCACATCCAGCACTTCCAGTATATCTTTGTTAATCTTCACTAAAAGAGAGGGCATACCCCAATGATCTGTATCTATCAATACGTCTTTGATCTTACCAACATCTCTCCCATGACTACCCGATATATTCTTACCTATGATCCCCGTGATCATATCTTCATCGGTGACTTCGAGAAAATGTGCGTGCAGTTCATCCAAAGGCTCGTGCAGTACCACCTTGTCACTGAAGGCTTTTACGTGCTCTACCTCTATACCTAGTTTTAGAGATGACAGTAACGGTTTATCTTCACCCAGTTCTTCGATCACCTCTTTGTTCATCTTGGCGATCAAATTTCTCGGAGCGTAGTCTGCATCGTAAGTCAGATCCTCCACTTTACCCATCAATCTTCCATCATTGCTCAAGATATCCTTTCCTTTCATTTCCTTGAATTGTCTCATGTTCATTCCTCTGTAATAACAGTAATTTGTTCAGTATATATTAATTTTTGTTACTCCCACGGATCGACTCGTACAAGGGGTTAATTTTTAATACCCCCGCATCATGGACGAAGTAGGTTCAATAGATTTAAAGGTGTTAACGATGAAGGTATTCAAAGCCACTGGATCATTCAAGATGGGAAGAGTATGGCAGAAGTTCTCCAAGGAGATAATCAGTGAGAACGAGGATAGAGCGAAGGAGAAGGTACTGTCCATAATCGGAAGTAAACACGGTACTAAACGTACCAACATCCGTATCCGTGATATAGTAGAGATCGGAGAGGATGAAGTGGAGGATCTGGTGGTAAGAGACCTCCTTATGGAGGAATGAACATGGTAGATGAACAGGAACTGAGAGAAAAGATAGGACGGCTAGAACAGATCAAGACGCAGCTTCAGACTGCACAGAATCAACAAGAGTTTGTAGATGAACTCGTCGAGAACCACAAAGAAGCCATAGAGACTGTCGGAAAATATGCTGAACAGGACGAGGAACAAGAGATGTTCGTTCCTGTAGGTGGCAACGCACACATACGCTCCAAAGTCAGTGGTGGTGACAAGGTACTCATCGGTTTGGGTTCAGACATCTCCGCATTGACGGATGCTGAGAAGGCAGCGGATATAATGGAAAAGCGAAAGAAGGAACTCACTCAAACCAAGACAACCCTTGAGAACACCATAAATCAGCTCACTGGAGAGTATCAAAAGCTCGAGAACGAAGTCCAGAGAGAGTATCAGGAATTCCAGTCTCAGATGCAGGAGTGATGAAGGAACAGGGGTAGGGTCGGAATGTTCGAGAAGCTGAAGAAGAAGATAGCAAACATAACCTTGACCTCGAAAAAAGAAATCGAGGAAGACGTTGACGAGGCCTTTGTCGATGGTTGGGGTTCAAAAATAAAAGAAGGCAAACTCGATCCCATACTCTGGGACCTGAAGGTGGCCTTGCTTGAAGCCGATGTAGCTCTATCCGTAGTCGATGAGATACAGGAAGAGGTGAAGAACAATCTTTTGGATAAAAAGATCGCGAGGAAATACAGCATAGACGATGTTATAGAGACCGCTTTGAAGAACGCCGTACAGAAAGCTTTAGAGATCGAGACCATAGATTTCGACAAGTACGTGGAAGAGTCGGAAAAGCCGGTTTCAATAATGTTCGTAGGTGTCAACGGAACCGGGAAAACCACCACCATCGCAAAGATAGCACACCGGCTGATAAAGAAAAAATACTCGTGTGTACTGGCGGCTTCGGATACTTTCAGAGCCGGCGCCCTTGAACAGATCCAGGAGCACGGTAATAGATTAGGTGTGAAGGTCATCAAGCATTCGAAGGGGTCGGATCCCGCAGCGGTGGGTTACGATGCTGTGGAACACGCAAGGGCTAGACATAAAGATGTCGTCCTCATCGATACTGCAGGACGGATGCAGACCAACAAGAACCTCATGGATGAGATGGAGAAGATCAAGAGGGTCGTTGAACCGGATCTGATAATATTCGTCGGCGACGCACTAGCGGGTAACGATGCGGTGGATCAAGCCCAGAAGTTCGACGGATCAGTCGGTATCGACGGCGTGATACTAACAAAGATAGACGCCGATGCAAAAGGCGGCAGCGCGCTGTCCATAGGTCATGCTGTGGGTAAACCCATACTGTTCGTGGGAACCGGAGAGGAATATGAAGCCCTTGAAGAGTTCGACTCGGATTGGATGACAGAGAGGTTGTTTGAGGAGTGAATCGATATGAACTGGAAGAAATATGTCAGTCGGGGTAGGATCGTGGACTTTCCAGTCCTGCAACTGCTCATCACATCCATAAAGAACAACGAAGGTCATCTGCTGGTGAAGGCTAAGCCCGACGATGGTGCTGAAGGACCGATAGAGAAGCTGATTTCCATCGGCGGTACACCCGGCAGTTACCACCTCAAGGTGTTAGCGGATAAGAACGATATACTGAACAAGCTAACCGCCTCCATGTGCCGCAGCGGGCTGGTTAAGCCCTATGCTTTAGAAGATGTAGCCACATCTTTGGTGGACAGTGAAGATCTCGTGCTCGGTTTGGACACCAACATGCTTTACAACTGTATCATATCCGAGCATCTGCTGTCTGCGCTGGATGATGTCAATCCGTACTCTTACTCCAAGATGCCTAACTGGCTATTGATAGCCGTACCCGGGGTGGTGATGAAGGAGATAGAGAACGCGGCTAACCATAAGACTAAAGGTAGACTCACCCACATAGGACGACAGGGATTCCGAGCACTGCAGGAGATGATGGTTTTACAGGAGAACCGTGGAAGTTCGGGATCTACCGTACTGGTTGTTGGAAAAACCAATCCTCAGCAGCTGAGATACTCCGATGAAGAGAGTTCTAAGATAGAGAACGCCGATTCGCTGATCAGAGATCAGTTCAGAAACTTCACCAGAGAACTGGACTTCAGAAAGGGTGTTTACTTCCTTACCATGGATAAGACCAACGCTTCTCTTGGGCGAGCTGAAGGCTTGAACTCCATCCGAGTCAATCACCCTAAGATGCTGAAGACGGGATACGACCTCTATCAGTTAAAAGGGAACACCGTACTCCTGGCTCGGATCATATATGAGATGGCGGTGGAGTTCGGAGTCATCGAGATATCGTGGAAAGAGCACGGCAGGATCCATTATCTAGAGTTGGATTCCGGCTGGCAGTGGAAGAACATGGGCCATTGGGAGAACTGGCAGTTACTATGCAACGGATACGACAACTACTTCTTTAGAGAGGTCAACTCTTACGAAGACGTTTCCGTTGACAGGATAAAAGAAGCCTGGAAAGAGCTCCGTGAGGCCATGGTATGAGCAAAAATCTTTTATAGTTTGTTAACGAAGTATATATGACAACTGAGTAAATGATGGATATGTCTAACGGAAATGATGAAAATCCTTGTGGAACCTTGACCGTCACCGACCTAACTATGGCCATCAAAAATTGTGTGGATGGACAGGGTATGCAGGAAGCAGCAGCGAGATCCATGGCGGAGCACGTCCTCAACTTCTTCGGATACAGTGAGAGGATAATAGACAACATACTGGAACAAGAGGACAGAGATGTATTCTATATGCTGGAGGACGCCGGACTTTTAACAACGGAGAGGGAACAAACCACCCTTTACGATGGGAGGGAATGGCGTATACATTACTGGCTATTCCAGAAGGACAAGATATTGAAACTGGTCGACCGTGAACCCGATAACGAGGAAGACCAATCGATGCATAAAAGCGTTTACGATGATATCCCCGATGGAGTATGGTCCTCTAGGATGGGTATGGAATAAAAGGTGTCTAGAGATCCATGTTATTTTATATCTTCAGCTAACGTATGGTGATCGTTATGAACAGAGAGGTGATGGAGAAGGCGACTTTCGGTGCGGGCTGCTTCTGGGGAGTAGAGGCCGCATTCAAAAAGATGCCGGGTGTTTTGGAGACTAGAGTCGGTTATGCTGGAGGATATACTGAAGACCCAGATTACCAAAAAGTATGTTCCGGAAAAACGGGTCATGCCGAGGCATGTGAGATAACATTCGATCCGGAACAGGTATCGTACGACGATCTTCTAACGTTATTTTGGAACATACACGACCCTACACAGAAGGACCGACAGGGCAACGATGTCGGCACCCAATACCGGTCGGTCATATTTTACCACAACGAGGAACAGAAAAAGAAGGCTGAAAGGTCGATGATAAGGGTGCAAAAATCTCACAGGGATAAGATAGTCACAAAGATTGAACCGGCGAAAGAGTTCTGGGAGGCCGAGGGATACCATCAAGATTATCTTCTGATGAACCCCGGTGGTTACTGCCATGTGAACATGGCCAAGGTTGAAAAGATCATAGAACAGTTGAAAAAGTGATGGTGGGCCCGCCGAAATTTGAATTCGGGTACCGGCGTCCCGAACGCCGAAGGATGGACCAAGCTACCCCACGGGCCCTATGTTGGAACGAAGGCACAAGAGAGGGGGTCGCATAAAAAAGTTATCTATTATCGTGAGTGGACCTAGTATCTATCACGGATATTTTTTTCTACTAGATATGACCATCACTGCAGTGACCGTTGCGAAGACTGCTATCACGGCTATCACGATGAACATGAACGGGATACCGCTGGAATCGGTCTCTAGAGGTTTTCCCTGATATGCGGATATATTACCGTCTAAACCATACAAGTAGATGATGCCTGATTCGGTAACATACACTTCACCGTAACTCTCCTCGATCTCATGCTCCCAGGCCAGGGACCCATCTAGATCGAATGCCTGTATCTTCTCCATCGAAAATGGAATTTCTTCCACCGATAAGTATTGGCAGTATAACCGCTGGTTCTCACCCATCATAATAAACATAAATAAATTATCGTCATCCTGGGCTAGTGTGTGGTTCCACATCATCTCACCATCCTTACGGATCGATTCGAGGATGTATTCATCATCATAAACTCTGAGTGAAAGGATCCCGTCGCTGGTTAAAAAAAACGATCTAAAATCATATAAGTCAAGGTCCAGCGGACTGCCCATGAATTCACCATGATCGTCGATCCAGTATATCTTTTCATCGATTAATGCATGATGAACATCTTCTGCTACCGACAGCGGACTGCCCAGGAGGAATAAATTCTCTCCATCTGGTTTAGAGGTCCACCTTATCTCACCATCCGGGGAGATACAGATGATCTCTCCATCGTCCGTGACCCCGAGCAGGTCTCCTCTATAATTGGTGATATAGCTCATTACAGAAAACTGATCGCCGTTTACATCGTCTCCCCAAAGGACATCACCTTCAGAGGATATCAGCATGATATCACCCTCGGTGATGACATATATCCCATGCCCTTGAGAACCCATTATATTTACAAAACTATCAGATATGATCTCTTTTTCCCACTTTAGATTTCCATCATAGATATCGTAACAATGTATCATATTCTTGTTGTCGTTAGAGTTATCTTCTCTAGTAAGCAGGTAATAATTATCACTTTCGATCTGGGGGTTATATGATCTCAACTCACCGGTGAAATTATTGGACCATCCTATGTTACCATCATCATCGACCATGTGCATCGATTTTTCCTGAGGAATGAGTACGATGATTCCATCGTTGAAAGGCGACAAGATCGTGTATTCACCAAAGTCTTTGGTCCACAATGGTTCATCGACCATGGGGGCCTCTTCTTTAGGCGTTAGTTCATCATCTAGAGCAGTTCCATACCCTACCATGCTTACTATGATCATCACTGCTAGGAAGGCGCATATTCCCACGTTGATAGTCGATTCCCTCATGAACCTCGATATAATCGTAAAGTATAAAAAAATTCCTGATGTGCGTAAGAGATGTTTGAGTTAAGATTCACGACTCTTTCATTCGATTCTCGTCTACTTCAAAATACGTCCCATCCATATCTGCAAGGAGCCTTTTTATCTTCTTTCGGCCTTCGTTCAGATAGAAGAGATGAGAATTACATCTGCAGTCAGAGCAGCCAAAATCAGGCACTTCCCGGTTGGACCGTGATAGGCGTGAGGCGAGTTCACATTCCATCCTTTTGTGACCCTCGACGATAATTGCGGAAAATCTTCTACCATGAACTGTGAGATGATCTATGTGCCAGTGTTTTTTCTTGTCCACCGTCGCGTGTCTGCGTGTCCGGGATTCGATGCCGTTCTGGGCGGAACCGGTGTAGGCGTACCGCCCCTCTTCGAACTCGATCTTACCGAGTGAGCCGATCTTTAGTTCCATGGTGCTCGGAAGGTCGAACAGCAAAACATATACTCCCTTCATCGCTACTCAGCAGGTAGGGGAAATTATAAGTAATTTTTTAGTGCTGATTGTACGGATGAAAAGAAAGATGTTCCCTCTGATACTGTTCGCACTCGGTTTACTTCTAGTGGCGGCATCAGTGCTCAGAGGAGAAGCGTCTATCGCCCTTTTAGTATTCATCCCTATCATATACGGAGGAGGATGGATCTTGGGCTTGGGCATACTCTTGATCATCTCATCTTTCATGTCCTTTTTCTTCATCTCTACCGATGTTAAAAGAACAAAGAGCCAAAGCAGATACGGTGGTGTAGTCTTCATCGGCCCGATACCTATCATCTTCGGAAGCGATCAGAAGATAACGAAGATCATGCTCTACATAGGCTTGGCCATATCCATGTGTTTGCTCCTGCTTTTCCTCATCTTTTGGTGGTAAACTATACTTGCACCGATATGCAAATCTTTAAGTAAATCGACCTTTTCTAGATTTTAGATGGCAGATTCCGAACAGGAGCCCTTCGGCATCAACAGCATAATCGCGGATTTTAAAGTCGTGATGAAGTACAAACAGCTATCTATACTGTGCTTCGCAGTATTCGTCAGTATGATCGGTTTTGGATTGATCATGCCCTTTCTCCCCATATATGCCAGGGATTTTGGTGCCACCAAAACACAGATCGGGATCATGGTGGGGCTTTTTTCCGTAGTGAAGATATTCACAGCACCAATCGGAGGTAAGATCGCCGACATGTACGGTAGAAAACCGATCATGGTCTTCGGTATGGTTATTTATGTTATCGTCATGTTTTTATTCGGCACCGCTGGTTCCGTGGCCGAAGTGATCATCTACCGTGCAGGTCAGGGAGCGGCATCAGGACTGGTATGGCCGGTGGCCATGGCGTTCATCGGAGATATAGTAAAGGAAGAGGATAGGGGTAAAGCCATGGGAATATATTCGGTATCCTTCGCCAGTGGTAACGCCACAGGGCCGATCCTCGGAGGGATAATCGCCAGTTACTATACCCTCGCCATGCCCTTTTTCTTCACTTCTGCATTGGCCGCCGTCAGTGCTATACTCTTGTTCATAGGGATCGAAGAATCTTATGCCGGCAGTCGGAGAGTAAATAAAGTCCAAAGAAAACAGACTTTCGCATTCTTAAAATTTAAATTAAAGGAGATCACCCCATTCCCAAAAACATTTTTGGGTCTGACCATTGGTTCTTTTACGGTATTTTTCGGACTCGCCATGGTGTGGCCCATGCTGTCCCTTTTCGGAGACGAGGTGCTGCTTCTTTCGGAGTTCAGGATAGCTATCATATTCACGATCATAGGATTAGTCCAGATGATCGTTATGTTCCCTGCCGGAAGTCTATCAGATAGGATAGGCCGAAAAAAACTCATAGTCGCTGGAGGGATAATTTCATCTTTGTTTGCTGGAGTCATCGGGTTATCGATGAGTTACGCGTTCATAATAAGCATGGTTGCATTTTACACCCTGGGTAGGGCTTTAGCTAGACCTTCATTTCCCGCCTTCGTTTCTTCACTCACTCCAACAAAACATAGAGGTAAAGGAATGGGCGTTTACAACTTTGCCCAGAACCTCGCATTTGCCAGCGGTTCTTTCTTGAGTGGAGTCATCGCAGATATGGCTGGTTTGAGGATCCCATTTTTTATAGCACTCGCTGTAGGTATGATGGGGGTTATCTTCATACAGATAATGGTTGATGAACCCGATTTCATCGGTGAAAGAACCGTCCTCTAAGATCATAGCTAATAGCGGCGAAGCATCTTTTTATATCACCAACTCATGTCGAACTTCATGAAAGATTTCATAGTTGATACCCTGAAAAAGATGATCGGAATCGATAGTGTCAGTAACGGTGATATGGATGAGATCATCTCGTTCACCAAAGGGCTGCTAGACGAGATCGGTATCGAAACTAGGGTGATAGATGGTGATGATCACGATCCGGTCCTTATAGGGCGATACGGTGAAGGCGGAGTTTGCTTTTCCGGGCACCTCGATACCGTTCCTCTAGATGATGGATGGTCTTTCGAACAGGGGGAGATCAAAGACGGTAAGATCTATGGTAGAGGGGCGTTGGATATGAAGGGACCCTGTGTTTCAGCCATCGCGGCCGCCAGGAAGATGGTTGAAGAGGATATACCGTTCTCCCTGATCTTCAGCACGGACGAAGAAGTATCCATGGCAGGAGCAGAAGCGGTGAACGAAGTCGATGAGGTGACCGATGCGCCGGCGGTGGTGATCTGCGAACCCACCAACATGCTTGTGGTTACTAGGGAGAAAGGTGTTTATCAATTTGAGATCTCCACTGCAGGTAAGAACGCACACGCCAGCATGCCCGAACAGGGTGAGAACGCCTTGATGAAGCTTTTACCGATACTCATGGAGTTAGATGGTAAAAATAACATACTCGCAGGAGAGAAGATATCCTGCTGTGTCAATGTGATCAAGGGAGGATCGGCCACCAACGTTATACCTAAAGCGTGTAAAGCAGAAGTCGACGTAAGGTTTCCACCTAAATACGATAAAGAATCTCTCATGGACCATCTATTCGGTGATCTAGAGGGTGAATATGAACTAAAGACCATACAGTACCTAGATCCTGTGGAGATCGATGAGAATAAAAGATGTGTGCAAAAGATGATAGAGTTGGCAGGAACCGATACATGGTCGGTACCATACGGTACTGAGATGGTCATGTTCAGCAGGACTAACGAGAATACGTTCATATTCGGTCCAGGAGAGGTACACCCCGCTCATAAACCCGACGAGTACATAGATCTGGACCAACTTTTTGAAGTGGTTGATGTCTACGTGGAATACGCAAAGGTCATGCAGGATCAATAGACCGCGATATGACCGTCTGCCCTGGGTTCGGTACCGGCACAGTAGGGTCCTCCATCTTTCAATATTATCTGGCCCCTTCCAAAGTGCCCTGAATGTAGTGCGTATTTTATATCATGTCCTTTCCTTTCTAGATTCAATGCCGTGTGTTTGGGAAAACCCGATTCGACGAACACTTCTTTCCCCTTCTCCCACCTCCATCTCGGTGCATCCAGAGCTGATTGAGGATTTAGACCGAAGTCCACCATGTTACTTATGACCTGAACATGGCCTTGGGGCTGCATATGGCCACCCATCACACCGAAGGGACCTATGGGAGATCCTTTTTTAGTGATAAAACCCGGTATTATCGTGTGAAAAGGTCTTTTACCCGGCTCCAAAGAATTTGCATGTTCTGGATCCAAGGAAAATGAATTACCCCTGTTGTGCAGGGCTATCCCGGTACCGGGGACCACAAGACCCGAGCCGAAGCCCATGTAATTGCTCTGTATGTAGGAGACCATGTTCCCTTTGGCATCCGCCGCTGCAAGATAAACCGTACCGCCTGTTTCTTCGCCATCGGGACCACCCATAGCTTTCTGGCATATCCTATCCCTTAGGTCATCGGTATAACTATCCTGAAGCAGCTCGTGGTGATCTATCTCCATATGATTGGGATCGGTGAAGTATCTTTTACCCACCTCGAATGCAAGCTTAACTGCCTCGATCTGTTTATGACAGGCTTCCTCAGACCGTGATACTCCCAACTCTAAGCCGTTTAGTATCTTAAGGGCTATGGAAGCCACCATGCCCTGGCAATTCGGAGGGAGTTCCCATATATCATATCCTCGGTAATCCACTGCAACAGGATCCACCCACTCGGGTCGATAGCTCTCCAGATCATCGGCTCGTAGATATCCTCCGTGCTCTCTCGAGAATCGATCGATCTGTTCAGCCAATTCACCTCTGTAGAACGCATCTCCGTTGGTCTCTCCGATCAGTTTTAATGTGTCCGCATGGTCTTTTGATCTCCAAACGTTACCGATACCTGGGGGCGAACCATTAGGTGCGAAGGTGTCGAACCATGGTTTGAACTCGTCACCTTCCAGCCCTTTGAAGTTGCGAAAAGCTCTTCTCCATGATTCACCCACTGTGGGAGATACGGGATATCCCTCTTTTGCGTATTTGACGGCTGGCTGTAGTACCTCTTCCAAGGATAGTTCTCCGTGTGCTTTTATCAATTCGGACCATCCCGCCACAACTCCCGGTACGGTAACCGGTAGCCATCCGTACTTCGGCATTTTATCACGACCTTCTAACTCCGCCAAGGATAGTCTGGAAGGAGCATATCCGCTGGAGTTCAAACCATGCAGTTTACCATCCTTCCAGAACAGTGCAAATCCATCCCCACCGATACCGCAAGAGGGCGGTTCAACCACGGTCAAACAGGCGGCTGCAGAAACCGCAGCATCCACTGCGTTCCCTCCCATCTTCAGAATGTCCAGGCCGGCCTGTGAAGCCAGGGGTTGTGAGGTACAGACTAAACCATTGTTTCCATAAACGACCTTTCTCATCGACTCGTATGGATATGTTAATGCGTCTGATTTCATCGAACAGACATAATAAGTTGAAACAATAAATCAGTTACCCAAAAAAAAGAAAGGGTTTAGAAGTTGATGAAGTCTCCTATCTCGGGGATATCGGTTTTTTTTGAGATCAGGTCTCTTAAGGATATATCCTGCATGTCCTCACAGAGTTGATCTATCATATAGGGTTCCATGCCCGCTTTTTTGAACGTTTTTCTGAATATCTTTCGCCTCTTCTTCTGTCGTCTTTTAAAGCGTAGATAGACGAAAACCAGTTTTAAGATGAGTGGAAGGGCGGTGGCCAGAGCCGCTACGAATATCAGCGGTGCACGGTCACCTTCTTCCTGAGACATTTACTCCCAATCTCCTTCCATCTTTTCTTCCATCTTCTTTTTGACCTTTTCGCCTATCTTATCACCGAGATCTTCACCGTAGCTCTCATGGCCAAAAGACGTTGTTCCACTCAAGGCTTCTCTTACCAG
This sequence comes from Thermoplasmata archaeon, assembly GCA_003553085.1. Lineage (GTDB taxonomy): Archaea > Thermoplasmatota > Thermoplasmata > Halarchaeoplasmatales > Halarchaeoplasmataceae > Halarchaeoplasma. Next base: position 32,404 of record PUPH01000117.1, read on the forward strand.
ACTGGTCACGTCCCGGCTCTTCATGAAGTCCTGTGTCAGTTTGAAAGCCTGATCTTTGTCCATTCCAGCTTCAACGAGTTCTTTGTAGAACTTAGCTGTACTCTGGGCAAGCTTCTCGCTGCTCTCGGCACTATAGACCGCTTCAACGATCCCCGATATCAGGGATGGAACGGTTTCGTTCAAGGTCTTCATCACTTCTTTCAGTTCCTTTACGTCGTCCATATCGTCCATGTTCATATCCATTCTATACACCTGTTATACTATAGGGTGTTCAAACTATATCTTAATGCCGAGCAATTTTGCCCACTTGTCTAAAGCATGATCCGTTAACGCATAGGCTTTACCGTGATTGTCCTCCATCTGACGGACGACTTTCCTTTTCTCCAACTCGTTCAATCTGTTTCTTACAGTATGTCTGGAACCAGAGCCCCTCCTTTCGCGCAATCGTTCTGTGATCTGTGTGATGTTCAATGGTCTTTTAGAGCTCAGGAGTACTTCCACTATGGATTCCATGATCGGATCATCGATCTCGGGCAGTAGTGAAGGAGAAACCTTACCATAACGCTGATAGAGGGATAGTATCTGGATGTACTTTTTCTCCACTTCAGAATTGGTAGATACTTTATCAAGAACGTTCCGATGCACGTTCATAAGATTCTCTAACATATGTTCGAGATTGTTCACCTGTTCCCTTAGAGATCGGATCTCTTCACGAAGCTCATCCTCTTCCGCCATTATATATCATATCTAGTGAAAGACCATAAATTTTTTGGGACATTACGAAACCTCTTTTCTGATATCGGACACAAAAGAACTCATAGGTCTTACATAGGATTGAACACTAGGTTTTTTCAACTTCAAGGATGAATCGGGTAAATATATGGTACATCGGTGTTCTCCCATCTCGATGATCTTATTTTCAGACAGATCCCTTTCATAAGTTATCAGATGCCAAATACCTTTGATCTTGTTGTCATCTAATGTATCCATATTTTCAGTGAAGGACTGTTTCCATCTTTCTCTGAAAGTCCTTTTACAGGATATCGCTATGTGCCAACCATCGGAACATTCGACCATTTTGTCCACTTCGAGACTCGCTCTGATATGTTCTGGAACTAGTTCTATGTCTGTTATACCAAAATGTTGAAGTATCAACCCGGTAACATCTTCCAATGATCTCCCTCCACGACCCTTGCGCTTTTGCCCAACACGTCTCTCAAATTCCTGTACAAACGTTGTGATCACATAATCCATATCTTCCTGATTTCCGATGATATCTTTTTTTCTAAGGACTTCACGAAGTATGCCCAAACCTTCTACAATTTGTGCACGTTCGACACTTATACATCCTCTCATCCCCAGATCATCCCATATCTCGATTACGTCTTTTAACCCTAATTCTCCAAATTTCTCGAGGTATGCTTTGGCTATGGGTTTTGCGATCTCAAAATCATTGCTAGGGATCTCATTCAACATCAAAGATATCGGCACGACTATGTGTTTCATAGTCAAACCAAGAATTAAGAGATCATTCCAATCAGTTATCATGGGGTCAAGGTCGATGCATAATCGTTTTGCCTCCTCTCTAGCCTTAGATCCTTTCATCCTAGAGTCAATGAGATAATTGAATACTGCTTGTTTTGCCATATCAACATCGACGTTTTTATGTGAACGCAATTCGGAGATGAGTTTTGCAGATTGTATCATCACCTTGTTTTTTGAACCTATCCCCCCGTATCGATCCGATTGTATCAACATCCTCGCGAACCAATATGTTTTATCGAATGGGTTTTTTAATGTCCTCTCAACTATATCCATATCTTCGTCTTCGATCAGATCATGCACTCTACTCATCTGGTGGCCTCCAGAAGTCCAGTAGATACTCGAATGTAGTTCCCATCGTGATATAATTAGATGGCCAACCAAAAATACCTATGTTGTTGACGATGTTTCGCCGGTCCCAGATTATTGTATTCCTCAATTCATACCCTGCTTCCTCCATAGCTTGAACAATATATATATGGATCGGGATCCTTTTGTTTTTCCACCACATATCCGCAACATTGATCACATTGTGGCCCTTTATCTTCAGCTTGGGAAGTAATTTACTGTATATCTCTTGCATCTCTGCACTGAAATCCTCGACCGAAAGTGTTCCCAGGTCGTTTTCATCTTGACTGTACTGTTCAACCTTTAGATACTGTTCATTTTTTCGATCATCTCCTCTACGGCTTTTATTCTTCCTCTTACGGTTCAACAAGTTCGCATATGGAGGCGATGTCAAAATCAAAGATATCTGTTCATCATAGAAGTAATCAAAAGCGTTCCTAGCATCGTCAAGGATAGCTACTTGCTTTGTACTCTCTCCAATGTGGTCGGTCAATCTTGTTTGCTGAAGACGTGATTCACACAACTCAATATAATCCTGATTGATATCAAAGCCGACTGCGTTTCTATTTGTATCTTGAGCGGACACAAGAGTGGTACCGCTACCTACGAAAGGATCGACAACCAATTCTCCTCTGTGAGTGAATAATTCTATGAATTTGGTGGACAGTGCTATAGGATAGGTCGCCGGATGTTTCTCTTTATTTCTAATATCTCTTTTTTCATAATAAAACTCCCATACCCCTAACTGTGCTTTTATCCATTCCTTAGCCGTCATGCAATTGATATGTGATTTTTTACAGTCGCATAATCGTTCATGACCTATCTTCAAGGGCATACCATATTCTTGTTTTTCATCATGATCGAGCTTTGATTTTTTATCTGCATCTATACTTTTTGCATTGTTCATGGATCTTCTATTACCCTATCTGTCATTGGATACATATATCTTTTTACCCTAAACGATTAAGTACTATCAGTGCATAATTATGACCGGTATGAAACCGAAATTTGATCTAGATGAAATCGGATGCGACTCTGTCTTGGGATGTCTTTATGATCTATCAAAAGTGGATAAAAAAGTCCTCTCATTCCTGCATGAAGGTGGTGAATACAAAGCAGCTGAGGTAGCAGAACGGATAGACAGAGATCAAAGCACCGCATACCGATCCCTGGAGAGGCTGGTTGAATGTGGGATGGTATACAAAGAGAAACACAACATAAGGAACGGCGGCTACTACTATCTTTACTCAGCTAGACCGGTAGATCTGATAAAAGAAGAGGCACTTGAGTGCCTCGATAAATGGTATGAACGGATGAAAGGGTCTATCCAAGATATCGACGATCTCACAGGTTGAAGCTGTCTTCTATCTTTTTTGCGAACTGATCCTTGCTCAGTGCTCCCTGTGCCTGCCCTACGACCTGTCCGTCCTCGAAGAACAGAAAGGCGGGTATCGCCTGGATGCCGTACCTGTTTGCTATCATGTTGTTTTCCTCGATGTTGACCTTAGCAAAATTTACATCGCCGTATTGTTCAGCAAGATCCTCGAAAGTTGGCTTTACCGCCATGCAGGGACCACACCAAGTGGCCCAAAAGTCGACTAAAACACGCTCGTTGTCTTCAACGAAGGATTGGAAATCTTCATCGTTCAGTTCTACGATTTTTTCGCTCATTTTGCTACCTCCTGATTCTATTTTTCCGCAGATGGGATTCGATATATAGACTTTGCCTTGCAATATGCAGATGTTAATCATGGCAAAAGATTAAAAGAGGAGGTGCCTTTGTTCCAATCCATGAGCGAAAAAGAAGCTGAAAGCAAGGTATGTATAGAATTCATTTTTTCGGATACCTGCCCGGATTGTCCTCCCGCCAAGGAGCTTGTAGAAAGGATCGTGCCAGAATTTGAAGATGTTGACGTAAAGTACCTTGAAGCCAGGAACAACCCTGGGCTGATAGAGAAGTACGATATAACCCACATACCCACCATCGTGATAAACGAAGAGGTGGCCTTCGTGGAGAGCTTGACCGAAGCTAAACTGAGAACGAAGATACAAGAACTGATAGATGGCTGAACTTCTATTCGAATTAGTCGGGCCCGATTATGGTCTAGCGGAGGCAGAAGTTAAGGCGGTGATCGAGGGTAGTGGATACCAGTGGGATGAGGTCGCTTGCTCCACAGGTGTATCGGTATTAAAAACCGACTGTCCAGTAGATCTTATCGGAGCTAAGGCAGGACTTACACATCGGATATTTGAGCATTTTCATACCGGGAATCAGAAGGATATACTCCAAGATGAACTCGAGATCGATCTGCCTGATGGAACCGCTAAAGTTGAAACACGCAGAGTGGGCGGGGTCCCTGGTGATACTCAAAGGATCAAGAGCGAACTCGGAGATAGGATAGACAATCCCATCGACCTGGAGGACCCTGACAACATCTTAGCTGTGTTGATATCTGACAGATGTCATGTCGGCAGGCTGATCCATAGGACTGATAAGGGTGAATTTCGCAGTAGGGAAGTAAAGTATAGACCGTACTTTTCACCGGTATCTCTCCAGCCAAGATACGCCCGTGCACTGGTCAATCTAACGAGAGCTACCAAGGATCTGCACGATCCATTCTGTGGAACCGGCGGTATCCTACTGGAAGCACTGATGATCGGACTGCAGGCGACCGGTGGAGATATAGATCCAGAGATGATCAGAGGGTGCAGACTCAATCTTAAAAAATACGGGTTCCATGCCCAGGTGAAGGTAGGTGATGTTGAAGAGACTATCCCTAAGCATGTGGAAAGCATCGCAACGGATCCACCCTACGGCAGAGCGGCATCCACATCCGGCGAAGAGATGGATACCCTTTATAAAAGGTTCTTCGATACCGCCGAACATCGGTTGAAAAAGGGAGGACGTCTTGCAGTTATACTTCCAGATATGAAGTATGTTAAAATGGTCGAAAACCTAGAGTTGACTGAATCGTACATAACCAGAGTACACTCCTCTTTGAAAAGGCACTACCTGGTATTCAAAAAAATTTAGAGTTTCACGCCGACTAACTCTATTTCTTCTATCTCTCCGGTACCTATAGACTCCACTAACACATCGACGTATATCGGTGTGAAGCCGGATGATGTCCAGTCTTGGTTGTACAGTTCAACATCGATCGTCTCCCGGGTACCGGCTGAAACATTCACCTGTATATCGGGGGATGTGATATCATCGAATGTGTAACTTACATGCCAGTCTTCTAGTGAGATCTGTTGCGTACTTATCCTATACATATCGGGATGGCCGTGGTTTGTGATATCTATCTGGAAGATGGATCTGCCGTCCACGATCTCCCTGACCCTTTCACCTCTTACATCTACCTCGAACGAATGGATCAATCCGACTGTGAATTCAAGGGTTTTCTCTTCACCACTGTTGTCGGAAACCACTTTGAGTTCGATGTCGGTCCTTGGTTGGGCATGTTCCTCGGGCCAGACCTCGAGCATGAATGTGACGTTCTCACCGGGAGATAATTCTCTAGTAGTATGATTTGCTCCAACGATACCGTCATCGGTTTCGTTTATAAATCTCATGCTTACGGACCAAGCGGTTGAATTAGTGTACATGTAACTGATATTGTACTCATCATCTGAAGGCTCACCGGTGTTCTCTAACTGTACTAAAAACTCCGCACTCTCGTTCACCGCAAGCATACGCTCGGGGTCACCTTCTATGAGTTCGAAAGAGAAATCATGACGGTATGTCACCTGATCTATGGGAATGGGATGGAAGCAGGTGAACAACAGTATGATGGCAACGACACCTACACCTTTACGCTTGAGGTCCAAAGAGCTCAGGTCGTTAAGAGGTGGTGGGTGCTTAAGGCCGACAAGGAAAAATATGAAAAGCGCGAACATGAGCCATCCAGGATACCATACGAGTCCTACGATCACGAGGAATGCCGCTGCACCGTAACTAGCGTATTTGGCATTCTCACCAAAAAGAGCTCGGGTTATGTGTCCACCGTCCAGCTGACCGGCAGGTAACAGATTCAGACCTGTGACCAGGAACCCGATCCAACCGGCAAAGGCCGTTGGATGTAGAACCGCATCGGCAGGGAATGGGACGAAATAAGATATAGCTTGAAGGATCAGAGGGAAATTTATCGCCATGAAAGTTCCTTCGACTTCCGTAGGTATCGGCCTACCCATGACCGTACCAAGATATATCCCGATTATGGATACGGGAACGGCGACTATGAATCCCGCGATGGGACCGGCTACACCCAGGTCCAAAAGTGATTTCTTATCTGGGATGGGTTCTCTGATACTTATGAAAGCACCGATGGTACCTAAAGGTGGTATGAAAGGTATAAAGAATGGGAGTGATGCTTTGATACCATGGTGCCTCGCGAGCATATAATGGCCCATCTCATGAACACCTAATATTGTCATCAACGGGAGGGTGAAATATAGTCCTCCGTTGAGTAGGTTGTGTAGTGAAAAGAAACCACCATTGGGGTCGTAGGATGACCACCACCACATGCCAGCAAATAGAGTCGTGCAGATGGTCAATATCAGCATCACCACGTTGGTCTTTACCGAACGATAATTCTGTTCGGGTTGACTTTTGACGCTGATGATGAATTCACCCTGTTTCTCCCTTAGATGTGGGATATAATTTTGAGGGACCAGTTCCCTTCTCAGGTCGTCGAATGGTTTTTCTACATCCTGAGCGGATGATACCCTCACATAGAGGTTGACTATATCGAATTCAACTTCCGTGCGATATATGGGGAAGTACTTCCCAACAACACTTTGAACGTATTCTATCTCGTTCCTTTGATCCTCAGGGCGAACTACCATTTCATTACAGTTTAGAATCAACGTTCTAATAAGTGTTGTGGAATCTGATGACGAAAATGTTATTTTACATGAACTTATGGAGCGACTTCATGAGGGCACTTCACAGAGACGAGAAAGGAGATATACCTGGTCTGCCGCTGGAGATCGCCGTTATAGCACTTGTCATGGCGGTGGTCATACCCACGGTATGGTCTATATCTGGTCACTATCGTGAAGAGCAATTCGAAGAACTGCTTAGGGATGAACTCAGTAGATTCAAAAGGGCGGCTGGAGAGGTGCACAGCTCAGATCCAGGGAACATCAGAGCGGTCTCTATAGATCTTCCCAGAGAAGCTCTGTCAAAGATAGATTACGTTCGGTGCGGGGGAGACATGCCCCAGTTGATACGATATCGATTTGCTGGTAATAACGAGATGACATTTCATCTGGGAGGACCTGTTGTGAGCAATCTGACCGCTGATGGATATACATCATTGGACCTCCCTGTGGACGGTAGTGTTATGCTATTGAGACGCTCTCGCCATGTACCGGATACCGTTGAGTTGATGATTAAGAGGTGATCATGATCCGAAGGATAACGAGAGACAACCGAGGTATGATCGAACTGCCCTTCAAACTGCTGCTCATGTGCTGTTTATTGGCCCTTCTGATACCCACCACAGCATTGAGCTACAGGCATGTATCCCGGATAAGACTGGAGGACTCCGTCGAGGAGATCATCGAAGATATCTTATCCAAAGCCAGCAGGATGGCGATCCAAGACGATCGTTCGAGGACCCTATACTCATTCGAGATAGAAGAAGGGCATATGGCCAATCTGGATTATATAAGAGTTGGAGGGAAGATAGGTGAGGGGGACAACATGATCGAATACAGGATGGGGTGGTGGAGCAATCCAAAATATATCTATGTAGAAAATTTTGGGATTACATCGAACAGCAATAGTACTTATGAGTTAAGAAGTGGGAGGCAAGAACTGGCACTGACAAAGATAACTATTTCAGAGGAACCCATCGTTGTGATATCGGGAGCTAACCATAACGTTGATCCTGCGGATTTCCTTCAGTAATCATCAAGAGTGCTTCCCTTCCAGCTCCCGCCTTTTCCTAGATGGATCACTTCCCAACCTTTCTCCTCTAAACGCTCTGAGATGAATCTGCGGTGGCACCTAGAAGGATCCTTCTCTAAACACATCATCACCGTGGGTACGTCGATGGAGAAATCTTCCAATTTGTAAAAAGCCTCTTTCCATTCTAGTGTTTTCATCTTCTCCCGATAATCCTCCACATCTAAACCGCCCAATGCCTCTAGATGTTTGTATACTATCCCTTTTTTGAATAGATTCGATTTAAGGTTATCCCCGCTGAACTCCGATCGACTAGAGTGTGGTGATGATCTTACATCTACCAGATGCCTTATACCTTTGTCCTTTAGTATGCCGATGAACTCCTCGAGCGTCTTTCCTTCATATCCCACGGTATAGATCTTTTTCACGGTAGGAGTATAACGTATTGCTCATAAAAGTATTTTCATCGTGAGTTCAAAAAACCATAGAAATTTTTAAATACCGTCTAGTCTATGTCCGACGTACGACATACAAAATATGTCGGTTAAGGGTACAAAAGGGAAAACCATGTCCGATACAGAAAAGATCACGATAAGGCTGCCCAAAAGCTATCTTGAGCGGGTGGACTTTCTCGTGGAGATGGACGATTTCCCAAGTCGCTCCGAGGCCGTAAGGACCGCTGTCCGAGATATGCTGTATTACAGGATCGAATTGGTGGCGGATAAGGTCGAAAAGATGGTCGAACAGGAGCGAAAGATGGCCCAAGCAAAGGCGATAAAGGAAGAATACCTAAAAAGGTAATCTGGGATGCAACTCTAACCGGCCCGAGTCCCCCTCGGGCCATTCACGATAAAATATCTCCCCACCCCCTTTCTTTTTTTATACACCCATGGCAAGACGGAGCATGTTCCTTACACCGGGTGCCAGTCCTAAGGTGATAATCGCAAACTGTAATAGAAACTTCAATTCTGGAAGATCCTTCAATTCTTCCCTGAACCAGATATCGAGTGAATAGATCACGAAAACTACAAGAAATAGCTTCAAGGGATACATCACCAGAGACGTTCCAGTAACATCGATAGCCAATGCGGGTAGAACGTGTTTTTCAACGTAACCATAGGCACTTATCCCCCTATAAGTTGCGGAAGCGTCCATCATGTGTGCGAACACAATAAGAGGATTCAGAGATAAAACAAAGACCTTAAGTGAAGCCACTTTCTTTGAAAATGTCCATGGGATCACCAGAAATACTGCCGAACTGATGACGGTTAGAAATAGAATTATCGGTATCTCCAAAGGTCTAGTACCTTCCAAGATCCGTAAATTATTGGAGATATAGATCAAGGTCAAAGACAGAAGGGTCATACCGTATGCACCGAACAGATATCGTTCGTCGAGTATCTTTTTTCGATGTCCTATGATATAGAATATAATCAGCAAGATAACCGTGAAGGGAAGTACGTATGCCATGTGTGGTGGATCAAGGAGTAACAGGAACAAGAGGGGAGGGGTGAGGGACAGAGCTCTTACTGCTCGTGTATCTCCTTCGTAAAGAGAGAGTTTTGCTCCGAAAACCATCGTGATTATCGCGCTTATTCCGAGTACCAAATATATCACTGGAGATATGAAGAACGGAGCCATGGAACGTGAAAAAAAACCTGCATCTTCAAGACTTCTAAGGGTACCGCCTAGTATCACCCATGGTAGTAACGAAAAAATAAACAGTCTATCCACCTTTATCTTATACCGATGGAATATTTCAAGGATACCCAAGATCGCGATTATCAGTGAGATTCCATACACGAGTGTGTTCACTATGTTGTAACCAGCGGAGATACCGTTGACGGTTTCATCCCTAGCATCTGCCACCACCGGACCCCAGATATATCTCCAGATGAAGTTGTCCCAAAAGATCTCTCTCCACAACAAACATCCTAGGAAAAGAGATATGGGTACTATGATTAGTGCTACTATCCAGAACGTTCGTTTGTTGTCTTTATATATCTTGGGAAGATAATCCGTCATTCTACAGTCACGCTCTTGGCCAGGTTCCTCGGTTTATCTATCGAACATCCCCGCTTGCGTGCAGTATGATATGCCATCAACTGGAGCACTACATTGACCAAGATCGGTGAGAATAGAGGAGGTACAGACGGTATGACGATCATATCATCTGAGAGTTTTTCCAACTCCCTATCCTCATCACCCACAGATATGATCGGGCTACCCCTTGCTGCGATCTCTCCGATATTTCCCAACATCTTTTCGAAGGTATGGTCCTTGACAAGTATGGAAACAACAGGTGTTCGTTCGGTGAGTAAAGCGAACGGACCGTGCTTCAGTTCTCCAGCCGGATAGCCGGCCGAATGGATGTATGCTATCTCCTTCAGCTTCAATGCACCCTCCAGAGCGACCGGGTAGTTTATGTTGCGTCCCACGAAAAATATATCTTCCGCTGTGACGAGTTTATCGCATACATCTCTGATATAATCCGATTGATCCAGCAGTACTTTTACGTGTCTTGGTAATCTTCTTAGTTCATCACGGTACTCCTGAACATTCTCTCTGAGCAATCTTTTGTTATTCAGACCGAGCTCCATTGCTATGAGATAGAGCACGATGAGCTGTGTTGTGAAGGTCTTGGTAGCGGCCACACCTATCTCTGGACCGGCCTGGGTATATATGACCTCATCGACCTCCCTGGTTATGCTGCTGTTCATCACGTTGGTGATCGCCAAGGTCTTACAACCACGTTGTTTTGCCTCCCTGGCGGCGGCGATGGTATCTGCGGTTTCTCCGCTTTGGCTTATCAGTATGGTAAAAGGTGTAAGATCAGAGGGTGAAGAATACCTATATTCGGATGCAAGATCCGTGGTACATGGTATAGCTGCCAATTCTTCGATTATGTATTTACCGACCAATGCGGCATGATAAGAGGTCCCGCATGAGATCAAACGTATATGTCTGGTATCGTAACTATTAAAATCAACATCGTCGAACTCGACTAATCGACCTAAAAGAGAATCGTGTATCGCCTTGGGTTGTTCATATATCTCCTTTAACATATAGTGCTCGTATCCACTTTTTTCAGCATCCTCGTGGGTCCAATCTATCTCTACGGTTTCACGCTCCACCGGTACACCCTTCCGATCCCAGATACGGATCCTCGAGGGAGTCAGTTCGGCGATATCTCCATCCTCCAGATATTTTACCTCGTTGGTGTGATCGAGTATCGCTGGGATGTCTGATGCAACCAGGTTTTCCTCCACACCGATACCTATGACTAAGGGGCTCTGATTTCTAGCGACGACGATCCGGTCTGAGTCTCTTTGTACAGCGCACACCGCGTATGAACCACGCAGTTTTTTAATCACTTCGCCCATTGTTTGTAAAAGATTTCCTTCGTGATATTCCTCGATAAGATGAACTAATATCTCACTATCGGTCTCCGAGGAAAACTCATGACCTTTCTCTATGAGTTCTTCTTTTATAGTTATAAAATTGTCTATGATCCCATTATGAACTATGGCAAATTCTCCACTGCAGCCTTTGAAAGGATGGGCGTTTTCATCCGATGGTTTACCATGTGTGGCCCATCGTGTGTGCCCGATACCCGTGTTGCCGCTTGGTATTGTGATCGGTTCCAGATCCTTGATCATACCCTTCTTTTTCTGAAGGTAGATGCCGTCGTTTTGTACTACCGCAACACCTGCAGAATCATAACCTCGATATTCAAGACGCTTCAGGCCCTTCAACAACACTTTGCCGACGCCGCTTTTTCCAGTATAACCAACGATTCCACACATTTGAACACACCTCAGAGCACCGTACTACCGGGAGGACATCTTTCTCTAAGAACGACACCGCCGCGGATATCACAGTCTTCACCGACTACCACCCCGGGATAGACGGTAACGCCGCTTCCGATCAAAGTGTCCTCAGCTATCATACATCCTATCTTTTCAACCATCTCAAAACCGTCTTCCACCTTCATATCCACCGCATCGGCGTGAGAAGAGAATCCTGCACCGATGTTGACGCCCTCGCCTATGACAGAAGAGTCGATCATTGAATTGGGCCCGATGTTTACACCACTCATTACTATTGAATTCTGCACCATGGTGAACGGTGATATTCGGCAGTCGTCCCCTATACTGGTTGAGGGTAATATGCAGGCCTGGGGTCCTATCTCACATCCTTCACCTATTACCGCTGGCCCTTCTATGTGTGTACCCCCTTTGATGACGGTGCCTTCACCGATCTTGACATCACCTTTGATGCTCACACCCTCCTCGATGATCCCAAGGGATGAAGTACCTATGTCGGTCAAAGCTGCGGAGTTCAGTGATAGAAGGTCCCATGGATAAACGGCGTCCATCCACATGAAATCGGTGGATATTCCGTGCAGAGGTGCGTCTTCTTTTAGATCGTCCATCACTGAAGTGAGGTCGTAAACGTTATCCATCATCAAGTCATGGATCCTTGGGAAAATATCCGTATCCAAAGAGTAGATGCCCGTGGATATCAGATGACTCTCACTCTCAGCAGGTTTTTCCTCTATCTTTTTAACCAAGCCGTTGAGCATAGTAACAACGCCGTACTTGGAGGGCTCCTCGTTTTTTGTTATAAGTATCGAGTAACCATGACGTTCGCTTAAGAAATAGTCGATAGTTTCCCTATGGATCAGGTTATCACCGGGCAAAACTAAAAATTCACCATCCATTATATCCTTTGTTTGGTAAAGTGCGTGGGCGGTTCCCACCTGCTTCGGCTGTACCACATACTCAATATCGGCTCCCATGTCCTCTCCATTACCAAAGTACGACATTATCCGCTGTTTGTGATAGCCGACTACCATCACGATATCAGTTACATCACTATCGACCAGTGCTTCTACGACATGATGCAGTATCGGTTTGTTAGCGACCGGTATCATCACCTTGGGTTCCGAAGATGTGAACGGCCTCAATCGAGTACCCTCTCCTGCCGCAAGTATTACTGCTTTCATGCAACTTCAATTTGTTGCAGAGGATATAAGGATTTTGTTCAAAGGAACGAACGTGAAAACCTTCACTCTACATATATAGCGGGTTTACGGGGGATGGCCTGGGATGATTTATTAGTTGGATCGTAGGACGACCCATCAGGGGGGTAGATCTTGATCTGGGCTTGGAACTCCTCCTCTAAGAAGGCTGCTGCACCTTTGAGCACTTCGTATTCGTTCATATCTATGGACCACGAATCTTTAGCTCCTTTCTCCCTGAGGTCCTTCAATATGTGCTGTACGAACTTTGATAGTTGTTTTGCAGGTGCATCTAATTTTTTTGTGAGCTCTCCCATCACACCCATGCCTTTTTCGGGTTGTTGGATTATCATACCAACGGCCTTTTCTTTCCAACCGGCAGCGGTGTAGATGTGTATCTTCTCTCCTTCCACATCCGCGATATCGAGTATCTGTTTTATATCGGCTCGGACTTCCTTGATATATTCCTCTTCCAGCTCTGCCTTTTTAGAGATACCGTCTTCAGGGATCTTCGGCAATCCACTCTTAACCAAATATTCTATGTTCCACATATCGGACAATTCTTCAGCTATGTGTGGGGTGAATGGAACCATCAGTTTTAACATACCTTTAGCGATCTCGTCCATCAATTCTCCGTTACACCCGCCTCTTTTGAAGTACCAGTCGATCTCCGATGGGATATCGTAATAAACCACGCTGGCCGCCTTACGGAGTTCATGATCCTGCATGTACTCGTTCCCTTTCATCACAAGAGAATAAAACCTTGAGCGGAGGTACTCGTCCACCGGATTCTTACCACCATCGGTCTCTTTCATCCTGTGAACCTTGTTCCAGATCGAGTTGAGTTTTTTACGGTAGTTGAAGACCTCGTCCTCGTCCCACTCCTTATCAACGAATGGACTGGCGGAATGGGCGTAGAACAGACGTAAAGTATCCACACCGTACTTTTCAGCGGTATCCGGGATCGGTTCAGCCCCTCCTTTGGACTTCGATATCTTTCCTCCTTTACCCACGAGCCACCAATTGACGAATATACCCTTTGGCCAGTATTCTTCATCCAATATGCCCACGTGATTCATAAGGAAGGGTGGAAAGTGTACTGTCATGTGTTCTTTCCCGCCCAGGTTCAGATCTAAAGGATACCAGTACTTGAAATCGGACCGGATATCTTCTATAGTTTCCTTGGAGAGGCCGGTCTTTTTCGATACATCCTCTATATTTCCCTTACCGAGATATACGTGATCAAAAAAATCCTCTGTCATGTTCTCCGCTTCGATGATGCCATCGTTGTAGTGCTTGGCCAATATGTAGTAAGCCGGATAAAGTGTGGAATCGGCGATAGCCTCGATCACCCATTCTTCATCGAAGGGGAATTCTGTCCCCATCCAATTACCCTTTCTCGCACATGATCGATCCTGGAACCAGCCTATGGTTTCCGTGATGTTGTCAGCATAGCTTTGAGGTTTGATCTCCATATCCGTAGCGTGTTTTTTACTCTTCTCGGTGAGCTCTTCGTCGGAGTAGCGGATGAACCATTGATCGGGTATCTTACCCACGACAACTTTGGCTCCACATCGGCAGACGACTTCTTCTGAAAGGTCGTACATGATATCCGCTTCACCGGATGCGATCATATCCTCTTTCACCATCTCTTTGGCTTTTTGAACACTCATCCCTGAATAATCTTGACAACTGTCCAACATCTTACCTGTGTGGAATCCAGATTTGTATATTTTTTGAGTCGCAGTCTCCAACTTATCATCATCTCTCTGACTCTGGATATCCATCTCGTGTATGATCTTCTCAGCAGGATTTATCCCCCAATCTTTCGATTCGATGATGGGGATGGGTTCAACATCTTCTATCTTGCCCTCTAGGCCGAATCTTTTCAATGTATCTTCATCCTGCTTCAAGTCCCTGAGAGCGATCCAATCATAGGGTGCATCGCTGGGAACGCTGGTTACGATACCGGTGCCGACATCGGGATCGGTGAACGATGCCGGTAATATGATTATGTCTCTGTGGATGACCGGTGCCTTAACGTAGTCACCTATCATATCCTCTCCCATGATGGTGTCGATCACCTTGACATCATCCTTCTGATACTTCAACTTCTCCACGGCCTCCTTGCTGAGTATCCATTCTTCGCCTTCGACCTCTGCCACAACGTATCCTTCCTCGGGATCGACCCATAGATTAGTCTGTCCGAAGACGGTTTCAGGTCTCAATGTGGCCGCTGTGATGTACCTCCCGTTGTACTCGAACTTCAACAGGGTGTACTCCTGCTTCTCCGCCGTCCCCCCCTTGGAAAGGTCGGTCTCAGAAGGGTCCACGGCTACCGGTCCGCATTCGATACACTCCGTTCCGAAGTAGTCCTTTTGGGTGAGCAGACCCCTTTCTTTCAACTTTCGAAACTGCCATTTGATGAACTGTTTGTAATCCTCACGTGTAGAATAGGTGAAATAGTCAAAATCTATGCTTATACCGAACTTCTTCCAGTATTTATCGATGTAAACCTCGTTGAAGTAAGTCACCAGCTCCATGGGATCTTTGACCCTTTCAATATCCTCCTCAGTGGCACCATTCCTTTTCATGTAATCTATCTTCTCAGGAACGCCTTCCTGCAGGTGTTTGGAAAGGCTGTATGCTTGATTACCAGTGGGGTGTGTGCCGGTGGGGAACAGGACGTTGTACCCTTCCATACGCTTGTACCGTGCGATTATATCCGTGTAGCTGTAACATCTCATATGACCTAGGTGGAGAAAACCCGATACTCCAGGATACGCAAAAATCAGGTAGAAAGGTTCCCTGGACTCGTCAACCTCGGCTCTATCGACGCCTTCTTCCTCCCACCGTTCCTGCCACTTTTTCTCGATCTCCACAGGGTCGTAGTCTTTCATGTTCAATCGAAATATGGTTGATTATTTAAAGTCTTTCGAATTTTGGGGTGTAGGATAGATGGGCGAAGAGTAGTTACTGTAGTTGTGAATATTGGAACATCATATTTGACAACGATCATGGTTATTAGGAAACGGTTAATTTTTTATCTGTTGAGATGATATACCACCGATATCTATGATAGAAACTCCTGTGATTATGGTGAACTATAAGACGTACAGCCAGTCCATAGGCGATAGTGGGTTGGAACTGAC
>PUPH01000184.1 GCA_003553085.1 Thermoplasmata archaeon
GATCTCATGCTCTTCAACACATCTGATCTCTCTACCATGGTCGTCGATACGACAATCGACGCCGTAAAGATCATCCATCTGAAGTGGTGGCTTTGGCTTTTTAACGACGAGATCATACAGTTCAGGTCTGGTTTGCCGACCTATGAACAGAATATCTTCCATACCTACGTTGGTGATGAAAGCCGTGGGAAATCCCTTTCCCTCCAGGAACGCGTTGGTCGCCACCGTCGTACCGTGTATGAACTCATCTGCACCGGCAGGAAAGCCTTCTATGACCGCCCTAGATGGATCTTCTGGTGTCGACGGCAGTTTGAAATGTTCAACAGTACCATCGACTATCACGATATCAGTAAAGGTTCCGCCTACATCGACCGAGACCAACATGGTCCTGCAGAGTGCAAGCTTGGGATAAATCATTATCGCCTAAAATATTCTTATCCAATGTTTATTATATATGTGAAAATTTGATAGGATATCTATAAATATGACTATGATGTTTAGACATGTGATCTGTAGTGAAAATGATTCCTTATTGGATACTCGATAGAAAAGTATTTATACGTTGGTACATATGCACATATGTACAAGCAAGATAATCACCCTCCCTCCCTTTTTAGGGCGGAGGGCTCACTCCCTCACGATAATCACCCTCCCTCCCTTTTTGTTATGGAGGGATTCACACCTCACGATAACCTCCCCCCTTCCCTTAATTTTTTATACCTATCATTTAGGGCAACCTTTATAACTATCATGTATCTTCTACTCGTAGGTGAGAACGAATGCAGCCAGGACAGATGGGATATGACCGGGGAATAACCGTCTTCTCCCCCGACGGAAGACTATTCCAAGTTGAATACGCAAGAGAAGCCGTCAAAAGGGGAACTACAACCATAGGTATAAAGACAAAAGACGGAGTAGCCCTAGTTGTAGGTAAAATAATATCGAGTAAATTAGTTGAACCGGATTCTATTGAGAAGATTTTCCACATAGATAAGAAGATAGGTCTTGCCACCTCCGGATTGGTAGGTGATGCTAGAGTACTTGTCGATTACGCACGTATGGTGGCCCAGATAAACAGGGTATCATACGATGAGAGGATCGACATATCTACTCTTGTTAAGAAGATATGTGATTATAAGCAGACTTATACTCAGTATGGCGGAGTTAGACCCTTCGGTACCGCACTTTTGATAGCCGGTGTTGATGAAGACGGACCGCACCTTTATGAAACTGATCCAAGCGGTGCTTTCCAGGCATATAAAGCCGGAAGCATAGGCATGGATAGGGAAGAGGTACAGGAAGTCTTCGATGAAGAGTACGACGACGATATGAGTTTGGACGACGCTATCGTATTGGCACTGAAAGGATTGAAGAGGGCTTCAGAGAATGAATTAGACCCTGCCGCACTGGAGATAGTCAAGATTACCAAGGATGAGGATTTCACAAAAATGGAAGAAGACAAGATCGAAGAGTATCTTGCCTCCGCAGAATAGGTGATGGTGATGGGGAAGAAGGACTATCCCAAGGAATATACCGATACCGTCCTCGATGAATACGTGATCGCTAGATTCAGATCCAAGGGCGAAAATTTCGAGATATTGATAAAACCCGATGCAGTGGAATCTTTCCGCGGTGGAAGAGATATCGATTTCATGGAGAACATGCCCGTGGATAAGATATTTTCTGACGCCAAGAAAGGTAAAGAGGTTTCAACGGACATGCTGGAAGAGGTATTCGGTACCGATGATGTAGAGGTCATCGCAGAAGAGATACTTCAGCGCGGTGATGTTCAGATAACCACCGAGCAGAGACGAAAACGGCAGGAACAGAAGAGGAAAGAGATAATCAACAGGATAGTCCGTAATTCTATGAATCCCCAGACCGGGACTCCACATCCTCCAACAAGGATAGAGAACGCAATGAGCGAAGCGAAAATTCACATCGATCCGTTCAAACCGGTGAGCGTTCAGATGGACGAAGTTGTGGATAGTATAAGGTCCTTGATCCCCCTTAGCTTCAATAAGTTGGAACTCAGGGTCAAAGTGAGAGGAGACCTATATGGTAAGATATATGGTGAGTTGAAGTCATTAGGATCCATAGTCAAAGAAGATTGGCTGAACGACGGCAGCTGGCTCGGTGTCGTGAAGATACCCGCCGGTGTCAAAGACGAGTTTTTTGAAAGGATCAATCAGCTGACCAAAGGTCAGGTAGAGATAGAGATAAAAGAAGATTGAGTAAAGTTTATTATTGAGAGTTGTTAGGTGTATATATATGAATGAAAAGAAGAAAAGAGAACTCCTTTTACCAGGAGATATTATTGAAGAAGAAGATGTTAGACCTGGTAGAGGTACATATCGAAGGGATAACGAGATCCACGCATCCAAACTTGGTGTCAAAACTTTCCGTTCGGGCTATGTCAATATCGCGGCCCAGAGTGGGAGGTACGATCCTAAGCGAGGAGATAAGGTGATAGGTACCGTTACAGACGTCAATTCATCCATTTGGATGGTCGATGTCAACGCGCCTTTTCCGGCTGTGCTGCACGTGAACGACGTACCGTGGCGTGTAGAATTCGGTGATACCATAAGCTACATAGACGTAGGTGATGCGATACTTGTTAAGATATCGAACGTTGATGAGTTGAAAAAAGTTCAGATACGCATGGATGAAGAAGGACTCAGAAAGTTGAACAGCGGGCAGATAATAGAGATAGCACCTTCACAAGTACCTCGCGTCATCGGAAGGAAAGGTTCTATGATCACCATGCTCAAGAACTACACTGGATGTCGCATCTTCGTTGGTCAGAACGGCCGGATATGGATAGATGGAGACCTGGAAGGCCAGTATATCGCCGTCAAGGCCATACAGATCATAGAAGACAAAGCACAGGCCGTTGGTCTAACCGAAGCGGTGAAGGAATTTTTGAAGAAAGAAACAGGTAAGGACCTCGATCAGGAGGAATAAATATGGCAATGGATTCTGATATTAAATTGATAGATGAGAATGGATTAAGATTGGATGGCAGGAAGTTTGATGAATTAAGAGAGATACATATTGAAGCAGGAGTTTTGAAAAGGGCGGACGGTTCCGCGTATCTTACATGGGGTGAAAACAAGGTCATGGCCGCTGTTTACGGTCCTAGAGAACTACATCCCCGACATGCGCAGGACCCCTCTAAAGCAGTGGTCCAAGCGAGATACAACATGGCGGCTTTCTCCGTACCCGACAGGAAGAGACCCGGACCGGACAGACGGTCGGTTGAGATCAGTAAGCTGCTCTCCGAGGCTCTGGAAGAGATAGTGTTCGTAGAACAGTTTCCACGATCCGCCGTGGATGTTTTCATAGAGGTACTCGAAGCCAGTGCCGGTACCCGATGTGCAGCCCTAACAGCTGCCTCGGTAGCCCTGGCCGACGCCGGTATACCCATGTCTGATATGATAGCTTCATGCGCCGCGGGAAAGATAGATGGTCACGTGGTTCTGGACCTCGGTAAGAAAGAAGACAACTTTGGTGAGGCCGACGTACCGTTAGCCATAGTACCGCGCACGGACAGAGTAACCCTACTCCAGATGGACGGTGACATGACGGCTGAAGAATTCGATCAGGCCATGGAACTGGCTATAGGTGCTTGCAAGGAGATATACGAGATCCAGCGCGACGCGTTGAAGCGGAGGTATTCGACTTCGCTTGAAGATTATGAAGATAACGAGGAGGATGAGTGATACGATGAAAGAGATAATATCAAGGATAACTAAGGAATAC
>PUPH01000027.1 GCA_003553085.1 Thermoplasmata archaeon
ACAGGCCGACGGAGTGGTGGAGGTAAAAGTAAAGGGCGGGACGGACGTGAAATGGTCGCCGCCCTACGATTTCTTCGAAAACGTGTTCCTGGAACATCTTAGACGCATGGGTTTGAACGTGAGTTCGAAGTTGTTGAAAAGAGGTCACTATCCAAAGGGAGGCGGAGAGGTGGTCCTCACAGTGGAGCCGGGTTCACCGGATTTATTACCTAGCGGTGAAGATATCAGTAAGGTCAAGGGAAGGGCGTTCGTAAGCTCTCTACCGGAACACATCATGCGGCGAATGAGGAAACAGGTGCTGAAGGAGTTCGTGGATATGCCGGTGGACGTAAAGCTGAGATCCTACGAATCTCCCAGCCCCGGAACCGGGATCACCCTGTGGACTGAGGGAGATAGATCGGTTGGGATAGGTGTACTGGGAGAGAAAGGTGTACCCGCAGAGAGCGTAGGCAAGGAAGCCGCGGACTACATACGCAGTGCTATGGAATCCGGATTTCATCTGGACCGATGGAGCGCGGACCAGCTCGTTCCCTACTTGGCCATGTCCAAAAGACACGGAGAACTCAAGGTCGAAAAGGTCACCGGCCATTTAGAGACCAACGTTTGGGTAATGGACATGTTCGACCCAGGCCGATTAAAGCTTGAGGAAAAAGAGGATGGACCGTATCTTATCTACTGAGGGAGAGTAGGGAAAGATATCATGATCGTATTCGTCCTCCCTTCTGAAGAGCAGATACTACGAGGTTTTTGAGTGATGTGGATAGAAAGGTCGGTTTGAATACGGTATATTATAGGTAAGGATAGGTCCGCTTGTGTTGTACATGAATGTACAATCCATACTGACAACAGTTCGTTGATCTGTCGGGAAAATTTGAAATCATGTGACATACTACTCGTTCCAAGTGGTGACATGCCCTCTCAAGAACTGAAGATCAGGAAATTCAAAGGATCCGACTACCCGGATATAGTGAGATTGGAAAACAAAGTCTTTCTAGAAGTAGAAACGAGTGTAGAATCGCTTAGATTCCAGGATGAAACCAGACCTAAGAAATGCAAACACCAGAGATTCGTTGCGGAATTAGACGATGAGATCATCGGCCACGGCTTCTATTCACAATGGGAGGGTAGCTACCAGCCTGGAAAGTTCTCCATCCATATCGAGGTTCATCCCAACTATCAAGGTGAAGGTCACGGGAAGAAGTTTTACCGGTATCTGTTGAAGGAGTTGGAAAAACACGAACCTAAAAAACTCGTATGTCATACTAGGGAAGATAAAGAAAGAGCTACCAGATTCATAGAGGATAGGGGTTTTGAGGAAAGTATCAGGATGTGGACTCTTGAGTTGGATGTAGATGATTTTGATCCTGAAGAGTACTATGAGTTGAGAAAAAAATTAGAGGGGAAGGTATAGAACTTACAACATTAGCAGAGATCGGTATAGATGAAGATACAAGTAGAAAATTACACGAAGTTTATGAGGAAACGATGCACGAGGTTCCCATGAGCGATGAATATACAGGAACAGATCATGATCGTTTTATCGAGTTCTTTGAACATCCTGATTTCTTCCTCGAGGCGTATATAATAGCGGTAAAAGATGATGAATTCATCGGTCTGAGCAGTCACTGGAAGAAAGAGGAACAGGATGTCTTGTACACTCAACTCACCGGCGTCAGAGAGAAATACAGAGGTAAAGGTCTCGCTACTGCGATGAAAGTGAAAGCCATCGAGATAGCATCAGATAAAGGGATCCCAAAGATAAGAACGGATAACGAGACCGGTAACGAAGCTATGCTTCACATCAACCAGAAGATGGGATTCAAGAAAAAGCCCGCATGGATAAATTATGAGAAATTGCTAGGAAGCTAAGGTTTCAGTGATCACCAATCGTAATTAGAAAGGATACGAACAATGGAGAAATGTTGGTACGAGAACCAGGACATCTACAGGGATAGGGTACACCGTTCCTTGATCATACATGCATCACATTCCATAGTGACGATTCGATCCGATAAGACCAGCGGCCATATCTATAAAGGTATGTCGATTTGGAAGCGTATAAATCAAAAATCTTAATATCTCTCTTATCCGTTGGATATGTCGTGAGACCAAAAGTGATCGTCAACTTGGCAATGTCCGCCGACGGTAAGATCGCTCTTCCCGATCGGACCGAGGTCAAGATATCTGGAGAGGAAGATTTCGCAAGAGTTCACTGTCTAAGACACGAAGCCGACGCCATATTGGTAGGCTCTGGAACGGTCAGGGCGGACGACCCGAAGCTGACGGTTAAAGAGAGGTTCATAAAAAAGCCTGAACACCCTCTCAGAGTGGTGTTGGATTCCAAAGGCGATATCCCAAAAGATGCCCGGCTGTTCGACGACGATAATTACCTCATAGCAACGACCGTTGAATCGGACGATCCACACTGGGTGAAGTGCGGGGATGGGGAGCGGGTGGACCTGCATGAATTGATGAACGAACTACAGCGGCGCGGGATAAAGAAGGTTATGGTGGAAGGAGGAGGTGAAGTGATCCATTCTTTCTTCGAGGAGGATCTGGTGGATGAATACAACGTTTACGTAGGAAGCCTGATAATCGGAGGTGCGAAAGCACCAACTCCGGTGGACGGAAAAGGTGCTCTCACCAAGGACGATATCAAGCATCTAAAACTCGTGTCACACACGCTCATGGATGATGGTGTACTTCTCAAATACAGGGTGAAAAAGTGACCAAGTTCCTTCTAGATCGTATGCTGGGGCAGACTGCAAAATGGCTTAGATTGATGGGCATAGATGCGGAATATGCGTCAGACGGATCGGACGACGATAGTTTGAGGAAAAAAGCGGAAAGAGAGGACAGGATACTCGTTACCAGAGACAAGGAACTCTCTAAAACTGAGAACGGTTTTCTGGTCCCTCCAGTATCGACAGAAGAAGTGCTTGGAAAGATCATCTCGGAGTTCGACATAGAGATAAAGCCCCTGACCAGATGCTCAAAATGCAACTCCCTGGTCAGGTCCGTGAGCAAAGAAAGCGTGAAAGACGCAGTCCCGGACCGGGTGTATTCCATACAAGAGGATTTCTGGCGTTGTACCGGATGTGGACAGATCTACTGGAAAGGAACGCATTGGGAGGATATCCTGGCTAAGATAGAACGCATCTGTAAAAAAACGGATGAGTCCTCACGTTAGTATGGTTAATTAGGGGAAACTATTTATAAAAAGAATTATGCTATGTACCGTTGATAAGATGTCATACCTGTTAGGCCTTGTCGAGGTGAAAACGCCATTGAAAGGACTTATGGGGGGTTCCGACCTAGATGATAGAATCGTTGACATGTACTTAGAAGCTGTTAAACGCGACCTAACAGATATAGATATAAAGGAGATGATGGACCAGTGGCATTCGAACTCTGTGAAATGGGAGATAGCCAACAGAGTGATCAACAGTATAGAACGTGATTTTAAGGAAGAGTGGAATAGATATTTTCACAAGCTAAATTTAGGCGAAAAACTATCAGACGTTCAAGAACACAAGAAAAATATTCAAGAGTTCATGGGGCATATCAAGGAAAGAACTCTCCCCTATTAGACCGTCTTATAACAACTGCCCTCGTTGATCTTGATATACTGTTAATCGACTCAAAAACGAGACTTGTTTATTTTTTCGGGATTCCTATTCCATCTAGGAAAGGGATGATGCTGAAAACAATTTTTGATAATTCTAGCAAAAACATCGAATGTGTATTTA
>PUPH01000080.1 GCA_003553085.1 Thermoplasmata archaeon
ATACCTTGCACGCCTTGGCACGCAGTCCCGACTGAGCACTGCCTACCACCCGCAAACTGATGGCCAAACTGAAAGGATGAACCGCGTCCTTGAGGACTACCTCCGCTCCTTCATCTCTCCGACTCTGAACGACTGGGACCTGTTCCTACCCGCAGCGGTGTTTGCATCCAACAACTCTCTGCACTCCTCCCTGGCCAACACCCCATACTTCCTGAACCATGGCAGGCACCCGCGCATGCCTTTCCAGTTTCCGCTCAACCCCGTCCGTGACATCCCGGCCTCCGCAAACCTGGCTGCCGACCTGCATCGGGCTCTCGAGCGCGCCAAGTCCGTCCTGGTTGCGGCCCAGCAGCGCCAGAAGGCCTACTACGACCAGAACAAGCCAGATGCCACGTACTCACCCGGAGACCTGGTCATGCTGAGCTCCCGCAACTTCCTGCAGGGCTCCGGCTCCAAGCTACTGCCCAAGTGGTTTGGCCCTTACCCCGTCCAGCACATGGTTGGCAAAGTGGCTGCCAAGCTCACCCTGCCTGATTCAATGCACTGCCACAATGTCTTCCACGTGTCCCTCCTGAAACCCTACCGCTCTCGTGACCCGAGCCACGAGCCCGCTGTCTCCGAGCCTCCGCCCCTGAGCCTGGACTCTGATGGCATTCCGATATTTGAGGTTGAACGCATTGTCAACCACCGCTTCGTCAAGGTTGGCAGAGGCCGCACCCGCAAGTCCGTCCCCGAGTACCTGGTCAAATGGACCGGCTACCCGCTCACTGAGAACGAGTTTCTGCCTGCCTCCGCCTTCTCCGACAACGGCGCTGCAATTCAGGACTACTGGTCCTCCCGCGGCCTTGAGCCTCCGCCCTGACTGGCTTGTCCGGGACGTCCAAGCCTAAGGGGGGAGCATTGTAGCGGTGCCGTTGGCCCGCACTCGTAAGCTTTACCATATACCGTATGGCCCGCTCTGGGCTGCGCCCCGTGTGCGCAGAGCCTGCCCGTCCGATCTGTGCAAGCCCGACCTTGCACAGCCCGTCCCCGTCTGTGAGCTCCCTGAGCCTCCACCTCAGCCCGCTGTGTACTCCAGTGCCCCGCTCACGGCCTGGTGTACGCTCCGCCCGGAGGTCACTCCCGCGTGACCTCATCTCCGACCCGGAGGTTCTCTCCCGTAGACAGAGACAATTAAGGGGTTTCACAGCCCGCCTCCGCCTAAACCCTTATTCGCCCGTCACATTTGGTACCAGGGCGTACAGCCCTTGTAGGCCCCAGCCCCCAGGGCCCCAGCACATGCACCCCGGCTGCTCGGGCAGCAGCAGTGCCCTCGAGCGCCTGGTCGCGGCCGGCTTTGTGCAGCTTCCTGGCGTGGACCCAACCTGGCAACCCCCGTGGCCCACCCAGCCAGACGAGGCGGCGCTCCTTGCACGGCTGTGCAATCAGAGGGCGGCGCATTACCAGGTGCGTGCGTGCGTGCTTGCACACGCGCGCGTTTGACAGGCCTGCGTTTGACAGGTCCTCCCTCTCCGCTTGCACGGCTTGCATTGCCTGCTGCACTCCGCCTGCCTCTCAAGCGAGTGCACCCAGCATACAGCAAGCCAAGGCAAGCACGGAGTAGGCCAGCCTACTCCGTAGGGACCACCTCCCTCGAATTCCCCTTTGAAGGCGTTCAGCTCTTAAGAAGCTTCTCCGTTTCCCTCCGCTGCTTAAGCGCAGCGCCAGTTTGCTGATCACCAGCTGTGCACCGCTATGGCGGAAGTGCACATGAGCGATCCGCCCGGCGCTGACGCCGCGCCCGCGCCCGCGCACGCGGCCGCGCCCCCGCCTGGCGCAGCAGCCGCGTCGCAGCTGGGCGGCGCGCACGCGCCCATTGCCACGCCTCCCGGTAGCGCTGTGGGTGGCCCCACAGCCAGCCCCGCTCCGCTGGCTGGCCCCGCTGCGCCACCCCCCGCTCTGCAAGCCCCATTGCTCCCGATCTACTCCGCCCCGGCCAACACGTTCGGCATCAACACCCCGGTCTTCGCCCCCGGCTCCGACGACCCCACGCTTTACCTCGTCCGCCTGGAGGCCTGGGCGGAGATCACCCGCTTCCCCATCCGCGAGCCGCTCAAGCTCTACGCCCTCCTGATGTCCGCCAACCCGGGCAACACCGTCAGCCAGTGGGCCCACGACGCCTCCGCCGCCGGCGTCCAGATCCGCAACTTCGACGTGCTCACCCGCTCATTCGTGGAGCGCTTTGCAAACCAGGTCCGCTCTGCGCCTTCAGAGGCCAGAGACAAGCTGTTCAACAGGCAGCTCCGCATGCCTGCCCAGGGCGGCAAACTGGTTGATTACATGGGAGAGTTCAGGGGCGCAATGCTTCACTGCCCCGACATGGCAGAGTCGGACAGACTCCGCTGGTTCCACTCTGGCCTCACCCCTGCACTCCGCACTGCATGCGCTGTCGACTACAGCGGCCAGGACTTCACAAGCCTGAGCCAGCTGATGCAGCATGCCTTGGGTGAAGAGCGCAAGATGGTGTTCGCATCCCGTGAGTCTGGAACCCGTGTCACATCCGCATCCCGCCAGACTGACACCAACCGTCCGCCCCGCTTCTCCTCTGTGTCCCCACAGAAGCGGTCGGCCCCGTCTGCGCCGTCCGCGACCTCCGAGCGCCCCGCCCAGCGCCAGCGCAACAACCGCACCGCCGCGGCCCCGTCTGCCTCCGCGTCGCTCCCGCGCGCTGACTTCCCCGCAGCCGCGCCCGCTCCTCCGCTCACGGGCAGGAACAACCCGGACTCCGCCAAGTCCCGGCTCCGCCACTTCCTCCCCCCGCACCGCCACCTCACGCTCAAGGAGGCGGACCAGCTGCGCAACGGCGGTTGTTACAACTGCTGTGTCCGCCGCGCTGGCCACCTGGCGAGCCAGTGCCCCCACGGCCGCAAGCCAGTGGCGGATGACCCGCAGCCCCCCCGTGCCTAGGGCATGTCCCAGCCAGTCCGTGGCCCCTGCGCTGGGGACCCGTTTCCGTGTGATGGGACGCTTGCCAGGACCCTCGTGCAGTTGTGCGGTCTTTCGGCTCCGTTCTCTTGCGTTGTTCTCCCGTCTGGGCAATGTGAGACCAACGTCCCCCCGTCCGCCACGCCACAACCTTATGTGCACACCGCTGCACACGGCCACACCCAGCTGATTCACCTGCCTGAATCCCAGAAGCTGACCCAGCAAATCCTTGCGCACTACCGCAGCTGCAAGCGATTGGCTCCGACCACGACCTCCGCCTGCTTCGTTGCTCCAGCCTTCAACCGGTTCCACACCACCCTTCTGTCCGACCAAGGGATGAAATGTGAACGGAAGGTGGGCAGGGGAGACAGCGGCTTCGGCAGCCTCCCTTATGCAGTCCACGTCTACTCCGACCTCCCGCTTCCGCTGTGCAAGCTCTCCCACATCCAGCAGCCTGCACCGCTCCTGCAGAGCTTTGTGGGCAAGCTCCGGTCCACCGGCTCCACAGCCCAGATACTTGCAGACACCGGCGCAACGCACAGCTTCTGCACCCGGGACTTTGCACGCAGCAACATGCTCCGCATGGCTCCCAACATGAGCACCTCCGCAACCCTCGCAGATGGCCGATCAAGCATCCCCATCTCTGGTGCAGTCCGTGCTGATCTCGATATTCACACTGCCACCATCTCCGTGCCGCTGCTTGTCTTGGATGGGAAAGCTGCCGGCTACGATGTTGTCCTCGGCAACAACATTTCC
>PUPH01000025.1 GCA_003553085.1 Thermoplasmata archaeon
AAGCTGAGGATATAGTAGTGGATGAGCCTGAGGTAGAAGCCGAGGATATAGTAGTGGATGAGCCTGAGGTAGAAGCCGAGGATATAGTAGTGGATGAGCCTGAGGTAGAAGCCGAGGATATGGAAGTGGATGAGTCTGAATTGGATATCGAAGAGCAAGAAGAAAAGCCAGATGTAAAGAAACCACAAGAGATGAGCGTAGAGGAGAAACATGAACTAACAGACAGGATAAGCCGAAGTATAGCTGATCTAAAGAAATACATTATGATCGCTAGAAGCAATGATGTCGATGTGGGTAAAGCTGGAGAGATGATCAATAAGGCCATGATATCCACAAATAACGGTAAGAGTAGAGAAGCTCTTGCATTCCTCGAAAAAGGTCTAGATTACATAAAGAGTAGCATGGATGAGAGATTGGACGAAGACATATTTAGGGTAAAAAAGACCATGGAGGACGCCGAAGAAGGTGATCACAAAAAGAAAGCTATGGAAAATCTTGAGGAAGCCAGGTCAGCCCACGAGTCTGGACACTATAATTCAGCCTTCCAGCATCTGTCCTTGGCTTTGGATATGTCTGAAAAGGCCAAAACCGAACATCAAAAAACCATGGATAGGATAGAATCCATAGAAAGGTTGATGAAGGATTCTCAAGCCATAGGTGTGGATATAGGCGATTCTTTAGATAAGATCAACGATGCTAAAGAAAGACTTAAAGAGGATGATCTGGAAGAAGCGATAGACCTTGCAGAAAAAGCCAAAACCATTCTCATGGAGAGCCTGTCTGATGAGTTAAAAAGGGTGATGAAGCAAGCAAGGGAGGAATTACAGGAGGCAAAGCTTTCCGGTAAGAACGTTTCAAGGCCGATATTCCTTCTAAAAAAGGTAAAGGTCGAGGGGAGTGAGAACGAACTTCAGGCTAGTGTACAATATCTTAAAAAATATCGTGAAGTTATGAAAAAGATGGCGGCGGAATGAATTTGCAGCTGGTCCCAGAGATCGAGATCAAGGAAGAAAAAGGGGTTTATTCACCCGATGAAGATTCATATTTACTCATAGACTTGATCGATGTCGATGAAGGAGACGATATACTTGAGATCGGGTGTGGCACCGGGATCATATCTTTACACTGTGCATACCATGGAGGGGTGGTAACGGCAGTCGATATTAACGATAGAGCGCTGGAACTGACGACTAAGAATGCAGAGGCCAATGAAATACGACTAAAAGAAGTCTTATGGAGTGACATGTTCTCCAACATATCAGGTATATGGGATACGATAATATTCAATCCACCTTACCTCCCTTCGATCAGAGGGACAAAGGAAGATCCTAGGTGGGATGGAGGTGCCCGTGGTGATGAAACCATAGTACGGTTCCTCGACCAGGCATTCCCACATCTGACTCCCGGTGGAAAGGTGTATTTCTGCTGTTCTGACCTCGCTCCGCTGACCAGGATCTACAATACCATCGAGATGGGATACGAGATAATCGAGCAGCGGGAAAAGACATTCGATTTCGAATCGATATTCGCCTTCGCATTGATGGCGATCAATTACAAAGATACGCCCTTCTTTTGAGCAAAAAAGATAAATCGGTATCGCTAAATCTACACACATGAACAGGAACATCTTTGTTGTCGGTGTGGTAGTGCTTATCATAGGTATCGTATTGACCTTAGCCTTCTGGCCCCTTTTTGGAGTTCGAGCTAGTACGTTGGAGGAGGATAGGGATGGGATGATCTATGAGTCCTACAGCCGTGATGATAAGATAACCATATACGGAAGGATAACAAACATGGGCGAAACTCCTAATTTTCTTGAAGATTTAGGACTCAGTAACGTTGTTTACATAGAGCTGGATGATAGTTTTGAATTTGTATTAACTGGAGATGAGATAGATTTCTCAGAAGGAGATTCTATATACGGTTCATTCATTCTTAGAAGGACTTTGGGATTTGAATACTGGGAACTGTCAGGAAGCCTGGGAAACAAACAGGTGATTGACATCGTTTTTTATATCGTGACCGGCTCGGGGTTAGTTATAACCGTGGCCGGCTATGTGAAGATTTGAACCATCCACTAAGTTAAAATAAGATAGCCATAGATAACCGATAAAGATGGTCGGTCCGCATAGAGAGGAAACGGGTCCAGAAGATTGGACGGAAAAGTATCGCCCCAGAACTCTAGACAGAGTCGCCGGTAACAGCGAGGCCAAAAGAAAGTTGGTCATATGGGCAAATCAGTGGAGTCAAGGTAAGCCAAAAAAAAAGGCGGTGATTTTGGCCGGTAAGGCCGGCATAGGAAAGACCTCGGCCGCCGTCGCTCTATCCAACGACATGGGTTGGGAAGTGATCGAGATGAACGCGTCCGATCAAAGGAATCGAGAAGCCATCAAGGACGTGGTGGGGCGGAGTGCCGTGGACGATACGTTCTCGAACAACGGTGATTTTATTCCTTATAAAGAGGGAAAAAGAACCCTTATCATCCTGGATGAAGCCGATAACATATTCGGCAGGGAGGATGTAGGAGGTGTCCAGGAGATCAGTAAGGTGGTCAGTCGTACGGAACAACCCATCGTGTTGATCGCCAACGATTACTATTCACTCCGCAGACGTTCGAAGGGTCTGAGTGATAAACTGCAGAAGATAGATTTTAAACCGTTGAATCAAAGGGACATCGCCTCGATCCTCAGAGACATATGTCGGAACGAAGGTGTCGGATATGACATGCCGGCTTTGAAAGCACTAGCGGACAGGTCGGATGGAGACGTGCGATCCGCCGTCAGGGACCTTCAGGGGATAGCCACCGGTAGGGAGCATATAAAGATGGAACATCTGGACGTCCTGGGATACCGAAACCGAGAGGCGGAGATCTTCCCTTCTTTAAGGACCATCCTCCAAGGTATCGATCCCCATAGTTCACGAGAAGTGGTCCATCAGTTGGACGAAGAGCCTAGGAATCTTATATCGTGGATAGATGAGAACCTTCCGAGGGAATACACCTCCGCTGAAGAGCTTGTCAGGGGATACGACAGCCTTTCTAAGGCCGACATGTTCCTCGGTAGGGTGGTCAGTACACAGTATTATCGATTTTGGGCCTATGCCAACGATCTCATGAGTGCTGGTGTGACCGTTTCAAAGGATCATCCTCATCACGGATTCAGGAAGTACGCGTTCCCCACCTGGATAAGGAAGATGACCGCCACCAAGAACAAGAGGATCCTGCGGCAGAAGATATCCAAAAAGATCGCAGTGCATACCCACTGTACCAGCGACCGTGTTTTGACCGATGTTTACCCGTATTTTCATCATCTTTTCAAAAAGGACGAAAGATTCAGGAGGACCATGGTGGATGAGCTGGAACTGCAAAGGGGTGAGGCGGCCTTCCTTCTCAACGAAGACGTGGATTCCGACATCGTAACTTCTCTGTATCGGCCGGAGCCTCAGGTGGAAACCAAGGTTAAAGAGAAGAAGAAGGAAAAGAAAGATCAGAGATCATTACTGGAGTTCTAAAGCATGCGACAAAGCAAGAAGGAGATATTGAAGAAACACGGTTATTTTCTCACCGGTGAGGAATCCGGTGTCAAGCTGTGCCATTGGGTGAGCGAGAAACTGATCTCCGGACGTTCATGTTACAAAGAGGACTTTTATGGTATAGAATGTCACAGATGCCTCCAGATGTCTCCAGCAATCGATGTGTGTAACCATACCTGCCTGTTCTGCTGGCGTTATCAGGATTACGAGTCACACGAGAAAGAGATCGTGTTCGATGAACCCGAAGATATAGTAGAACGCAGTATCCAAGCACAGAAGGCATTGGTCAGTGGATTCAGAGGCGATGACCGCTGTAGTGAGAAGATGTGGAAGGAGGCCAGGGAACCAAATCAGGTGGCTATCAGTCTGGCCGGTGAACCAGCCCTTTACCCGGATCTAGGAGAACTGATACGGGAGTATAAAAAGAGGAGGATGACTGTGTTCCTGGTGACCAATGGTACAAGACCTGATGTGATCGAGAACCTGGATACTTTACCCACCCAATTATATGTTACCCTAGCGGCACCCAACGAAGATATATACAAACGGCTTTGCGTACCCAAAGTCGGCACTACATGGGATGATATAACTGAAACACTCGACATATTTCCAACCCTGGATACCCGTACGGTCATCAGACACACCCTGGTCAAGGGATGGAACATCGGCTGGGAGGATGAATACGTGGATCTTATACGGAGGGCCGATCCTGACCTTGTTGAGGCAAAAGGATATGTTTTCGTGGGCGATTCCAGGCGTAGGATGACCCTGGAAAACATGCCGTCCCATGATACGGTCAAAGCCTTCGGGCGACTAGAAGCCGAACTATTGGGGATGGAACTGCTCGATGAGAAGAGGGACAGTAGAGTCGTCCTCCTCGGTCATCGAACCTTTACCTTAGATCACGCCTAAGTCCATCATCGCTTTGGCAACTTTCATGAAGCCGCCGACGTTGGCACCCAATACCAGATTACCTTCACTTCCGTATTTTTTACCGTACTCCGCGGTGGTTCCGTATATGTTCTTCATTATCTGCTGTAGTTTAGTGTCAACTTCTTCGAATGTCCAGCTCAATCTCTGGGAGTTCTGAGCCATCTCCAATCCGCTGACAGAAACACCGCCTGCGTTGGCGGCCTTTGCAGGGCCGAACATGATCTCCTTCTCCAAGAAGGTCTCTATTGCCTCCGGTGTCGATGGCATGTTTGCACCCTCGGCAACTGCTATCACACCGTTGTCGATTAGTCCTTCAGCATCATCCGCATCCAGTTCGTTCTGAGTAGCACAGGGAAGAGCCACATCGCATTCGAAACCCCACGGTCTGCCCCCTTCTATATACTCAACATCGTATTCCTCTGCGTACTCCTTGATCCTGCCACGTTTGATGTTCTTTAATCTCATCACGTATTCGAACTTGTCCCGGTCTATACCGTCGGGATCGTAGATACATCCACTGGAGTCAGATAATGTGACGACCTTTGCACCGAGTTCTAAACACTTATCCAATGCGAATTGAGCAACGTTCCCTGAACCAGATATGGTGACCGTCTTGCCCTTGAAGTCATCTCCTTTGGACTTCAACATCTCCTGTGTAAAATATACCAGCCCATAGCCGGTGGCCTCCGGTCTGCCCAACGAGCCGCCCCATTCAGGTCCCTTACCTGTGAGGACTCCTTCGAATCTATTGACCAGTCTTCTGTACTGTCCGAACATGTAGCCTATCTCTCTTCTGCCGACCCCTATATCTCCTGCGGGTACGTCAGTATCCGGTCCCACGTGACGGGTCAGCTCGGTCATGAAGCTTTGACAGAAATTCATGACTTCATTATCCGATTTACCTTTTGGATCGAAGTCCGAGCCACCTTTTCCTCCACCCATGGCTAGACCGGTGAGTGCGTTCTTAAATATCTGCTCGAAGCCAAGGAATTTGATTATTCCCAAGTACACGGAAGGATGGAACCTTATCCCGCCTTTGTAAGGACCTATAGCACTGTTGAATTGTACCCTGAATCCTCGGTTCACCTGAACTTCACCCGAATCATCCACCCAGGGCACTCTGAAGATGATAACCCTTTCAGGCTCTACGATCCTTTCAACCACCTTCGTACTCACGAACTCAGGGTGTTTCTCTAAAACCGGTTCGATGGATTCGAGTACTTCTTTCACGGCCTGGTGAAATTCTACTTCACCGGGATTCCTATTCACGACATCTTCATAGATTCGGTCTATAGACATTTTGATATCTCCTTTTAACTGCTCATCCTATATGTTCACGGATAAAGGATGATGAATTTAATAGTTTCGATTGCCGAACATTGAGTATGAAAAAGTCAACAAAGTGGACAATATTTACAATTACTTGGGTCACTTTTGTGGACCATATGAACTCACCCCTGATTTATCGTCGCTAACTAGAATATAGGATCGACCCTACCTAGTCTATAAAGACAAAATGAGTTAGTATGGGTAGTGATATTCGATATACAGTTCAATTTGGGTACAAAACAGCAAGATATCGACCGTTCGCGTACACATCACGAGAGGAAGATCACACATCGATGACAAACAGGAAATTTAAAAAAAGCAAAGGTCATACGGTAAATATGCAAAAAGGGGGCCATCACCATGGAACACCTGTTCGTTTCTGATCTTCATGGGGATACGGCAAAGTATGAAACCCTTTACGAGGTGATATCGGATGAAAACCCAGACGGCGTACTGCTTGGAGGTGACATCTTACCCCACAGATCTGAAGATATGGAAGAGTTCATCGAAACATATATCTCATCCCTTTTTAGCAAACTTCCTACAAGAGCCTTCGTGATCTTGGGCAACGACGACCCCAGGATATACGAAACGCTGCTGATCGAAGCGGACGAAAAAGGGTACATCGATTATGTACATAAACGACCACGGAGCTCGGGGGATCACTGGGTGGTGGGTTACTCCTACGTCCCCCCGACCCCGTTCATGAGGAAGGACTGGGAACGGTACGATGTATCTAGATTCACCGACGTGGGGGCCATAAGCCCTGAAAATGGGTACAGGACGGTACCCGCCAAAGGTGTTCGATTTAAAACCATACAAGAAGATATGGAGTCCCTTTCAAAGTTAACACCTCCTGAAAAAACGATATACCTCTTTCACTCGCCCCCGTACGATACCGCACTGGATCTGACAAAATATGCCGGTATGATGGTCGATCATACACCGGTCGATCCTCATGTGGGCAGCATAGCAATAAAAAGATTCATCGCATCGAAGCAACCCATGGTGACACTTCATGGACATATACACGAATCGGCCAGGCTGACCGGTAGTTGGAAGGAGAAGATCGGCTCCACTTATGCATTATCAGCTGCCCACGACGGTCCCGAACTGGCGGTGGTCAGTTTCGATAGCGATCACCCGGAGAACGCTTCGAGAAGATTGTACGATCTCTAATCCAAAGGGATCTCCCTTGCAGAATGGTAAGGGGAATCTATATGACACGCCCACGAAGTCCTCTTCTCCATATCTTCATCGGTAACGATGTGTACATCCAGTATGTTATCTACATGGAATCCCGTTCGTTCTTTATTTTCCTCCTCTATCTGACGGCTTTTATGATCCAGCCACGAGAGCAGTTTTTCTTTCTTCTCCTCTCCTCCCTTGTAATGGAGTATTATATCTATGTCACTCCTGGGACCCGCAGTACCTTCCTTGGTACTGCCGAGCACGTAGAGCGCTTCCACCTCATAAAAATCGGCATCCAATTCCTTAGCTATCTCGTGGACCTTCTCCATACGCCAGACCCAGTGGTCGGGGGGTTTCAAGTATGCCAGAGCTTCGTTAGCCTCTCCGTCCATGACCACTTCTAACGTACCTCCTTTGATCAGGTCCGACGCTCTTATCACCCGGACAACGTGAGACATATCTTCATACTCGGGGAATAGATCACCCAGTCTGTTCTTGCTCATGGTGAGAAGTCCTTCGTTGTAGATCGTACCGTCTTCGTCCGGGTACAGAGGTAGATAGCTGATGTTCGCCTCCACCAGGTCCTGGAAGAAGTGAGTTCCGAAGGACAGTTCGGGGAGATAACCTCCTTTTTCCCTGGCGATCTCGATCAACAACGAGGTCCGGTTTATGTCTCGATAGATCACTGGAACACCGAGCTTTATGTCACCCTTACTACCCCATCTACCGGGCCCCATAAGTATGAACTTCCTTCTGGGTAATTCCTGATTCAACTTGCTGACGACACGGGCTACCCTCTCCATCTCGTTCCTACTCTCCAGTTGGACATAGGCTTCCGGGACCACGTAAACTATGTACTCGATATTATCTACATAACCGGTGGTCACGTATCTGTTGGCAGAGAACAATTTCCGATTTTTCTTGATGTCCAGGGGTATGGGTTTTCTCTCCATCTTCTGTGATTGACTCTGCGGCCTACACTGCAGCAGGTAAAGTTTTTCACCATTGGACGCGAACTCCAGATCCACGGGTATGTCCATCTTTTGTTCCAACGTATGAAGGACCCTACGCATGGCTTCGAGGAACTTCTTATCTTTGAGCAGTCCTGCGAAAGTGATCACGCTGTCCGAGTTATGATAATCCGTGAGTACGGAAGGTCGTTTTAACTGATCGCCTTCGTATAATGACACGATATTTTTGATCTCCGGAAAATCGTCTCCATATTCTTTGATCAATCTGCATGCGTCAACGGTCTCTATGATCCCCTTCTTCAAGTTGATGACATCCATGTATCTCTGGGAATATTTGACCTGCTCCTCCACCAGGGTGTTCACTCTGAGCTCGGGACGGTTGGGAGAGACCAGTGTAGGGTAGTCGCTGCTTACTCTATCCACCGCTCTGGTGCCGAGACCGGTCACCAATCGAATTATACCATCTTCTCTCCTTATCCGTGGAGACCACCTGAATTCGTTCCTGCTGAAGGCAACGCCGGCGTATGCGGGGAAGAAATAATCTCCTACTCGTTCTCCGACCACCTCCTGGATCAAGATCCCCATCTCTTCGTTCACATCCAGCAGTCCTTTTTCACGACGGTACTCTATGGGATCCGGTCCCAATGTGGATGCATAGACTTCGGCCATGGCGTTCATCAGTGCGTTCAATCTCTCCTCTTCCGTACCGGTGTTGGCCAGGAATAGACTCTTGTATTTACCTGAAAAGGCGGCTCCGAAACTATCTTCCAACAGGCTTGAGGAACGCACGATTATGGGTTTCCCCTCAAGGTCCCTGAGAACACGTTTCAATCCCTCCACGACCTCAGCGGTGAATACGGCGTTCTTAAATATCTGTTCCAGGAACGGTTGTTCCTGCCGTATCTCGTTAGGGTCCAGGTATTTTAGATGGATCACTTCATCAAGATCGTTATACTGGATAAGGTCCATCATGGTATCGGAGGTTATGTGCCAACTTTTTGGAAAATCCACCATCTCTAGTATATCTTCTTTTTCCATCTCCGATTCGATTATCTTTCTGGCCAGGTATATCCCTGAAGCCTTTCCCCCCAGTTTACCGGCTCCCTGTGCCGGTCCGATCACGTGCTTAAGCAGGGGAACGAAATCATCGACCATCATGTATTTTTTTGCGATGTTGATGAACTCCAGCCGGTCGGTGAAAAATCGCTTGGTAAGGGCGCTGCATATGCTCAAGCTGTCTTCCGGTGCTAGCGCACCACTGCCCTCGGTAGTTTCAAAAAATCTATTCAATTCGTCCGTTATCTCGACCAGGGGGATACCTATACGCTGGGAAGCTAGTAAGAGTGGTCGTGCTTTGTCCTCCCGTAACCATCTGTGAAACAGACTGGAGATCTCTTCAGATGGGATACTTTCTTTCGCCACATCGAATACCTGTTCTTGTACCCGTTTGAGGGATTCGATATCTTGTCTGGGGTTTGGCATGTTTATACCACACCACTGTGAGTCTCCCGGTCCTCTGTCTATGGGGCAAACATTACTCAGCAGATCGTTGATCTTCCTGTTTTGGGTACGGTATAGATGGTACACCATCTTTCTTGTTATCCTCAGTAAGGTCCGTGGATCGGTCTTCATCAGGAGTTCAATTATCACCTCCCAGTCACGCTTGCCCGAAGGTCCGTCGGTTGGGATCTTCTCGCCTTGAACACTCTCTTTTCTATGTTTTTTCAACTCCTCTCTCACCCTTTTTTCTTCTATGAACTTACTTAGAAGTTCTGTGATGGCATTGAGAAGACGTTTTTCGTCCTTCAAAAATGGTCCTATATCGGCCTCGGGCATCTCCTCTCGGTAGAAGACCTCGACCTTTCCCACGACCTCATCAGATATTTTTATCTCGCTCACCAGCTTCCATGGCGTTTCCTCGAAGTTCTCCGTAAAAAACTCTTCACCGTTTATGGAAAGTCGTGCACACGTTTTTTCACTGTATTTCCATGCCGGCGGTAACAGTTCGACGACCCTTTGTAGAGCATCATCCACCGGTATCTCTTTATCCTTGACTATCTCGGTTATACCGTAAAGGCAGTTCAGTTCTTTTACCCTCTCCGTTAACTCGTCGGATTCCGACGACTTATTGATGATTTCTTCAGAGAGGTTCCCTCTTTCAACTTCCTGATCCATCTTAGTACCCAAGTTCAGTATGTGGACGAACTCCTTAATTTACCTTTCCCTCTTTATCACTACACCCCTCGCCTTTTTACCATCGAGCCGTACCTCTAATGGTACCTCTACCCTGACATGCTTTACATGATCTCCCTCATAAACGACCTCCTGGGAGTTCAACCAATCATGATCTACTTCCCTACCCTCTTTACCCACAATGAGGTATCCTTTGTTAGAAGATACCAGGTCATGGAAGAAATGTGATCCTTGTGACGGCTCGATGTGTCTTCCCTCCAGTGCCGTCTCTACTATGGCCTCGGCACCGATTATATCACTCCATCTGACCGGTATCCCCATCCATTGGTCTGTCGAACCCCATCGACCAGGTCCGATCAGTAGATACCCTTCTCCTTTCTTGAGGATATCACGGTTGATCTTCTTGATCTCCGCTGCGGCTTTTAAGCTCATATCTATCTTGAAATCCCTGGGCTTAACGAACACCACGTTCCTGATATCTTCTATCACTCCGTTGCCCAATGAGTTATCACTGTAGAGTAAGATACTCTCTTCGTCGAGATCTCCCAGGGAAACCTGAGCATACATGTCTTTGGTGACCATGCCCCGGACCTGCAGTATGTACAGCGTTGCGGAATTACAGTCACCTTCTTCGAATTCTACTGCGAACTCGATCTCAACAGGATATCCCAGTGCGGTTTCAGTCATCTCCAGTATCAGTCTTAATGATTTTGCCAGTGGTATGGTATGATGCTGGAGTATAGGCGAGAAATCCACCACCCTTGCTCCATCATAAGCCGTACCCGGATACAGCCTACCGTCTGAATACGTGGATGCGATGCACTTCAGCACCCCGTGCTTCTCTGCATCCTCCAGGTCTAGCTTTACGAGGGTAGTTTCTTCGTCCATGTCCAGCATCTTATACAGCGACTGAAGGTTCAGGGCGTAGAATGCATTCTGGGACCTCTTGACACGGTCCTCCAGGGAACCGGGCATGGGTGCACGTGGATGTTTAGGACAGAAGCAGAGCGACCTTCCCCCTTCTACGATATTCTTACCTAGTCCCAGGGAAAGATGTACGACACCACTCTCCGGTTTACAGCATCCGGTAGGATAGTGATTGTAGGATCGGGCCACTCCCGAGATTGTCGGATAGAAATGTTTTCCGTGCTTTTTACCGACGACCTCCTGTAATATCACAGCCATCTTCTCGTCGTTCAAATTTTTAGGTGTGGATTTTAGGTAATTCCTTGCACCTTCGAAAAAGGTGGATGAATAAACATATTTTATCGCGTTACACACATCCTGAAACCTGAAGTCCGTATCCCATGATTCATTGGGTAAGAGCATAGACGCGTAAACACCGGCGAAGGGCTGTGAAAGAGAATCCTCTAATACCCCTGAGGATCTCACTATCAGCGGCTTCCTTGTCTGTCTAACGAAGGAGCGCAGGTCTCCCAGTATTGTGGCGGGTAGGCTCGACTCGATAAATTTTGCACCGATACGTTCATCCGACAAACCTACCAGATATTCGAGGTCCTGTGGATTTTGTTTTAAGAACTTATCAAATACCTCTGTTGAGAGTATTATGGTGCGTGGTACCGTGACGTTCAAACCCGGCAGCATGTCGTCGGTGATATACCGTGAGATCAGTTTCGTGACGAAGGCCAATCCTCTAGCTTTACCACCCAGAGCTCCAGTACCTATCCTGCTGAGTTTTACGTGAGGCCCGAAACTTTCCCTCTGATAATCGAGTATCGAATTTCCATATGTTTTGTACTTGTAAGTCTCAAGAGCCCTGCCCAATTCCTCCTTTATGATCGTTGAAGGTATATCACTCAATCCCTCGATGGATCCGGCGAACTCATACTCACCGATGGTGCGAAGCCATCGTGACAACCTTCCATCCTTGATGATCCGTTCTAATAGTTTTTCTTCCGTCTCCTCCAGCACCGCTTCCAAAGAACTGATATCCTTTATCACCCTTTCTTTTGCTCCCTCTCTGACCTTCCATCTGAGTTCCACGGGTCCGATGGCCTCGTTCACAAAATCCCTCACCTTTTCTCCGATGTTAGAGGAGCTTTTCATGTGAAATTCGATCTCCTCCGGGGTCTCTTCCAGGGATGCGGATGATTGCACCATTATCGGTACATCCTTTTTTTCTTTCAGATCCATGGAAAAGCGTATCCCCGCCAGATGATCATCGTCTCCGCTCAGGTCGCTGATCACACAGATGATATTTTCAACGTACTTCTTGATGACATCTTCAGCTTCGGAAAAATCAGTCGTAAGCACGACTCGAGGCCGCCTCAGCATCCTTCGGTGAACCTGGTCCCTTGTGAGTCCATCGTCGATCACGGAAGAAATAAAATGTCTGATATCTTCATAGATCATGTGGATGTAGGATGAATAGTGCTGCACCGAGTCCTCGACCAAGAGTATCATCCTGCTTTCCTCCCGGACCGAAGGATTATTCAGTATCTGGGTATCATCCTCTATGAATTGTACTATGCTCAGAAAGATACGTCCGTCGCCGTTCCATGTGAACACGTGGTCCATACTCCGCTCATGGATCAATCCGTTCACATCGTTACCCACCGCGACAACCAGGACGTCTGAAGAAACTTCTTTGATACCTTGGGCAAGCTCGCTCACGCCCATGTCTGCCGGTTCTTTGAATATGATCACCAGATCGTATGCCGACCCCTCCAGGGTTTCTAAGCACTCCTTTCCCGATTCGACGTGAGATATGGAGGGTACGTGATCGTAGTGCCCCTGTACATAAACTTCCTTGAATAAGCGATTCAATCTCCCCTCTTCCTCCACAAGAAAAAAATCGTATGCCGGGGAGACCATGAGGATCCTACGTATATATGTAGACTCCTCTATCTCTGATTGCGAGCCGGGCTCCCCGGTTTTTGGGCGGATGCCGGTGATCTCTTCTACGGCATCCTTTATTCGCTCTTCTCTGTTCAATATTCAAACCTTTTTGTACCTTTTAGATCCAACCTCTCAGTTTACATGCCTCGACCACTTTGTCTATGGATATCATGTAGGCTGCATCCTTCAAGGGGATGTCCTTTCTTTTAGCGAGTTCCATCACTTTGTAGAATGCGGACGTCATCTTATCGTCGAGTTTTCCGATTACCTCTTCCTTCGGCCAATAGTAGTTCATGTTGTTCTGCACCTGTTCGAAGTAACTGCATATAACACCGCCTGCGTTACATAGGAAATCCGGTATGACCATCATATCCTTTTCCTCCAGTATATCATCGGCTTCGGGTGTTATAGGTCCATTTGCTCCGGCGGCTATCAGTTTTACGGTATCCTTTATCTCATCCGCGTTGTCACCGGTGATGGCGTTTTCAAGTGCCGCGGGTATCAGTATATCTACATCCTGTTTGAGCCAATCGTCTCCGGGTAATCTCTCGTAACCCAGCTCCTTGGCTTTTTCTTTATCCACGGTACCGTACCTATCGGTGATGCCTCTCAACTCTTCCAGGTCGATCCCGTCTTTGCGATAATAGCTGTATGCCTTGGAATCATCCTGGTCCCAGCAAGACACTAGAACGACTTTACCACCGTACTCCGTGAACAACTCGACGGCATGCTGGGCGACGTTACCGAAACCCTGTACCGCTGCGGTGGTCTTCGTTATGTCGATTTCCAATTCTTTGAGCGCCTCTCTAACAGTGTAGATGACTCCGTAACCGGTTGCCTCTGTACGTCCTAGGGATCCTCCGTGTCCCACCGGTTTACCGGTGATGGCGCCAGGATACTTTCCACCCTCTATATGCTCGTACTCGTCCATCATCCAAAGCATATGTTGGGCCGACGTCATGACATCGGGTGCGGGCACATCTTCCACAGGCCCTATGTTTTTCGATATCTGCCTGATCCAACCTCTACACAGTCTCTCCTGCTCCCTATCGGACAGATCGTGTGGATCACAGATAACTCCTCCTTTACCTCCGCCCAATGGGATGTCCGCTACAGCGCATTTCCACGTCATCCACATGGCTAGAGCTCTCACGGTGTCAGCGGTTTCTTGAGGATGGAACCTGATCCCACCTTTGCAGGGACCACGTGCGTCGTTGTGCTGCACCCTGTAGCCCTGGAAAACCTTCGCCGATCCGTCGTCCATCTTTACCGGTATGGTGAAGTGGTACTCCCTCAT
Source organism: Thermoplasmata archaeon (assembly GCA_003553085.1). Classification (GTDB taxonomy): domain Archaea; phylum Thermoplasmatota; class Thermoplasmata; order Halarchaeoplasmatales; family Halarchaeoplasmataceae; genus Halarchaeoplasma. The sequence continues at coordinate 14,305 of PUPH01000025.1, forward strand.
GGGTTTCCTCAACAATTCTCGGGTCGATTCATCCAGATCTAACTTATCCGCTACATCATCGAACTGTGCTTGAGCCATCTTGTATGCATTGAAGCCTTTTTCTGCCATATTTTGCTACCCCTTTATATCGGTATATCGGGCAAAGCAGCCTCTACTATAAAAAATTGGTTTATAGTTCAGCGAAGGATAAATGTACATTTTGGTTTAAAAAATCAGTGAATAATACACAGACTGACATGTTCTACATTTCACTCTTCTCCCAGGGATCTGAGTTTTCTCTCTATAAGACCTATGGAGACCTTCTGGGGCATTATCGTATGGATCATCTTGGACGATAGTATTGTGTTGGAAACCGCACCGATGCTTTCCGGGAATCGGGTGTACAGACTTTCACCCCAATCGAAGAAGTCTTCTATGGTTTTGAAGGCGGTAAAGACCAGGAAATTATACCTGCCCGTACTGGCGACCAGGGCTCTGGAAACCTTGTCGTCCCGCTTGAGTAGCTCTTTAAATTCATCACGCTGCGATTTGACCTCTATCTTGGATACCACGAGGTTGTAACCGGGGGGAACGAACAGGTTGGGGAATATACATCTTGGTTTATCTATGATACCGTTCTCGAGGAGTGAGTTGATATGCCGCCCGACGGTCTTCCTGTTTGAACCCAGATCTCTCGCCAACATGGATTCATTGGTCCTGATGCATTCTCCCTTCATGAGCATCCGAAGCAACTCAAATTCGGTTTCATCCAGGGTTTGCCCCATCAACTGGATCTCGCCTTTTGATCGAAATTCTTCATCGAGTACGTTGATGAAACAGTTCGGATCGTATTTGAAGGTGAGTCTATTGCTGAATATGTACGCATTGGCAGGGGCCCTCCATTCCCTGGCAGGTATCCTCTGCTCCTGAACGATCCTCTCCCTCCATGAATGGTAGGATTCTAGATCTCGGAAGAACTCTATCAATAATGTGTTGTACGGTCCCTCCATGCATGAGAAAGCTGCGAAGATGTGAGTATCCTCCCGGTAAAATGATCTTATGGCCGGATCCCGGGGCATGTCCGCTTCTACTATCACCAATAGGGGATACTCTTCGAAAAGAGCTTTGAACGGATACAATGGTGGATTGACGATCCCATTCTCATATAGGTATCGTATCTTGTTCTTCGCGGTGGCTCGATGTATGTTCAGTCTTCTGGCCACAGCACTTATGTTCACCTTAACACCCTCTCCGGAAACCAGGTATCGCAGTAACCGTAGGTTCAATTCGTCCTTTAGCGGGTCGTTCATCGTACGCTCTAATACGTTGGGATTATATCATGCTTTTGGAAAAAAGAAGTTATCAACGAACCAACGGGAAATTGGTGTTTGTTTACCTGCCTTCAGGTTTTCATTACGTAGGAGGTGATCCATCTGCAGGTTCCCCTACAGATACCTTGTTACGACTTAACCCTCCTTGCCGAACCCAAATTCGAACGTCCCTTGTGAGACGTCCTCATCCAGACTCAACTCGGATGGTTTGACGGGCGGTGTGTGCAAGGAGCAGGGGCATATTCACCGCGGGATGTTGACCCGCGATTACTACCGAATCCAGCGTTCATGAGGGCGAATTA
>PUPH01000134.1 GCA_003553085.1 Thermoplasmata archaeon
GGATACCTATATTGTTCTTGTGATCCACAAAATCGACCATCTCGTTTGAAAAGTCTTCGTGACTTATTATAAGCATGTTCCCATCCTCCTCGACCGGATCGTATCTTAAGCTGTCCAAAGTATCCTGATAGTTGATGAATCGCCTTTCGTATATCCGGGCAAAGTCCCTCTGTACCGTATCCAGAGGACGGCGTCTGTTCAGAACGTTCTCACCACCTCTGCCCACCGAAAATACCTCCAATTCGATCTCGGTATAGAACCTCAACGTGTTCCTTACCGGGTTGTATTGGAAGGGATACAGTTCAACTACCTGACCCCTGAAATCACGCAATATATATGGATCACGAAGGTTGACCATCTCTTGAGGATACCATGCATCATCTTCATACACATCTCCGAACTCGTAGGGTACCTCTGAGGGTACGGGATGTTCTGTCCTGCAAAGGTTACCCTTGGAAGGTATTATGGAGACGTGATCGTATTCCACATATTCTGTGTCAACAACACGCACATCCATCCGTGCATCGTCAGGTATGATCATGCTCCTTGCAAGGGTAGGTAGTTCGGGTTCACCCTTGATCAAGGAGTTGGATTCTCCCGGGATATTTATCCGGTGATACTCTTCCCCATGGATATCCACGCTGACAGCATTGAAGCCGTCTAGCGTGTAACTTATACTGCTGATGTCGTTCTCCGATGTGTACTCCACATCGATCTGCTCTCCATCTATATCAAGAAGTGATGCCTGCTCAGATACTCCTGAACCATAAAGGAACGGTACAAGGGTCATGAGAACAAGCATAACTGTCAAAACAGATGCTCCAAACTTTACTTTTGTTCTCCTCTTCATCATCTCATCGCCTATAGAGCTGTGCTTAGAGGCGGGTGCTTGTTATATAAACGTTCTTTCTACATGTTGTTATTTACGAGGTACTACCTAGTAGAAAATGATCAAATGATCATGGCATACCGGTATAATAAATACATAGGTTGAAATTCTTTTTCAAACACCAAACCGATGTACTAGGGATACTCTCTAGACATTAATTTAAAAGAAGTACCCAACGAGTAACTTGTTTTAAAAACCGCTTCTAAATAAAGAGGCGGAGATGATAGGTTAATTGAAGACAAGACAATAGATTTGGATGTCAAAACTACTTAACAGTTCCATAAATGATGAAATCTTTCGGGCTGATCGTCATCCAAAGTAATGTAAGCAGATGGAACATCTGGATCATTTATACCTAAATATCCTAGATAACACTGATTCTCTGACAGGTACGGATCTCTGTCTGTTTAGAGGATATTAAAAATAATCTTTGTACGGTATCGTCCAATATTGACAAAATCTTTATTAATATTGAAGCGTTACCTTGACCGGGTACAAGGATATGTCAACCAATGGGATTATTAAACAAGTTGCTTGCGAATATGATCGGCATGTTGATTATGGAAAAAAGAGGATCCATGTAAGGTGTGAAGATTGTAATCAAGGTAACAAGGAGCTATCAGATCGGACCTGCCTAGCCTCTCTAATCGATATAATATTAAAAGAATATAATGTGAATGATATAATCTTATCTGGTCCTATAGAGAAACAATATGTGAAAGATGGCATAAAATTAATAAAGTATCTTGCTAGGATGGTAAACGAGATCAGGGGGATGAGCCAAAAAGACCCGATAAAAAGAGCGGTCTCAAAATTCCCTAAAAAGAGGAAAGAAATAAGCAAGATGTGCAGCAGTTGTGATAAAAACCCTGAGACGATTTTCGATCGATTCGAAAATGTATTCAAATCAAATTATGGTGAGTTCATACAATCGGTCCGAAAAGAGAGTAAAGATCATCATAAGGGTAAGGGAAAATCTTATTGTGATCATTGTAGGGATAGTACTAGAGCGGACTGTAAATATTTATTGAAAAAGAGTATGGACCTTTCAGATCTGATACTCTATTCAGCTTACAACCTCATAGTTAGAGATGGTAAGAAGGAGAAGATCAAGTATGATGATAAAGTTAAAGAAGAAGTTGTCTTAACACCAGGAGGTCCACCTAAAATAATCAAAGACACTGATGAAGAGATCGAGGATCAAAATATATTAAAAGATTTAGGCAGTGTGAAATCTAGAACAGATGAGTCCGCAGAAGAATTTTACGATTCTGTAAACTATCGTATGTTGAACAATGGGATCGTGAATATCCTGAACAACAATAAATTTATCCGCCCCTCCTTCTCTTCTTCTTGGCTTAGGAAGGAAAAACCTTCTAATTCCCATGAGATGAACCGGTACCGAATCGGGGGTACAAGCGTAAAACACTACTATTTACCAGATAGTATGGAGAGTTTGTACTATCTTTCATCGAGGGATTATGAAGTGGATGAGGAAGAAGCAACCCTGATAAAGTTGACCATAGACGAGATGGCTGAAAAATATCCTGAAGAGATCTCCATCGAAGATAGGGGGGAAACTAGGGAATATATCCTTTCGGCAAGCAAAGATATAATGATGCAGATAGCCCGCAGAAAGGGCCTATCTTTAGGAGATAACCGTGATAAGATTAACAAGAACCTCGACAAACTGACTGCTATCTTGGGCCGACATACCGCTGGGCTTGGGATACTAGAGTCAGTTTTAAAGGATATTAAAGTTGAAGATGTATATGTAGACGCTCCAGCTCCCGCCAATCCATTGTATATCAAACTGGATGGTGGAACCATTGATAAAATGAGCAATATCTGTCGAACGAACATCATCTTGGGAAAGGATGATATCGATAGTATACTATCTCGTTTCCGTATGGAAAGTGGTCGGCCATTCTCTGAAAGCAACCCCGTGTTAGAATACAACATGGATGAATTCGGCATTAGAGTGACCATCATCGGAAAACCACTCAGTCCCGAAGGCGTAGCCCTTGCCCTCCGTAGGCATTCAGATGAGCCTTGGACTTTATTAAGATTGATAGAAAACGGTACGATTACACCTCTTGCGGCAGGGTTGTTTTCTTTTTTGATAGACGGACGGTCGACCATCTTGGTAGCAGGAAGCAGAGGTGCTGGAAAAACTAGTTTGTTAGGGGCTTTGATGCTTGAATTTCCCACCTCACAACGATTGCTTACTATAGAAGATACGCTAGAACTTCCTAGTAGGGTCATGCAGGAACATGGTTATAAAGTACAGAACATATTGGTACGATCAGGTTTCTCAGGGGTTGATTACGAAAAAAGTCCCGAAGAAGCCCTGCGTGTATCACTAAGGCTCGGAGAATCTGCCATAATAATGGGTGAAGTTAGGGGTGAGGAGGCCAGAACATTGTATGAAGCCATGAGGGCCGGCACCGCAGGCAGTTCCGTGCTGGGTACTTTTCACGCGAATAGCCCGAGCTCAGTATTCGAAAGGGCTGTTTATGACATAGGTGTTCCAGCCAAATCCTTTGGAGCTACAGATGTGGTAGCTATTGCAAATCTAAAAAGACCGGGGGGGAGACAGAAACCAGTGAGAAGACTCACTCAAATATCAGAGCTTGATAAAGAGACGATCGATGACGGTATTTTTCGAGACCTGATGACATACGACAGCAATAAAAATCGTATAGTAGAAACAGATGTGCTGAAATACAGCTCTCAAGTCATAGGACGGATCGCTAGAGAGTGGGACATGTCCCTTGAAGAGGCTTACAAAAATATCGAAGTTAGGGGACGATATAGAAAGACGATCGTAGATAGGGCACGAAGAGATAATCTGCCTGTACTCCTTAGTACCGAATGGGTAAAGAAAACAAATACTGCTTTTTGGAACTGCTTAACAAGGGAACAGAGAAAGGGAGGAAAGACTGATTATTGTAAGGTCATGAAAGGATGGAAAAAGTGGTTTGAAGAGAGTGTTAGATATGCTTGAATCCGCGGAGTACCAAGATCTAAAAGAAGGGGAAATATATAACAAATTTGCCAAACGCGTTTACAATGTTTTAGGCCCTTCAGAAAAAAAACTCCGAGCAAAGAAGGAAAAGGAAAAGGATGGAGTAAAAAAGGCCAAAGAAGAATACTTACGGCAGAAGGCAAAGTGGGATAGAGTAAAAGGGTTTTATACAGAAGACAACGAGAAAAAAGAAAGTGTAAAAAAAGGTTTCGAAAAATCTAAAAAAGAATATGAAACGAAAAAACGAGTTTTCGAGCAGAAACAATTCTACGATTCTGTCAATTTTGTCGGATTAGATTTAACAGTTGAAGAAACTATGATCTTTTCTATTTTCGTTTCCGCTACAAGTTTTTTTGTTTTGTTAGGGCTAACCATAGTTTCATTCATGTTCTTTTCTAGCATCATCTTTAGGATCTTTTTGGTAGCTACTTTTGTGGTACCGTTACTGTCCTTTACCTTTCTTTCAAATTACCCTGAGATGCTAGCTGAAAGAAAAAAAGTTAAAACACTAGCAAAGACACCAGAAGCGATCAATTACCTGAGTATCTCGATGAGGCTTAATCCTTCACTGGAAAAAGCGATAAGTTTCACTGCAGATAATTCAGACGAACCTGTAGCATCCGGATTCAGAAAAATTTTGTGGAACATTTACCTTAATAAATACACCACCATCGAGGGTTCGATGGTATCATTCGCCAGAAAATGGGGTGAATGGAATGAAGATTTTAAGTTGGCATTATATTCGGTAAGACAGGCATCTCTGGAAAAGACTAAAGACGGGCTCAACCGAAGCCTGGATAGAGCGAACAGGATAATACGAGATGGTGCCATGAACAACATAGAAGAGTTCGCAGCTTCTCTCTCTACTCCCACAACTGTATTGTTCGCTCTAGGGATCTTGTTACCCCTTGTAATAGGTGCGATGCTGCCCATGTTCTCCATGGGAACTATGGACTTCGATATTCAAACTTTAGATGATGGAGTGAATGGTATGGCTGAGGCGACAAGACCATCCATAGCACCTCTGATAATATTGATGATGAACGTTATCTTTCCTGTTGTTGCATTCGCCTATTCTTTTTCAATTCTTGGTAAGAGACCCGGTACGTCTTCTCCACCACGTATTCCTCCCACCTTGACAACGAAGAAAAAGAAAAGGTTGTTGATGTCGTGCTCTGCTTTAGGGTTGCTTTTGATCGGTATCGGTGTGTATCTTTTATCATTTGCAGGTGGGAGTAGCTACGTCCGGGCGATATATGCACTACCTATACTGTGGGGGATCGCAGCTCCTATCAGCATCTATATGTTTCTAGAATCCCGAGAAATGAAGAAAAAAAGGAAAGAAATATTAAAACTAGAAAAACAATTCCCAGATGCTCTATTTCAATTGGGCAGTCAGATGATACAGGGAAAGTCGCTTGAAAATTCGATGAAGAGTATCAGCGAATCCCTTAGAGGTTCTGAAGCAGGGGACCTTTTTGGTAAGATAATAACTAGGATGGCTATGAAAGGGGAGTCGCTAAATAAAACACTTTTTGGGAAGGATGGACTCCTAAAAAAGATCCCATCTAGAACTGTCAGGGTATCATTGAAGGCCCTGGCGAGGATCTCTGAAAAGGATCCAGAAGAATCGGGAAAGACCTTGATCGAGATATCTTCGTACCAAAAAGAGATGGCAAAGATGGATAACGATATCAAGAACGAACTTGCCCCATCTATAGATACGATGAACGCCACAGGTATAATCTTCGCCCCTCTAGTCATGGGGATCACAGCTGCACTATACATATTTCTCTCAGACATAAGCGCAGAGATAGGCACCACAGGCGCTGAGATGGTCGATTCATATTTGTTCGTGCTGATAGTTGGTTTTTACTTGATTCAGATATTGATAGTGATAATCTATTTTTCAGTCGGTATCCAATACGGTGGAGACAAGATAGAAAGGAACTACTCCATCGGGACCACCTTACCGGTGGCCATGTTATTGTTTTCAATAGCTGTTATAGTAACACAGATGGCCTTTGGGCCAGTATGACAAGGTGTATCGTATGAGTCGAAAGGAGATATTCGGAAGAGAAAAAAAACTGATAGATGATGTAGGGATAACGGGCTGTGGTTACTTAGGTAAAGTTGTAAGTTATCCAGGAGGGGAATACGAAGAGGTAGGCTCTGTGTATTTGGACCTCACCACACCGCACTGTATGCTCGTCATCGGAAAAAGGGGTACCGGTAAATCCTATACGTTGGGTGTGCTAGCAGAGAGCTTTGCTCGCTTAGAGCCGGAGATAAAAAACAATATTTCAGTGGTTATGATAGATACGATGTCGGTTTTTCACGGATTGAGGACACCAAATGTGAATGAATATGAAGTAAATAGGCTGAAAGACTTCAATCAGTTGTCTCCCAGGGACTTTGAACGAGACATAAATACGTATATGCCTCAAATAGCGATAGATGCCTACGATAAGACCGAGAGACCACTATATGATAATGTGCTTCAGTTCCCTTTGAAAGAAGTGGACTCCAACAGTTGGCTGTCTCTTTTCGGTTTAAAACCCACTGATCCAGAAGGCATCGATCTCATGAAGACGATAAGAGAGCTCAGGAAAAAGATGGAGTTCTATGATTTCCAGGACATATACGAGGAAATAGACATCCAAACCGATGGAAAAACAAAGGATTCCTTGGTGAATTTCTTCAAACAGATGGAGTCGCTGAAGATCTTTACTAAGGAGAGTTCATCGTTTGAACAGATAACCAGAGGAGGTAAAATAAACATCCTGGATATGAGCTATCTCGGTAGAGTAAAAGGGTACGATGTAAGAAACCTTCTAGTATCTTTGATAGGCGAAAAGCTGTTGAAAAAGAGAACTCTTTTCTCCACTCTTGAGATGCAAGCTGAAGCTGGGATGCTGGATTCTAGTATAAAAAAGAAAGTGACCGAGAATCCTCTGGTATACATGATCATAGACGAGGCACACCTTTTTCTACCAAGTGGTAAGAGTACTATCGCATCTGATATATTGATAGATTGGATCAAGTTGGGCAGACACCCAGGCTTATCACTGATATTGGCAACACAGGAACCGGCGGCATTACACGAAAGTGCCATAAGACAGTCCGATCTGATACTAGCTCATAATCTTACATCACACGATGACATAGAGGCTTTGGGTAAGGCCAAACAATCATACATGAAAGGAGGTAAAGATATACAATCCGTCGTTTCTACCCTGGAATTCAAGAGAGGGCTATCTGTAATATTTGACGATAAAACAAGGAAGACCGTGATGTGCAGGGTCAGACCAAGGATGAGCTTGCACACAGGTATGGATGCCAGTGCCTTACCGGATGATAATAGTAAAAAAAAGGGAGCACCGCCCAAGATAATATGAGAGATGCATATGATAAGAAAGATGGATGATAAGGGAGTAGCGGGGTTCTTTCTGGACCTCCCAGTGTTGTTGGTCATAATCCTGGCTATGACTTTATTTATCATGACATTCACCAACGCTTACTTCGATTATAGAGATGAGATAGAGAACATGAAAAAATATGAAAACACCATCGATCTTCACAGAAGTATCCAGATGTATGATGAACTGCAGTATGAATATGAAGATGGTTTTAAATTGGGTCATTTTTGCATGGAAAAATTAGGATCTATGGATAGCGAGACCATTAAAAAAGATATAACCACTGACTCAAGATACGATTTCTCCGTAATAATCAGAAACTATGGTGGCGAAGAAAATTGGACATTTGTAAATGAAGATATACCGGAAAGGGCCGAGACATACATCTTCTACAGCCCCGTAACCCTCGTTGGAGATACCGAGTATGATAACTACATAGGCCAGCTGACGGTGATATTATGGGAAGGCTAAAAAATATCAGGGATGACGACGAAGGGATCCTGTCTGTAATGGATGCTCTGATTTTCGCTCTATCCCTCATGTTAGTAACTCTCTTCTTATTACAAATGTATTCTACAAGCCTATCCCGCACCCAGGACATCGCCAACATAAACATCGAACAAGAGGCGGCGATCAACATACAAAACACTGTGATAGTGCACAACATAAGGGAAACGGGATACGAAGATCTAAGCAGTGGTGAATTTCATACTTACAGGAACATCACCGTTGAAAGGGCCATCAAGAATTATCTTTATCTGAAGAAAAAAGATGCTACACCAGTCTATGATTACAACCTTACAACATTGAACAACAGTATAAAAGAAGTCTATATGCAAACCGCTGTCTATATATCTCACTACCACTTCGTTGTTAGAGCAGATTACGAGGATAGCACCTTTTTCATTTCCGATGTGCTGGACGGTCCTGATGAACTCGATGCTGTTGGTGATATGAGCGTTGCGACATACGTGACAACACTCGCTGACGCAGAGGGGGACCTAAGAAGGATGAGGATACAGTTATACATATGGATTTAGGAAAGCCATCAGAATATATATCTGATATATCCCGCTCCAGTGAGTATCCTAGCTTTCATCTCACCGTTTCTGCCTATTATTTTTACTTCACAGACATTCTCAAAGTACGGATCGTATGTTTCTAACTGCGATATGATACCCTCTAGATCGCCTTGTCCTACATTTTGAGTGGTATTGATCACTATAGTACCCCTGGCGAAAACTTCGTTGAATACGCTGTCGTCTATCGACGGGGTATCGGTGGTGTGTATATAACTCGTGTAAGTATCGTCTATCAACAACGGTATCTCATTTTTTCCGAAGGGGTAGAGCTCGACTTGTTTTCCTTCAGCTTGGGTATGGTTAGCGAAGACCAACCTTCTAAATGAATCCCAATCTCCATCGGATATCTCATTTAGATACGAAGAAATCCCTGTGCAGTTATCAAAGGCTTTAGTCGAATGATATAGATCGGTGATACTGGGTATGGAATCACCTTGATCTACAACATCTTTGAGTGTGCTCAGGTTGTATCCATGTGAAACCAATCCTTGGACCAGGTTCAGGTCTACGTTTTCTCCTACAAGATATGTCAGATCCTCTATGTCTTGTGGATTAGATATACTATAATTGTGCATATCATAGATCTCTACTTCATCTGGTAAGTTTTCGGTTAGCCAATCGATAAGGTCTTTATCTTCAATATTCTCTTCTTCTATATCGAAGTTCAGTATCGCCAGCAGTGTCTCGTTATGATTATCCTCAAGATTGTCTTCGATAGATTCAAGGATAGTATCCCCATCTCCAATACCGAATCGTCTATAGAAATGGGCGGAGAGGGTATAGTTGAAATTAGGCCTTTGTACTGCGGCAGTTAATATCTCTTTGGATTGAATCTCTTGGGTCGCTTGCTCTGTTGCTGTTAGTTCCTCCAGTGCTTCTCTGAACTCCCTTTCTCTTCCCTGGAAGTCGACCTCGCCATTGGACTTCATCTCACTATATAGCTTCTCAGCACTCTCAATAAATTGGTTCGCTGTCGAAACCACGGCTCTTAGCTTCCGCACCGCTGCAGTTACCTTTGCAGAGGCACCTAAAGTGACAACCGCAGCAGCGATCTCTACGAGCTCCGCGCCGATGGCCAGTAATCGCCTTGCCTGTCTGTAGGCGCCTATCGCATACCAGATGGCTTTAGATAAAGTGAGACTTCTTTCTATGGACCTATTTGGAAAGGATTCGCCGATAAAATATTCAAGGTAGGCGCCCTGCATGAAATCGTATCCCTCCTCGAACCCAACCAATTCTTCGATGGGGCCGAATCCTCTAGAGAGGAACTCGGTTTCGGACAAACGATCTAAACCGTTTATATCGACCCTGGCGGCGGCGATAGCCCCACCAGCGGCTGCGAACACTTTTGGATCTAGAGCTATCCGGGCGATACTTCCTCTTTCCCTGATATTATCTGCAGTTTTATTCCACATCTCTCCTGAATGATGATCACCAGCTATAGGTGCCAACCTCCACAGGGGTATTAGCCTGTCTGGATATCGTATAGGTTCGTTAGTATTGTTTTCGATGGTCTTGATCACAGGTATATATCGATAGGCTCTCACCGTACGGTACTCTGATTCGGGGAGTAATGCAGTCGTTACCTCGTCTACTATGGTAGAGGGTATTATTGCGGACACTATGGAGATGAGACCCTTTTCAAAACTCGATAGCATCTTGTCCATCTGTACCGATGCAGAGAGCGTTCTTCTCAGATACGGATGATCTTCAAAGTCAACAAGGAATGGAATGCCGTTCCTTTCAACGATCCATGAATCCCTTGGGATGTTGCTGATCATGGTGAAGTTATAACCATCTGAAACATCGAATACTGAGATCATCGGATTGAAGTGATCTTGGTTATTTTCTGGAGGATCCTTTATGTATCCCTGCTCATGGTTCGTTTGCGCGGGAGAGAACTGGAACTGGTCGGTGAGATTTTCGTCATCCGCAAGTGTGGCTATGGTACTTGCACTTACCAGATACGAGTAGCTGACGGGTTTATGGACTTTTGTTATGAATAAAGGAGTCCTGTCGTCGTCATCGTCAAACTCATCACCATCATATAATTTACTCCAGTTTCCTTTCATATGTTCCGTTATATCGATGTCTATATATCCTGTATTATTATTAGTATCTAATAAATAATCGTCTTTATTGCTGTAATTGTTTTCATATTCATCTTCGCAATCGTAGGTACCACGATCTACCACCTTACCCTCGACCATAGTCTTATAATTCGAATGTTCATCAGAGCCGAATATTCCGGGAAAGAAATTTAAAACGCTCTGAGCAAGTGCTGAAGTATCCTCGCTGTCTATCATAGCGACTACAGATACATGGTATGTGGCATTATGGGGATCGGTGTCATACTCATACCCAAAATCATTACCGATTTGCTTCGTTTCATCCTCAAAAGTTAGGTACACCTCATCTTCCAATGAGTCAAAGTCCGATGGGTATACGTTCCTACTCAAAGAAACGTTTTCGATCTTCACCTGAAGCGGTGATTGCGGTGCATAACCCGTATCTACCACCGGCAGCGGAGTGTACAATTGGACAGACATGGAAGGATCGCCCATCGACGATTCATTGCTGTAGGTCACAGTCGCATACCGTTCGAGACCGCCCAGTGTATCTGATCTTGCAGATACTTCGATCAGATGTCTGCCGTTGTTTTCCATCCTTGAAGTGTTTATCATATACGATAAACTGGTCATGTAGAAGTCGTGGCATTCCGTTGAGAATGGATTAAGGTACGACGTCATCACTTCACCAGGCTTAATATCATCGCCCAGCGTTTCGAACACTCTTATCCCCGTTACATTCTCCGCTATGAACTCACTGTTTACGTTTCCCTGTTGACCTGAATCATATATGCCTCCGAGCTTCAGGTAATCCATATTGACGCTCGTATTAACATGATGTATCTCCTCTGATATCCTTATCTTGAACGGTGCCTTTGGAGCACTTACGACAGGGGTGCTAGTGAGATTCTCATCTAACATTTTTTCGTAGTCCTCATTATTGTTCCCGCTATTATTGAGCACCTCCTCCGCAGGATACTCGAAGGTGGGTTCCATGCTTGTGATGTTGTTTATATACGAAGGAACCTTATCTTCCATCGATCCGATCACTTCCGTTGCCAGACTGTAGAAGCTCGCTCGACCGCTTCTTTCTACCCAGTAGTTTGAATCGAGATCAAAGGCCCTACCCTCATCGCCGTTTTTTACTTTGTTAGTCCATTCTCTCATTTCGTCTTTTGCATCCGTCGTATTTTGCCATGATTCGTGCAATTTATCGCTGAGTCGGAAGTCCAATTCCCATACATCTTCTCCGTGTATATCACTGTTGTCGATATTGTAAGCAACGGCTGAACTATCAAAATTCAAGTCGTGTATATCATCGATTTCACCCGCAGTTCTGAGTAATTTTGCAAATCTGCTCTCGTCTTCGTCGTCTTCTCGGATGGTGGTGAAATCAACAATGTTCGAGTTTGTCCTCTCGAAAAGTGCAAAAAGGCCACTCGAACTACTATCGGGATCGTCGCTAGCAGCACCCATCAATATTTCCCATAATGTTCCCCAAAAGCCCGGTTCATCAATGTCTTCATTCCACTCTTCAACCGATTGATTTAGATAATCTTGAATTATTCCCTGCAATTTTTCCATACCATATTCATCCGTCTGTATACAGATCAAGTCGTAGAGACCGCATTCACCATCCAAAAATTTGAATGTTTTGTGTAGTCTTTCGATTTCTTCATCGATTTCACCGTTAGGATCAAGGTCTATCAACTTTTTCCAATAGTTTTCATCGTCCCAATTGATTCCATTCAGTTCTTCCTTTATCTCGCTGTAGATTTCATATTTATACCTGTTTGATGTTATTTTTTCTAGGTCATCTATGATACCCACAACTATACTCTCTTCATCTACACCGCAGTAAGTTCCGTCCCAAAGAACTCCTTCCCAGTTTCTGACATCTTGGAGGGCATCCCAATATTCATCAAAAGCTTCTGTGGTGTAATACACATCCCATGTGAACCACACGAGGTCTTGGTTAAAATTAGTATCCGATAGAATATTTAGCACTTCTCTTATCCTTCCTCTTATCTCCTCGAATTGACTTACGATAAAGCCATCTTCTAACGATGTGTCTTCAGAGGACACAGTAGCGGAGTTATGACCTGGTTCATTTATGTTGTGTATGGAGGAAAAGGTTACATTTTTCACGTTCCCATGAGACAAACTTATACTATCAGTACGACTACCGATATTTGGATCGGTGGTCATTGTCAAAGTTTGGGTTCCATCTATGTTGCCAACATTTTTGATGACCGCTTCTACCTCCAAAGTGCCTCCCACATGGATACATGGAGCAGAAACACTCTGGACTACGAACCATGCTTCTTCAACAGTAAAATCTACCCTTGCGCTATCGTCACCTGTTCTGATCCGTGCATAATAATCACCAAATTGCCGTTTACCTGCTTCTGTCTCTATATCGAAACGTACAGTTCCATAGCTTTCAGGCCCTAATGTAAGAGATTCTTGTTGATTACCTGACGGATGATTTGTTCTCAGTCTTATCGTCCTAGTGCCAGTTTCGTTACCTATGTTTTCGATTCTTGCACTTACCCTTATAGTCTCACCTGCATCGATTACACCATCACTGGGAGACATCCAAATACTATTTATTACGAACTCCGACCACCCTCCAGTAATAGATTCTTCCTCCTCATCTTCTGATGATATGTAGTCATCATAGGAATTATCCACCACTACACCATCATTTGATCCACCAACCTGAAGGGCATCATCATTTGATGTAGCGCTGGGAGCCATATCATCAAGCATCTCATTTATATCGTCCACTTTTGCTTGTATATCCACATGTTGGTAGTACTGTTCATTCAGATTGCTGATCTCATCAGCGATATATCCTTTGGTTGTATTATCGATGTAGTCTCTTATCGCGGCTTTCAATATCTCATAAACATCTTCTATTAACCCATTATCATCTATGACGTTCTCATCTGCAAAGGGACCGAAGAACATCAAGTAAAGGATCTGTGGACCTGTCATCTCTAATCCCATACTACTTAACACCCATGCAATTCCATCTGCGAGCAAAATTACAGTTTCCGCGATTATATACCCCAATTCTTCAAAACCGATGCCGATGATAGGGATGTCCGTTAAACCGCCTAGTAGTTTATCTATTATTTCATCCACCACATAATTTTTCAGTTCATCATCATGATTGAAGTGATACGAATCAAGCACCCCTCCCATTGCCATTGCGGCAAATACCAGTAACTCATAAACATAGCCTATATTTGCATGGAAATCTCCGATGGTCTCTTGAAAATCACTTTCAATAAGAGTTGAAATGCCTATCGCTTCTTTAAATGAACCCAAGGTATGTACGATGAGTGTAAAGAAAGTACCATACCATTTTTCACTGAATAGGTCCATGAATCCGTGATCACCGTACTTTTCTATGTGTGGACCTACTGTGAATACCTCGTCGTCTATGACGCCAGCCTCTGTGAAGATCATGATCGTGAGTGCCTGGACGTTGACTCTGTTGTTTAGACCAGAACCAAGCCAACTCTTTAAATCCTGAGTCGTTACATGGTCGAGTTCATCCGCCACATCTTCCAAAAGACTTTCATCGTAATCTTGGAGCACCCTCATCTGCTCCAGGATGATCCCCAGGTTGTAAGCTATGTTTATCTCATCAGCAGTGATGATTTGTGTGGAGTCCCACCTACCCGTATCACCATAGAAACCTTGCATCACAGTTCCATTGTAACCCCTATGGGTTTCATTTATATCGTCCTCATCATAGTCTTCCCCGTCAAACACTTCCTCTATGTATCCCTTAGCCTCATTCTCATCGTCTAGCCATAGAAAATCTAAAATAGCTGTGATGTTGGGCAAGAAAAACCCAGCCAGACCAATCAACCCAAACTCCTCAAACATAGATTTGTCATATCCTATCTCAAACTCCGTCTCAGCACCATAGATCTTCCCGTATGCCAGTGTGAACAGTATCGACTCCGCTATCTTGTTCACCCGGTTGAAGTCGAACTCGTTTGTCTGGGTCATGAGCAGTAGGAAACTGGTTTCGATGTCCTGGGTGATGTACACCCTTCGGGATACATGTGTATGCGTGGAGTTGTCATATATATTGATATTGAGAGTTCGATTATGCCTGAAATAAAGAGGCATATCCACCCACTCTAACTTTGTACCGTTCTGCATATAGACCTCCCCATCCATCACCTCTACGCTCTCACCGTATACCCTCTCGGGATAAAGATGGGTCCGAACCCTTTTCTCACCCATGTGGATAGGCTCTCCATAATGTTCGTTGTAATATTCCTCAAAGAGCCTGGTGGTGTTCTCCTGGACAGCGTAGATCACATCGACCTGACGTCCGATACCAGCTCCATTTGTTTTTAACATGTCTTCTTCGACTATCTCGATGGCTCTGTGACCTGCTTCCTCAACAGCACTTTCCAACTCTTGTTCTATGTTGTAGACCTCCTCGTACATCTGTTTTATCGCCAGATCCTTCAGAGTATTGTCTCTCTGCTGAAAGTCCAATCTGGCAAAATAGGCTGCGATGAACACACTCATGAGTATCATTACTATAGCTACCAAGGCGAAGGACATCTGCGCCTTTTCGTCAGAGATCATTTTTCTCAGCCTTTTTTTGGATTCCCTTTTTTCTCCACTCATTTACATTCACCTAACTCCATATCAATTTTCACCCTCAAATATGAAAACGCGATTTACTTCTTCTGACCCATTACACATCCGCAGCATCTTGATGTGGATGACTTCTACCTCATGTGACCATACACGAATATTACTATTTGCTTCGTCCATCCTTTCAGCCTCATCATCATATAGACGATCGATCCGTTCCAATCCTGCAGGGTTCCATAGATGAACTCTAAGACCAAACTCCTTTCCCCGGGTGTGCCCATCTTGCTCTATGGCTACGGTGTGAGGATAAAATATGAGCTCGTATGTATCACCACCGATCTGTGTGGGGAGCTCTATACCGCCTTCACCCTCGTCTATATATATCTGATGGCTGGCTGAATCCACATTTGAGCTGTGCATGTTCCTGACAGTATTCGATATCTTATCACAGTATGTTTGCATACTTTCGCTGTCTATTTGATCTCGCTGATAGTAGAAAAAAGAGGTGACTGCGGATATTATGATGATTCCGGCTACGATCATAGCAAACTTGGATTTCAACCAAAGGAGCATGTTTCCCGTAAGGGTATCAAGCCGTCGGTATTTATATCTAACCCAAGTTTGACACTTAGCTCACGCTAATTTCTCAAGAAAATGGATTTGACAGAAGTTTTTTTCCGGGGTCTTTTGACCCCGATTTATCAAGTTACTGCACGTTTTTTGTCCAAAATA
>PUPH01000044.1 GCA_003553085.1 Thermoplasmata archaeon
CCGTAGGCGACGCCCGTAGGCGACGCGACGCCCTACGGGCTAGCAAAGGCCTAGTAGTTGCGTCGGATTCTTTTTATTTATCACGTTTTCTTTTCAATAGTCAAAACCTAAAGAAAAGATTTATTCGTTTTTGAAATCAAAAAAAACAATATCGGTTTTTCTTCGAAGGAGCCTCCTAACGAGATCTCGAAGAAAAATCGTAGATTTTTCTTCGATATTGTTACTCTTTTTCGAGTTTTAGTGCTTATTAGGTCGCCTCGTACACGGAGTCAAATCACGAAGTGCTTTTACAAATGTCGCCGTTTTCTACGAAAACGGCGAGATTTCTCCCGGAAACTTTGTTTCCGGGACAAATTCATTTTTTTTTTTTCTTTTTTGAACATTCCCTTGTTTCTTAATTTATCAGATTTGTTTCTTTTGTCAATCGTCTTTTTTTTTCGTTTTTATTCTTATAAGAACCTTTTTTCTTAATCGCTTATTGGCGACTATAAAGTCACGAAGTGACTTTATTCCCCTCGTGCGGCTTACAGTGACGTGCGAAGCCCGTCAGTCCCGTGTTTTTCGTAGAAAAACACGGGACTGTAGCCTCCTAAAAAACCCCTCGCGGCTTACAGCAGTCGCCGCGACCCGCATAGCGGGGAGGTAGAGATTTCTTCGCCCCTTTGACGGGTTTTACAAAGTAAAACCCTAACCCCTTTTTTGAGGCGTAGCCTCAAAAAAGAGGCGGACAGAGTCCGCCTACTGGGGGGCTTTAGCGCTTCGCGCGAAGAAATCTCGTATTCGGTGTTTTTCCTACAGTCCGTGCCTCCTTCACACAGTCCGACTTTTTTCTTGATTAGTACCTTAGAAAATTTTTACGTCGTAAAAATTTTCTTTGATGCTTTTCTCCTTCTCCTCTTCACTGTCATACATGAGAAATCCAGAATTCACAAACTCGATCTGGTGGTCAATATTGCTTATGTTACTTCGGAACTTTAGAAGAAGAAGAACCAAGACATCGACGATGTTGTATTCACTATTGAATTGTTGGCGAAGGAAGCCCGTAGAAAGACATTGCACCTTTGAGGTCATTTGCATTCAAACAATTAATAACATGGTTGTCTACTACTCCATTGAGAATGTTAATCGATGACAGTGTAGCACGTTGTAGCACGGTGTAGCACGTTGTAGCACGGTGTAGCACGGTGTAGCACGGTGTAGCACGGTGTAGCACGGTGTAGCACGGTGTAGCACGGTGTAGCTTTCTATAAATGATATGTGGTAGACGAATCTATTGTTTTATGAAAAGATCTGAATTCCTCAAAAGAAAAGAACGCGGCTGCACTGATCATGTTATTATTGCTGAGCTCTTTCATCTCAGCCTTCTTCTTAAGTTCCACATACATTGTTTATCGTCAATAAACCGATAACATTCAAAGGAAGCAGGCGTACCACATGGGCTGCTGTATAGATAATATTGTTGACAGATGCTGTTACATACCAATAGAATTATGCCCTAGGATGAGGAGGAATTGAGACTGTCTCAACTTCATCCACAAATATGCGTTGAAAGCAGACTTGGTCCATTTCAACTTCATCCACAAATATGCGTTGAAAGCAGACTTGGTCCATTTCAACGCATATCTGTACTTCCTAAAGTCATTTGTCCTTTCTAAAGGTGGAGTGACCTCCTATTTCTGTAAAACGTCGGTGTCATCACGACTATTTCATATGTTTCTATACCGCTCTTTCCTTTTGATGAATGCTGATAGTTGCCTCTTGTTTGAGAAAACGATCGACTTGATTGAAGATGGAAGGAACTCTTTGATGTAATTGCTCCATTGATAACATAGATGAGATGATTATCAGATTTGTCTTCATATATGCATACAAAGAATCCTTCCGAATGAAAGAGCATCAACTTTCCGTTGCAGAGCCATGTCGTGAACTTTTCGTCCATGGATTCCCGTTTTTGCGTAGTAGGTCGCCTCGTACAAAAACGGGACTGTGTGGGCGGGGCCGGTTTGCAGCAATCAAAGAGAAAAGAACAACTCAGTTTGACTTCCCTTAACCTGTCTTAAGGAGGTCCAATAATGCCAAACTGAGTTGTAATTGTGGAATCTTCATTTTTCATTTGTCCCGGAAACAAAGTTTCCGGGAGAAATCTCGCCGTTTTCGTAGAAAACGGCGACATTTGAGGAAGGAGAGGGCTATTTTGAGTGAGTGAAGAGGTGTCATTTATAGTGTTCTCAAGCGCCGATTCCTCAATACCTTTACTTTCATCAGTGACGATAATTTTCTTTCTCTCAAATTGCTGGCACTTATACACAAGAGCAAAGAAAATTTTTACGTTGTAAAAATTTTCTAAGTTGGTGTTTATTTAGCTTCACGTGGTCTAATAATGTAATCATTGGCTGTGTTGCACAAAGGCTGTCATCATTCAATTCTACGATGTTCTTGAGAGGAAGGCGCGAACCTTCCTTCATCTTGTAATATGCAATACTAGCCATCTTGTATCCTTTATAGTTGTATTTGTATATCCTAACACTCCTTTTTCCTTTTTCCTTTTTCCTTTTTCCTTTTTCCTTTTTCCTTTTTCCTTCTGCGTTTTTTTATTTAGGAGGTTAAATACTTTATCGCATATCGTATATCGCATATCGTATATCGTATATCGTATATCGCATATCGCAAAAAATGTTCCTTTTCTTTTGTCTAGGAAGAATACCTCACTAGACAAAAGAAATAAGAAGAAAGATTTAGGACATACGCGTCGCTTTTCTTGATTGCTTTCCTTAAGAATAAGCTTAATTGACTTTTTGGTCAAAAAAAAGGAAGTCGAAGACTTCCTTTTTCTTGTCGACTTTTTCAACGAAAAAGTCGAGACTCCCACGTTTTCGTTGAAAACGCGGGACTATAAAGTCACTTCGTGACTTTATTCCTCGTGAAACCAAATGTCTCACGATACTCGCCGTTTTATTAGAAAACGGCGACTGAAAACATTTAGCGTCGCTTCTTCTGTATTATTGTTATACAGTTCTCAAGCTGACTTGCCTTTTTGGTTTAAAATAAAAAAAAATTTATGGAACAATATAAAAAATTCAGTCAATCATATCCAAAGGTATGAAGATTTACTGTCTCTCAAAAACATACCGTTTTTAAACCGTTTTTAAGTAACTTAATCTCCGTCGAAGACGAGAGAAGATGGGCTTTATCTCATAGTCCATTTGTTATTGGTTTTAAAGGTAAAACTTTAAAACGTGATTTGACAAAATGTCATACTAGCTCTAGCGGTATGGAGCCTGAACCTCAGGCACAAAATGAACAGGAACAGGAACAGGAACAGGAACAGGAACAGGCACAAAATGAACAGGAACAGGAACAGGAACAGGCACAAAATGAACAGGAACAGGAACAGGTTGGCAATCAGCCTGCTCCAGCTACAAAACCTGCATCTGGTAATACAACACCAAAATTTTATCGTAATGAATTTTATCGTAATGCGAGACGCCAAAAAGCATCACCGCGTTTACGTTCAATTAGTGTTATACCAGAATCAGTAGCGCCGGAAGGTGCTACTCCAGAATTAAGAGGAGTAGCGCCGGAAGGTGCTACTGCAGAATTAAGAGGAGTAGCGCCGGAAGGTGCTACTCCAGAATCAGTAGCGCCGGAAGGTGCTACTCCAGAATCA